>CABYPZ010000005.1 GCA_902521005.1 uncultured Pelagibacteraceae bacterium
CCACTTGAACAAGTTTACCAGCATTTAATATTCCAATATGATCACCCAGTCTTAAAGATTCATCTAAGTCATGTGTAATAAAAACTATTGTTTTTTTTAACTCAGCTTGAAGATCAATTAATTGTTTTTGCATATCACTTCTTATTAATGGGTCTAGAGCGCTAAATGCTTCGTCCATTAACATGATATCAGTGTCTGTTGCCAAAGCTCTTGCTAATCCAACTCTTTGTTGCATACCTCCTGATAATTGACTTGGGTATTGATGTTCAAATCCACTCAAACCAACAGACTCTATTTTCTCCATTGATACCTTTACTCTCTCCTCATCTTTTATACCTTGCATTTCAAGACCATAACCAACATTTTGCAGAACAGTTTTGTGTGGAAACAATCCAAATCTTTGAAAAACCATGCTCATTTTATGTCTTCTAAATTCAATTAATTTTTCCTGGTTAAGAGACAAAACATTAGTTCCCTCAACTAGTATTTCACCTTCTGTTGGGTCGATTAATCTATTTAAATGTCTAATTAATGTTGATTTACCAGAACCTGAAAGACCCATACACACGAATGTTTCACCTTCTTCAATCTTTAAAGAAACATTATCTAAACCAACTGTATGACCAGTCTTTTCAAGAATATCCTCCTTGGTAGCTCCATCTTTTACCATTGGAATAATAGATTTTGGATTGTTACCAAAAATTTTGTAGACGTTATTTATTTCAATCTTTGACATTTTTTAATGTATTTCTAACAGCAGAACCAAACTCATGCAAAACTTTTAACTTTTTAATTCAACTATAAATTGAATTGATATATAGTTTCTTTTATATAAGTATAAGAAAATTTTTTTTTATAATAAAGGCTTAAATGTCAAAAAATAATTTAGATGTAAGACAAGAACTTGCAGCACTTTATAGAATATTAGACATATACGGTATGACCGATTTGGCCAATCAATGTGCAGCTGCAAGATCTTCAGAAAATAAAAATACTTTTTTAGTTCATCAATATGGAATGTTCTATGATGAAATTACAGCTTCATCTTTAATAGAAGTAGATAATAACGGCAAACCGTTAGATCCTAAAAGTCCTTGGTTAAATGATGGATGTTTAAATTTATGTAAATGGATTTTTAATACTAGAGAGGATGTTAATTATTATGTTCATGGTCATAGTGAGAATGTTATGGCTGTTGGAGGCACTGAAGAGGGGCTTCAATATTTTTCACAAGCCGCAGTTTATCTAAGCCATCTAATTGAATATATAGATTATGATTTTACAGAAGATGATGATTATGGTGAAAAATTTAAAAATATTATAAAAAAAAAAGATATTCTTATCACGCGCAATCATGGATATTATACGCTTGGAAAAACGGCAGCGGAAGCTTTTTTTAGAGCCTACTATTTAGAGCAAGCTTGTTCAGTCCAAATAAAAAATTTATCCATGAATCTTACTCCAAGACCTATTGACAAACAAAAAGCTGAATATTATTGGCAACATATGTCAAAATCTGACGATTATAATTATGATGGAAAAACAGAGTGGGCTGCTTTATTAAGAAGACTAGATAGAGAAAATGCAAATTATAAATTATAAATGTTATGCAAGAAAATTATTCAATTAAGAATATCAAAAAAAATACTTCTCATCTTGAAGTAGAATGGAGTGACGGCCAAAAGAGTAAATTTAATTATTTATGGTTAAGAGATAATTGCCCATCAGCCCATGACAAAAATACAAGACATAGAATGTTTAATATTTTAAAGATATCCACTGATATAAATGCAAAAAAATATAACATTAACAAAGAAGGAAAGCTAGAAATAGAGTGGAGTGAGGGTGAACATATAAGTTACTATGATTTAAAATGGTTAAGAGAAAATTGTTATACAATTAAAAATAAAAAAAGATATTCTTCACCTTATAAATTATGGGACTCTTCATTACAAAAAAATTTAGATTTGATACAAATAGATCATGATGAAATTTTAAATTCTGAAAAAGGATTAATAAAATGGCTTGAACTTCTTCATCATCAGGGAATAGCAATTGTAAAAAATGCTCCATCAGCTAATAAATCTGCTCTTCCATTATTGAATAGAATAAGTCATACGCGTGAGACTTTTTTTAAGACACCTTTTGAGGTTATTAATGTGCCAAAGCCAAATAATTCTGCATATACAGCTCACGCTTTAAGAAACCATATGGATTTACCTTGGTTTGAAAATCCCCCAGGTTATCAATTCCTCCATTGTTTGATAAATGAAGCTGAAGGAGGAAACTCTTCAGCAGTAGATGCATTTGCGGTAGCTGACTATTTAAGAAATAATGAAAAAGAAATTTTTGAAATTTTAGTCAACACTCCTCTAAGGTTCAGAGATAAAGATTATACTCAAGTGGCACATCGAAGTTTCTATGCCCCAGCAATAACTTTGACAAAAGATGGAGATTATAACGATATAAGATTTAGTGTAGCTACTATGGATGCATTAGACTGCCATCCTGATATTATGGAAAAAGTTTATAAAGCACACCATAGATTTGGAAATTTGCTGCATGATGACAAGTTTCAAATTAAATTTAAATTAGAAAAAGGAGATATATTTTCGTTTAATAACAGAAGACTTTTGCATGGTAGAACTGCATATAATCCAAATTCAGGTCACAGACATTTGCAAGGATATTATATGGATAGAGATGAAATTATTGGTAGGTTAAGTTTTTTAAAAAAATAATTACTTCCACCCCGTTATTGTTTTAACTTCAAGATATTCTTCTAAACCCCAAACACCACCTTCTCTTCCATTACCTGACTGTCTATATCCACCAAAAGGTGTTCCGGAGTCAGCACTGTTTCCATTAATATAAACACAACCAGACTTTAGTTTTTTTGAGACTCTCTTAGCTTTTTCTTTATCACTTGTTTGAAGATAGTTACCAAGACCATATGATGTATCATTTACAATATTAACCGCCTCATCTTCTGCTTCAAAAGGTATTATAGAAAGAACAGGTCCAAAAATTTCTTCTGAAGCTATTTTCATGTTATTTGTTACATCAGTAAATATTGTTGGCTTAACAAAATATCCATTTTTTAGATGCTCTGGCTTTTCAGGTCCACCCGCAGCCAAAGTTGCTCCTTCTTCAATTCCTCTTTTAATTAAATTGATAATTTTATCGTATTGCACTTTTGAAACTACAGGACCAATGTGTCCACCTTTTTTAGATGCTAAATCTACTTTTATTTTATTAGCTTCATCAATAGCCTCTTTAACTGACCTATCATAAATTGATTTTTGTACTAGCATCCTGGTTGGAGCATCACATGATTGGCCAGAATTACTCATTACATTTCTAATTCCGTCCCGAACAGCTTCTGGGTAAGCGTCTTCAAAAACTATATTTCCACCTTTACCACCAAGCTCTAAACATACTCTTTTAATTGTGTCAGCAGCATTTTTTGAAATTAACTTTCCTGCTCTTGTAGATCCTGTAAATGATATCATGTCGATATCTTTATGAGATGAAAAGTGTGTTCCAACACCATTTCCATCCCCATTTACTAAATTAAAAACTCCTTTTGGAAAACCTGCTTCATGAATCATATCTGCAAAAATCATTCCTGATAACGGAGCAATCTCTGATGGTTTTAATATCATTGTACATCCTGTTGCAAGAGCAGGAACAACTTTTAGAGAAATTTGATTTATTGGCCAATTCCATGGAGTAATTAATCCACACACACCAATCGGTTCGTAACAAATATGATTATTTGAATTTGAGTCAAATTGTTTTTCGAATTTGTATTCTTTTAATCTTAAAATGAAATCTTCCAAATGAGCTTGTCCAGAACTTGTTTGAACTTCAGAAGCCCAGTCTATAGGAGCGCCCATTTCATCAGAAATAGCTTTTGACATTTCATCAAATCTTCTTTTATAAATTTTTAAAAGTTTTTCTAATAAATTTATTCTTTGTTCCTTTGTTGTATTTTTCCATTTTTCGAAGGCAATTTTTGCAGCATCAACAGCTCTATCCACATCCTCTTTTGCTCCCAAAGAAATTACAGCAAACGAATCTTCATTCGATGGATTTATTACATTGAAATCATTTGGTTTGTATGGAGATATCCATTCTCCATTAATATAAAATTTTCTTTTATCTAGCATTAAATTTCATTTCCTTTTTCTTCAGGCTCGGTATCAATTAGTTCCTCTGGAAATCCTTTCTCTCTAAAGTTTATATTATATTTATCTTCTAATCTTTTGACTACCATTGAGGACCAAGCTCTAGATCCAAACTTTTCTTTAGCATCTTTGAAAATATTTAAAACGAAAGGAGCGATTTCAAGTTCAATATCTTCATCTTTTGAAAGTTTATTAAATAGAGACATATCTTTTTCTACAAGATCCATAGTAAAGTTTATATTGTAAGAACCATTTAGTATCACTTGGCTCTCTGTCTCATGTACAAATGAATTTCCTGATGAAATTTTAATTCCATCGTAAGTTTTTTTTAAATCTAAATTATTTTTTTTAGCAATAGTCCACGCCTCTCCTAAGGCTGCTAAATTAACAGATGCTAAATAATTTGTGATTACCTTAAGTATAGATGCAGAACCTAATTCTCCTACGTGAAGTATTTTTTTTCCCATACAGGTTAAAATTGGAAGAACCATATCAAACGCAGTTCTTTCTCCACCAACAAATATTGCTATATTTCCAGTAGCAGCTCTATGACACCCTCCGCTCACAGGAGCTTCAAGTGGGGTAGCACCTTTTTCTTTAACTAATTTACCAAATTTAATTATATCTTTTTGATCAGTTGTACTCATTTCAATCCAAATTTTACCTTTAGAAATATTTTTTAATATTCCGTTTTCACTTAACATTACATCAGAACAGATTTTTGGAGAGGGCAAACAAGTAATAACTACATCAACTTCTTTTACAATCTCACTTATAGAATTTTTAATTTTTATGCCGTTTGATTTAAATTTATCAGTTACATTTTCGTCTAAATCATAAACAGTTAAATCAAACTTATTTCTAAACAAACTCCCTGCAAGCTTTCCACCTACATTACCAAGTCCTATAAATCCAATTTTCATTAAGTCCTTCGTTAAATAATTAAATAAATATCATTAATATTAAATTAAATTTGAGTGATAGGATAGGTAGATTTATTCTGCCTCAAGAATATCTAGGGCTTGAAACAGAGTTTCTAATGCTTCGTAATGTTTTTTATCATCAGGCGCTTCCTCAACTTCCTGATGCATTGCCCAGCCCTTTTCAATTAATGCTTTGGCTTCATCAATTTTTTCTTGAGGTAATTTACTATTTTGAACCATTTCCAATAACTCGGGATATAAAACCGGACAACTGTTTGATTGAGCCTGCGATGAAGCAAAAAAAGTTAAAATAAACACTAAAGCTATTTTTTTAAACATATGAGAAATCTAATTAAGTTTATAAAATTGTCAACAATTGTATTAAAAAATATATTCATTTATTATTCTTTGTTGTAAGATATTTAATGAATTCTATAAAAGTAGAACCTAAATACAATTCTAACATTAATCCAAGAATAGGTTTAATTGCATTAGCTAGTGATTTTATAATTGAAAAAGATTTTCTCAGGATTTTAAAAAACCAGAATATTGATTTTTTCGTTAATCGAATAGAAATATATAATCCATTAACTAGTGAAAATTTAATTAAAATGTCAGAAAAAATTACCGATGTTACCAAAGACATCCTCCCTAACCAAAAAATAGATTGTATAGTTTATGGTTGTACATCAGGAACTATTGCTGCTGGCTATAAAGCAATTGAAAAGAAAATTCATCTAGCTAAGCCGGAAGCAAAAGTTAGTACACCAAGCACTGCTGCAATTAAAGCTTTAAAAAAATTAAAAATTAAAAAAATTGCAGTTTTTACTCCTTATGCAAAAGATTTAAATAATGAAGTAATAGAATTTTTTAAAAAAGAAAATTTCAACATCACATCAAATTCATATTTTGATATAAAAAATGATACAGATATTGGAAAAGTTGATCCAGAACATTTGTATGAAGTACTGTCTCAAATGAATTTGGAAGAGGCAGATGCACTTTTTGTTTCTTGTACCGCTCTTCCTGTTTTACAAATAATAGATAGACTTGAAAAAAAATTCAATAAACCCGTCTTATCAAGTAATCAAGCTTTAATTTGGGATACTTTAGAAAAGATTGGCAAAAATACTTCTATAAATGGTTTTGGTAAATTATTTTTAATAAATTAATTATGTTATTTTCTAAAGATGAATATAAGCAAAGATTAAAAAAAGTTCAGACTTCGATGCAGGAGAAAGGCATTGAATTATTGATTTCTCAAGATACAAATAATATGAACTATCTAACAGGATATGATGCATGGTCATTTTATTATGCTCAATGTGTAATAGTTCATGTGAATGCAGACGAACCACTTTGTTTTGTTAGAGCACAAGATGCTGGGGGAGCATTTATTAAAACTTATTTAAAAAAAGAAAATATTATTATTTATGATGAAAAATATATCCATGTATGGCCAATTCATCCATACGATAGATTAGTAGACCTTATAAAGGAAAGAAAATGGGATAATCTTTCTATAGGTGTTGAAATGGATAGCCACTATTACACAGCTTATTGTCATCAAAAACTTCTTAATGGATTACCGAATGCTAAAATAAAAGACTCTGAGAGGCTTGTTAATTGGACTAGGTTCGTTAAGTCTGATGCAGAAATTAAACTAATGAATATTGCGTCACAAATAACGGAGCTAGGTATGAAGACTGCATTTGATGTCATAAATCCTGGAGTAAGACAATGTGATGCAGTAGCTAAAATTTATTCTACTTTAATTAGGGGAACTAAAGATCATGGTGGAGATTATTCATCTATTGTTCCCTTGTTGCCAACAGGCAAAGGTACTTCAGCATCACATTTAACTTGGTCAGATGATAAATTTGTTGAGGGAGAAGCATCCATTATAGAAATATCAGGTGTTTATAAAAAATATCATTGCCCTATGGCACGAACTGTACTTTTAGGTAAGCCGGATCAAAAAAAGATTGATACTATGAAAAAAACTAGGGAAGCTTTAGAAGCTGGCATAGATGCTACAAAGCCTGGAAATACAGCTGATGATGTTGCGCAAGCATTTTGGAAAGTATTAGACAAATATGGAATTGAAAAAAAATCTCGAACTGGATATTCTATTGGCATAGGCTATCCTCCAGACTGGGGAGAGCATACTTTAAATATTCAAAAAGGAGACAAAACTATTTTAGAAAAAAACGTATGTTTTCATATGATTGCAGTAATGCAGTTTGGTGATTGGGGAGTAGAGAGCAGTGAGTCAATAAGAGTTACAGAAAACGGAGCTGAAAATTTTTATAAATTTCAATCTGAGCTTCATATTAAAGGTTAATTAGTCCTTGAATAAACCATTATCTAATGTTTTAAATGCTCAATGTCAGAAAAAGATAGTTTCGTTAAGTTTGAAAATGTAGACAAAAGTTATGATGGAGAGTCTTTAGTAGTAAAAGGTCTAAACTTAGATATTCCACAAGGTGAATTTTTAACTATGCTTGGACCTTCTGGTTCAGGAAAAACTACAACACTAATGATGTTAGCAGGATTTGAAACTCCAACTAGTGGAGAAATTTATTTAGGGGGAGAGCCAATTAGTTCAATTCCTCCTTACAAAAGAGGTATTGGAATGGTATTTCAAAACTATGCACTTTTTCCCCACATGACTGTTAATGAAAATTTAGCGTTTCCTTTAGAAGTAAGAAAATTGGAAAAGTCAGAAGTTGATGAAAAAGTTCATAAAGCTTTATCGATGGTAGAACTTCAAGACTTTGGAACAAGAATGCCTTTGCAATTGTCAGGTGGACAACAACAACGAGTTGCTTTAGCTAGAGCATTAGTATTTCAACCAAGATTAGTTTTAATGGATGAGCCTCTTGGAGCATTAGATAAAAAGTTAAGAGAACAAATGCAATATGAAATCAAACATATTCATGAAAATATTGGTATCACAGTAGTATATGTAACTCATGACCAAAGTGAAGCTTTAACAATGTCAAATAGAATTGCAGTATTTAATGATGGAAAAATTCAACAAATATCAACACCTGATGTTCTTTACGAAAAACCTGACAATTCGTTTGTTGCTCAGTTTATTGGTGAGAATAATCAAATAAAAGGAAAAGTTAAATCTATGAATGGAAAAAATTGTGTTGTTGAAACTGATAATGGAGATGAAATAGTGTCTTTAAAAATTAATATTAATTCAGTTGGTGAAACTTCTTTATTATCACTTAGACCAGAAAGAGTCTGGGTTAATGTAAACGAAAAAAATTATGAAAATAATTTTGAGGCCAAAGTAGAAGAACTAATTTATCTAGGAGATCATGTAAGAACTAGAGTTAAAGTTTGTGGTAATGACCAATTTATAGTAAAAATTCCAAATTCATCAGATCATTCTGATTTAAAAGAAGGGGCTACTGTAAAATTATCTTGGAAAGCAGGTGACACAAGAGCTTTAGATTTTAAAGCCTAAACTTAATATAAATAGCTTACTTTTTTCAGAAAAAACTCTTTGATCTCTATATCTCAATATGCTTTAATTTACCTTTAAAAACTTAAATTAAATTTAATTTAAAGGGGAAAAAATGATAAAAACAATCAAATTAGCTTTCCTTGGTTTAATCTCAATGGCGTTTGTTGGTTCTGCATATGCGGATCTTACTTTCGTATCTTGGGGTGGAGCTTACACAGCCAGCCAACAGAAAGCTTATGTAGATACTTGGAGCAAGGGTTCAGGAGTAACTGTTGAGAACTACAACGGTGGTCTTGGAGAAATCAAAGCACAAGTAGAAGCAAACAATGTTACTTGGGATGTAGTAGACGTACTTCCTGACCAAGCTATCACTGGTTGCGATGAAGGATTATTCCTAAAAGTTGACCAAAGTCATTTTATTAATGACATGGTTGTAAAACCAGTATCTGAGTGTATTTCACCACAGATCTTTTGGTCTTACGTAGCTTTTTATGATCCAGCAGCATTTCCTGGAAAAAAACCTAAAACGATCAAAGATTTCTTTGATGTTAAAAAGTTTCCTGGAAAAAGAGGAATTCATACATGGGCAAATGCTTTAATAGAAATGGCATTAGTTGCTGACGGTGTTAAGCCAAGCAAAGTTTATGATGTAATGAGTTCTGACGGCGGAATTGACAGAGCATTTAAAAAACTTGATACAATTAAAGATCATGTTGTGTTCTGGTCAGCTGGTTCTAAGCCACTTGAATTAGTATCATCAGGAGAAGTTGTAATGTCTTTAGCTTACAACGGAAGAATTGGTGCTGCTATACTTCAAGAAGGTAAAAGCTTTAATTACATTTGGGATGGACAAGTTCTTGAGCAAGAATATTTAGTTGTTGTTAAAGGTACTAAAAATGAAGCTGAAGCAAGAGAGTTTGTTAAACATGCTTCAACTGCTGAGTCTTTAGCGCTTCAAGCAAAATACATTCCTTATGGTCCTATGAGATCATCTAGTATTGATATCATCAAAAAAGGTGAGCCATTCTTCAATACAGGTGTAGATGTTTTACCTCATATGCCTAATACTCCTAAGAGATTGAGAAGATCTGTTATTGCTGACCCATTCTGGTGGGCTGATAATGGAGCTGAAGTTTCTGAAAGATTTGGAGTTTGGAAAGGTAACTAAACTTTTAATTGATTCAAAAAAAGGCGAGATTCGTTCTCGCCTTTTTTTTTATATTAGAGTAAGTTTATTTTATGAGCAGCGAAACAATATCAGGACCTATACTTACCAGTGATGGAATTCCACTTAAAGTTAGTTTAAGGAAAGCTGAAAAAAGAAATAAGATTAGAGCATTCTTACTAGTTTTACCACTTTTGGCTTTCATTTTAATTACTTTCATAATTCCAATTGGAGATATGTTGTCTAGAAGTGTAGATGACAGATATATAAATACTGTATTTCCAAAAACTTTTGAAGTTTTCAAAAAATGGGACAAACAAGATCTTCCACCAGAGGAAGTTTATGAGACCATGTTTTTTGAAATTAATGCTGCAAAAGGATACAAAATAGGAAAATCAAGTACCAGGATGAATTATTCAAAATCTGGTTGGAAAAGTTTGATTAAAAAATCGCAAAGAAAGTTTAAAAGAATTAAAGAAGGACCATATAAAGAGCAAATGATTGAGATCGATAAGCGATGGGGTGACCCTTTGTATTGGAAAGCTCTTGGAGAAATGGTTGATCCCACTACGATGGGTTATTATTTAAATGCTGTAGATTTAAAGTATGATTCAAATAAAGAAATAATTGCTCAACCTGAAAATAGAAGAATTTACAATCATACATGGATTAAAACTTTTAAAGTAAGTTTATTAGTTACTCTATTCACATTGATGTTAGGTTACCCTATTGCATATTTATTAGCGACACTGCCTTTAAAATACAGCAACTTATTGATGATTTGTGTGCTTTTGCCTTTCTGGACTTCATTGTTAGTAAGGACAGTAGCATGGATGATTATTCTTCAACAAAATGGAGTTTTTAATAATTTAATGGTTATAGCTGGATTGATTGCAGACGAGAATAGATGGAAGCTAATGTACAACGAAACAGGAACCATTATAGTTATGACGCAAATTCTTTTGCCATTTATGGTGTTACCTTTATATAGTGTGATGAAAACAATATCACCAAGTTATATGAAAGCTGCTCTAAATTTAGGCGCTTCACCTTTACATGCATTCTGGAAAGTTTACATGCCTAATTCACTACCTGGAATTAGTGCGGGTGGACTTTTAGTTTTTATTATAGCAATTGGATATTTTATAACTCCAGAATTAGTTGGAGGTAAAGATGGTCAAATGATAGGTAATTGGATTGCGTACCATTTGAAGACAACTTTAAATTGGGGTCTTTGTGCAGCCCTTGGTTCTATTTTGCTAGCTGTCATGTTAGTTTTTTATTGGGTTTATAATAAAATAATTGGAGTAGAAAATATAAAATTAGGATAATTATGGCTTTACCAGTTTATGCAACAACAGGACAGAGAATAGGTTACTATAGTTTTTTAACTTATTGTGGATTTGTTTTTTTCTTTTTAATAGCGCCGATATTTGTTGTTTTGCCGTTATCTTTTAGTTCCTCACCTTTTTTTGAATTTACTAGAGAGTTTATGTCATTTGAGTCAGAGGCTTGGTCTATAAGATGGTACAAACAAATGCTAGGCATTTGTGATCCGAATGAAATTATTACTACAGTATGTACTGACAAATGGATGAGAGGAACCGTAAATAGTTTTTATATTGGTTTTGTATCAACTTTTTTAGCTACAGCACTTGGGACTGTTGCTGCTTTAGGTTTAAGCCGACCTCACATGCCATTTAAAGGTTTGATAATGGCAATTTTAATTTCTCCAATGATAGTACCTTTAATAATTACAGCAGCTGGTATGTTTTTCTTTTATTCTAAATTAGGTCTTACTCATAGTTACACTGGACTAATACTTGCTCATACTGCTTTAGGTACACCGTTTGTTGTTATAACTGTAACAGCAACTTTGACTGGATTTGATAATAATCTTATCAGAGCATCACAAAGCTTAGGAGCAGATACAATGCGTACATTTTTTAAAGTAATAATGCCTTTAATTTTACCAGGAGTGATTTCAGGAGCTTTATTTGCTTTTATAACATCATTTGATGAAGTGGTAGTTGTTTTGTTTGTTGGTAGTGTTGAACAGGTTACAATTCCTAGACAAATGTGGGCTGGTTTAAGACAGGAAATAAGCCCTGTTATATTATGTATGGCAACTTGTCTCGTTGCCCTATCAATAGCATTACTTACAACAGTTGAGTTATTAAGAAGAAGGTCTGAAAGATTAAGAGGAATTAAGCACAGATAAATTTGAAATTTTTCACAGGATACTTATAAAAAATCATTTATGGATATTAAAAAAGTCGTAATTATCGGATCAGGTACTATGGGAAGTGGCATAGCCGCACATTTATGTAATGCAAACATTCCAGTTACATTATTAGACTTAAAAACAGAAATTTCTGAAAAAGCTAGAGAGAGAATTTATAAATCAAGACCACCTTTATTAATAGATAAATCAAAAATAAATAATATTAACGTAGGAAATATAAACGATAATTTTGACTCAGTTGAGGATGCAGATTGGATTGTTGAAGCTGTTGTTGAAAGAATAGATATTAAACATAATATTTATGAAAAAATATTTAAATCAAGAAAACAAGGTGCAATTGTTTCATCTAACACCTCATCAATACCTATTAAAATTTTATCAGAAAAATTAACTGAGGAAGAAAAAAGAGATTTTTGTATTACCCATTTCTTTAATCCTGTGCGGTATATGGGTTTATTAGAAATAGTAAAAAGTGAAAATAATGACCTTAATAAAATAAATTCATTAAAAAAATTTTGTGAAAAAGAACTCGGCAAAGGAGCTATTGTTTGTAATGATACACCAGGTTTTCTTGGAAATAGAGTTGGAGTTTTTGCAATGCAGGTAGCAATGACAGAAGCTTTCAGGATGAAACTTTCAATAGAGGAGGCAGATACAGTTTTTGGAAGGCCAATGGGTATACCAAAGACAGGTGTATTTGGTCTTTATGATTTAATAGGAATAGATTTAATGTCAGATGTTTTAAAGAGTTTTATTAAAGAACTACCAGAAAATGATCCCTTTCAAGCTGTCGCTATAGAGAACCCATTAATCACAAATTTAATCAAAACTGGATATACAGGCAGAAAAGGTAAAGGTGGTTTTTATAGAATGAATAAGGAAAATAATCAAAAAATCCTAGAGGCTATTGATCTTCAAACAGGAGAGTACGCTCCTTCAAAAAAAATTGATCTTGGCATAGAAACTTTAAATTTAAACTTATTAATTAATAGAAAAGATAAATATGGTAAATATGCTTGGTCTGTAATTTCACAAATAATAAAATATGCCTCGTCACTAGTTCCGGGTATAACAGACAAATTTAATGATATAGATGAGGCTATGCGTCTTGGTTTTAATTGGGCCTTAGGTCCATTTGAGATGTTAAAATCAATTGGAGTTAAAAATTTCTTTGATCGTATTGATAGTTTTGAAAATAATACATTTTTAAAAAATTTATCTGGCACAAAAGATGAAAATTTTTATGGTGAGAGACAACTTTATACAGACATTGAAACTTTAGGAAAAATAAAACCTAAAGCAATTAAAGTAGATAAAAATAAATCTGCTGAGATTTATAGATTTAAAGATTTTAATATTGTTGAGTTTACAACAAAAGCATGTGCTTTAGATTACGACTCCATGGATGCATTAAAAAATGCAACAAACAAACCTTTGATAATTATAAACGAAAGTATGCAATTTTCTGCAGGTGTTAATTTATCATACACAATGAACTTTGCAGATAGAGGTGATTTTAAATCTATTGAAAAGTTTATTAAATATTTTCAAGAAACTTGTAAGCATTTAAAATATTCAGATTATCCAGTTATTTCAGCTCCATCTGGTTTAGTTTTAGGGGGAGGTGAAGAAGTGGCTATTCAATCAAATTTTGTTGTATCGCACACAAATATTGTAATGGGACTTGTGGAAACAGGAGTAGGTTTAGTACCAGCTGGAGGTGGCTGTAAAGAGGTTTTATGGAGGTGGTTTCAAACGGATGAAGCAAAAACAGATCCTGATTTTGCACCTCTAAAAGTATTTAATATCATCGGATATGGAACTACAGCAACTTCAACTGTTGAGGCAGAGCCTTTAAAATTTTTAAGACCAGAGGATAAAAAAGTAATGAATAGAAATAGCTTGTTCGAAGTTTCAAAGAAATTAATACAAGAAAATAGAAACTTTAAACCTCCAATAGAGTGCTCATTTAATTTGTCAGGAAAACCTCTTAAAGAAAAAATGATAAAAATTTTAGAAAAATTGTATGATGAAAAGATTATATTAGACCATGGCATGGAAGTTGGATCTGAATTGGCACATGTCTTAAGCGGAGGAGATACAAATATAAAAAAAATGATATCAGAAGATGAAATGTACAAATTAGAATTAGAGTCTTTTATGAAATTAATTGAGACAAAAAAAACCCAAGAAAGAATAAAACATACTCTGAATACAGGTAAACTTTTAGTAAACTAAAATGTCAAACTTATCTGAACAACAGATAAATTCTTATAGAAAAAACGGTTATGTTTCGCCCATTGACATTTTATCAACCCAAGAAGCAAAAGAAGTTAGAGAAGAAATAGAAATTATTGAAAATAAATGTCCAGATATCCTTGAGGGTATTGGACGTAATTATGTACATATAATTTCTCCAATATTTAATAAGATATGTTTAAACAATAGGTTGCTAGATGCTGTAGAAAGTATTATTGGCAAAAATATTCTTATTTGTGGAACAACACTTTTTATTAAAAACGCCAATGAAAAAGAATTTGTAAGTTTCCATCAAGATGCAAAATATATTGGATTAGAGCCACATAATTGGGTTACTGCTTGGATAGCTATCACAAATTCTAATGAAAACAATGGATGTATGAGAATGTGGCCAGGAAGTCACAAGAGTAATTTAAGATATCATAATCAAAAATTTGATCAAAATAACTTACTTACAAGAGGGCAAACCGTTGAAGATGTGCCTATAGAGGACACAGTACCTATAATTTTAAATGCAGGACAGATGTCATTACACCACCCAACTATAGTTCATGGTTCAGGCATCAATAAGAGCAAAGATAGAAGAATTGGTTTTGTTATACAAAGCTATATAGGTGATAACGTTGAGCAAGTATTAGGAAAAATGTATGTGCAGATAGCAAGAGGCAAAGATAGATACAAACTTCATGAATATTCAAATATTCCCACTGAATTAATGAACAAAAAAGATATAGAATGTAGAAATAGAGCTAACCAGGAACTCTCAAAAATATTTTATAGTGGTTCAAAAAAAATAGGAAAGTTCTAGGAGATATGCTAAGGTAATAATATGAAAAATATTAAATATTTATCAATTACACTTATTGTTACAATCTTATATTTTGGTCTATCAAGTAATAATGATTATTCTAAGTGTATGAAAGCTACTACGCAAAACTATATATCTCAAGCAGGGATTGATCATATCTCAGCTCAATGTGAAGCTTTCATCAAAAATAAAGTTATGATTAAATAACTTATAAAATAAGCTATCAAAGTGTTAGAAAAAAAAAAATTTTATATTAACGGAAAATGGGTTGGACCAAAAAACCCAAATGATATTATAGTTGTTAATCCTGCGACAGAAAAAAGTTGTGCAGTAATTTCATTAGCTGGAAAAGAAGATGTAAATGATGCAGTTCTTGCAGCAAAAGAAGCTTTTAAAACTTGGGGATTTTCTAAAAAAGAAGAAAGAATTGAATTACTTGAAACATTTTATACTTTGTACAAAAAAAGATGGAATGACATAACTGATGCTATAATTCAAGAGATGGGTGCCCCTAAAGATTTTGCATCAAAGCTTCAAACAGGCACTGGAGCTAGCCATACAAAATCATTTATTAAATATTTAAAAGAATTCGAATTTGAAAAACCCCTAGGAGATCATGCAAAAGATCAAAGAATACTTTATGAGCCAAAAGGTGTTTGTGCATTGATAACTCCTTGGAATTGGCCAATGAACCAAGTCTGCTTAAAAGTAATTCCTGCTTTAGCCGCTGGCTGTTCAATGGTTTTAAAACCTTCTGAGTTGGCTCCTCTTTCTGCAATAATACTTGCAGAATTGATTGATGAAGCAAAATTTCCAAATGGTGTATTTAATTTAATTAACGGAGATGGTGCTATTACAGGAGATGCATTAACAAGTCATCCTGATGTAAATATGATTTCATTTACTGGATCAACAAGGGCAGGTGCTTTAATATCCCAAAATGCTGCTAAGGATTTTAAACGTGTGAGCTTAGAATTAGGTGGAAAAGGGGCTAATATAATCTTTAAAGATGCAGATCCTGAAGCAATAGAAAGAGGAGCTTTGAGATGTTTTAGAAATTCAGGTCAATCATGTAATGCACCAACTAGAATGTTGGTGGAAAAATCCATGTACAACGAGGCCATTGAAAGATTAAAAAAATATGCAACAGAGTTTAAAGTTGATGATCCTAATAAAGAAGGTGATCACATAGGTCCTGTTATCTCAGAAACACAATTTAAAAAAATTCAGGTTTTAATTCAAAAAGGAATTGATGAAGGTGCAAAATTAGTTGCTGGAGGCACAGGAAAACCAGAAGGTTTAAATGAGGGTTATTATATAAAACCCACTGTTTTTGCTGATGTTAATAATAAAATGGAGATAGCAAAGACAGAAATCTTTGGTCCAGTGCTTTCAGTTATACCATTTGAAAATGAAGATGAGGCTATAGAAATTGCAAATGATACTCCTTATGGACTTACGAATTATATTCAAACCCAAGATACAGAGAAAGTTAAAAGGGTTGCTAGAAAATTAAGATCTGGCATGGTTGATGTAAATGGTGCAGGTATAGCTGTTGATGCACCATTTGGTGGATACAAACATTCTGGTATTGGAAGAGAAGCTGGAAAAGAAGGGTTAATTGAATTTTTAGAAGTTAAATCTGTCGGTGGATGGAACTAATTTAAAATTTTTTTTTAATTTCTAGATTTATTTTTAATACCTTCTAAAAATTTTAAACATTTTTTTATTTCTTCAAGTTCTATAAACTCGTCTATTTTATGAGCTTGTTCTATTGAACCTGGTCCACAAACTGCAGTACTTATTCCAATTTCTTGAAACAAACCTGCTTCAGTTCCAAATGACACAACTTCTCTAGAATTATCTCCTGTTATACTTGATACAAATTCACAAGCTTCAGAATTATCATCACGATCAAACCCAATTATCTCACCTATAATTTCTTTTTTAATACTAGATTCTGGATATACTTTTTTCATTTCAGGTAATAATTTTTCATTTACATATTTATCTAGCTCATTATTAAGAAAAATAGCATCCTCTTTTACTATCGGTCTTGTCTCCCATTTTACATGACATTTGTCTGCAATAACATTATGAGCAATACCACCAAATATACCTCCAATCGATAAAGTTGAATAAGGAGGTGTAAAAATAGAATTTTTAGGTTTTCTATCTTTCAATTTTTCTCTCAAATCAATTAATTTGTTAACATATCTCGCTGCATATTCTACAGCACTGACTCCTTTATATGGTTGAGAACTATGACCAGCTAATCCTTCAAAATAAGTTGTATATTCATAAGCTCCTTTATGAGCGTCTATGATTTTCATGTTGGTAGGTTCTCCAACAATACATATACCTTTATTGAATCCTCTATTTTTTAATTCTTGTATTAACAATGGAGCACCTATACATGCGGTTTCTTCATCAAAGGTAAATGAAAAATTTATATCTCTATCTAAATCACTTTTTGCAAATATTGGAGCGTAAGCCAAAGTGCATGCGATAAATCCTTTCATATCACACGATCCTCTACCATAAAGTTTATCTCCTTTAATTGTAGCCTTAAAAGGGTCAGAAGACCAACCTTTTGAAACAGGAACTACATCGGTATGACCTGATAATATAATAGGCATCTTACCGTTAGGTTTTTTTGCTTTTAAAGTTGCAAATAAATTTACTCTTTTTTTATCTTGATCAAAAGTTTTAAAAGATGTGGCACCATTTTTTTTTAAAATTTCATCACAATAATTTATTAATGAATTATTATCTTCCCCCGATATAGTTTTAAAAGATATTAGATCTGTCAAAATTTCAACAGAATTTTTGTATAAATTATTATTTTCTGTACTCATATATAAAATCAATTATATATTAATTATATGAAAGAACAAATAACCTACGAAACTTTTGATATGATAGATATTAGACTAGGAACAGTTATTTCTGTAAAAAAAAACGAAAAAGCAAGAAAGCCCTCTCTAGTTCTCAAAGTTGATTTTGGTGAAAAAATTGGAGTAAAGCAGTCCTCTGCACAAATTACGCATTTTTATAACGAAGAAAATTTAATAGGAAAACAAGTTGTTGGAATTTGTAATTTTCCTGAAAAAAATATAGCAGGTGTAGTTTCACAAGTTTTAATTCTTGGATCAATTGATAGTGACGGAAAAGTTACTTTATTGCATCCATCTCAAAAAGCAGAAAACGGTTTGCCAATCGCTTAGTTTATGCATCCAGAATTATTTTTGTTAATAGGAATTTCTATTTCAATGGGATTTACACCAGGACCAAATAATGCTGTAGCTTCTTATTCTGCGTTCAACTTTGGATTTAGAAAAACTTTACCAATTATTTTAGGTGTTGGATTTGGATATACTGCACTTGTAATTTTATTGATAGTCGTTTTAATTTCTGTATTTCAAGAATTCCCATTAATTCAAGAAATTATTAGAATATTAGGCTCAATATTTTTAATTTATCTTGCTTATAAAATTTCATTTTCAAATGGAAAATCAGACGGCAAAACAGAAAATCCAGTAAATTTTTATGAAACATTTTTTTTCCAGTTTATTAATCCAAAAGGAGTTATGGCTGCTATTACATTAATATCTAAATTTGTAATTCAAGACGACTATATAAATTCCTCAATTACTGTAATCGTAGTTTGTTCGGTTACAGCATTCGTAAGCATCACTTTATGGGCAGGTTTGGGTAAATTTCTTAGAAAATTCGCGACAAATAATGAATTCATTAAAAGGTTTAATTATGCTATGTCCATCCTTCTTATAGGGTGTGTAGCAAGTTTTTACGTATAATATAACATTATGAAACCAGGAACAAAAGATTCATTTAAATCTTTAAAAGATATTAAAATAAATAATTCAAACTTTAAATATTTTTCATTAAATGAAGCTGAAAAAAATGGATTAAATGGCATATCAAAACTTCCAAAGTCTATAAAAGTACTTTTAGAAAACTTGTTGAGATATGAAGATGGTTTGTCAGTCAATAAAGATCAAATTCTAGCTATAAAAAATTGGCTTAAAAATAAAAAATCTGAAACAGAAATAGCCTACAGACCTGCAAGAGTTTTATTACAAGATTATACTGGTATTCCTGCAGTTGCTGATCTTGCAGCAATGAGAGAAGCTGTCAAAGAAAAAAATAAAGATCCAGATACTATCAATCCTATTTCTTCAGTTGATCTAGTTATCGATCACTCTGTTCAAGTAGATAAATTTGCAAGTAAAAATTCATTAAAAGAAAATGTTGATATCGAATTTGAAAGAAATGCTGAAAGATATTCTTTTCTTAAATGGGGCCAACAAGCATTTAATAATTTTAGAATAGTTCCTCCAGGAACAGGAATTTGTCACCAAGTGAATTTAGAATATTTATCTAAAGTAGTTTGGACTGAAAAATACAAAGATCAAAATTATATTTTTCCTGATACTTTAGTTGGAACAGATAGTCACACAACGATGGTAAATGCATTATCGGTATTAGGATGGGGAGTTGGGGGAATAGAGGCAGAAGCAGGGATGTTAGGACAGCCTATTTCAATGTTACTTCCAGAGGTAATTGGTTTTGAGATGAAAAAAAAATTACCAGAAGGAACTACTGCAACAGATCTAGTTTTAACAGTTGTGAAGATGTTAAGAGATAAAGGTGTAGTGGGCAAATTTGTAGAATTTTATGGAGAGGGTCTAAAAAATTTAACCTTAGCAGATCGCGCAACCATAGCTAATATGGCTCCTGAATATGGAGCTACATGTGGCTTTTTCCCAATAGATGATGAAACTTTAAAATATTTAAAATTTTCTGGTAGAGATCAAAACGAAGTTAATTTAGTTGAAATTTACGCTAAAGAGCAAGGATTATGGGCAAGCGATAAAATTGAATTCACAGAAACACTATCTTTAGATATGTCTAAAGTTGTTCCAACAATATCAGGTCCAAAAAGACCTCAAGACAAAGTATTATTAACCGAAGCGTCCATAAATTTTAAAAAAGTTTTTAAAGAAATAACAAATAGAGATCAACAATCTATATCCAATGTAGAAAATGAAAATTACGATATAAAAGATGGAGACATTGTTATTGCAGCAATAACGTCTTGCACAAACACATCTAATCCAAGTGTTTTGATTGGAGCAGGACTTCTTGCTAAAAAAGCTATAGAAAAAGGGTTATCAACAAAACCTTGGGTCAAAACATCTCTAGCGCCAGGATCTCAAGTAGTTACTGACTATTTGGAAAAAGCTGGCTTGAATGTCCATTTAGATAAATTAGGATTTAATTTAGTTGGATATGGATGCACAACCTGCATTGGTAACTCAGGACCGTTACCAGATAAAATTTCAGATGCTATAAAAAATAATAACATTTATGCAGTTTCGGTTCTTTCAGGAAATAGAAACTTTGAGGGAAGAATATCTCCTCTTGTTAAAGCAAATTACCTAGCATCTCCACCTTTAGTTGTTGCATATGCAATCGCAGGTTCAATGAATGTAGATCTTTATAAGGACCCTCTTGGAAAAAGTAAAAACGGTGAAAATATATATTTGAAAGACATTTGGCCAACAAATAAAGAAATAGAAGAAACATTAAAAAATTCTCTTAATGCAGAAATGTTTGTTAAAAGATATTCAGATGTAACCAAAGGACCAATTCAATGGCAAAATATTAAAACTAAAAAAAGTAGTGTTTATAATTGGGAGGATAATTCAACTTATGTTAAGAAGCCACCTTTCTTTGATAATCTATCCGACGAACCAGAAGGCTTTAAGAAAATCAAAGACGCAAGACCATTATTAATTTTAGGTGATAGTGTTACCACTGATCACATTTCACCAGCGGGAACAATTCAGAAAGAGAGCCCTACAGGTGAATATTTTATGAAGCACCAAATTTTACCAAAGGACTATAATTCTTATGGTTCTAGAAGAGGAAACCATGAAGTAATGATGAGAGGAACATTTGCAAATATTAGGATTAAAAATGAAATGGCGCCTGGAACTGAAGGTGGATATACCAAACTATATCCTGAAGGAAAAGTTATGCCAGTATTTGCAGCAGTTGAGGAGTATAAAAAAAGAGGAACTGATCTAGTAGTATTTGGAGGAAAAGAATATGGCACAGGTTCGTCAAGAGACTGGGCAGCCAAAGGAACAAAACTGCTTGGTATAAAAGTAGTTATAGCTGAAAGCTTTGAGAGAATTCATAGGTCTAATTTAATAGGTATGGGAATTTTACCATTACAGTTTAACGATGGAACAGATAGATTAAATTTAAAACTTAAAGGATCTGAATTGATTAGCATTAACAATATAGAGAAAGGCTTCTTTCCTCAAGATCAAGTAGAGTTGGAAATTAAATACTTATCTGGAGAAATTAAAAAAATAAAGACTCTATGCAGAATAGATACCAATAATGAGCTCGAATATTATAAAAATGGTGGAATATTACAGTATGTTTTAAGAAAGATGATTTAAATGGACGAAGAAATATCAATAATAAATAACGAAACAAAAAAAGAAAAAGTTTTAAATTTTTTTAAAAATAACAAAAAAAAATTATTTTTATTGCTAATTATTTTAATTTTAATTCCATTTAGTATTTTTTCTTACCAGATAATTAAGGATAAAAACAAAGATAAGTTGTCATCAAAATTTAATTTAGCTGTATCAAGTTATGAAAATGGCAACAACTCGGAGATAAAAACTATAATGAAGGACATTATTTATAACAAAGACAAAACTTATTCTCCACTAGCATTATATTTTTTAATTGATAATGACATCCAATTGACTAACGAAGAAGTTAATAATTATTTTGATATAATTATAAATGAAATAAATCTAGATAAAGAAATTAAAAATTTAAATATTTATAAAAAAGGTTTATTTAATTCAGCATTTGTATCTGAAAACGAATTATTATTAATTTTAAAACCAGTTATAAATTCTGATAGTCTTTGGAAACCTCATGCTTTAATTTTATTAGGTGAATATTTTCTCGATAAAAATCAAAATCAAAAGGCAAAAGAATTTTTTAACCAGATTTTAAATATTGAAAATACAAATGAACAATTGAAAATTGAGGCTAAGAAAAGGTTAATAAATATAGGTGAATAAAACATTTTATAAATTATTTATAATATTATTTTTATCAAGCTGTTCAGCGCCAGATTGGTTAGATACATCAAGAGGAATATTCGGAACAGGTGAAAAAATAATTAATACAAATGATCCAAACCAAAAAAAAATATTTAATAATGAAGATATTTTTGAAAAAGAACTTAATGTTAACTTAAAAATTAGTCTTAAAGAAAACTTTAACCACAAAAGTTTTGTGAATAATTTAACGAATAATAATGGACTAGTAAATTTTAACGGTAAATTAAAAAAAGTTTCGAAATATAAATTTAAAAAAATAAAACAGTTTGAATATACACAGCCTGAGTTATATTTTACTGAGTCAAATAGTATAATTTTTTTTGACAATAAAGGATCAATTATAAATTTTAATCAAAAGTCACAAATAATATGGAAAAAAAATTATTATTTAAAACAAGATAAAAAAAATAATCCTATTTTATTTTTTGCAGGAAATAAAAAAACTTTGATTGTTGCTGATAACTTAGCAAGATATTATGCAATTAATTTATCTGATGGAGAACTTTTATGGGAAAAAAATAATTCTTCACCATTTAATTCGCAGGTAAAAATATTTAAAGATAAATTTTTTGCAGTTGACTCCGAAAATATTTTGAGGTGTTTTTCTATAAAAAATGGAAAAGAACTTTGGAATTATAAAACTGATAAATCGTTTATTAAATCTCAACAAAAATTATCCTTAGTTATAAATAATAACAGGGTAATATTTATAAATACTTTAGGTGACGTAAGTTCAGTCGATATTGAAACTGGAAAACTTTTGTGGCAAACACCAACCCAAAGTAATCAAATTTATGAAAGTTCTTTTTCATTAAAAAATTCAGATTTAATTTTGGATAAAAAGGGTATTTTCTTTTCCAACAATAAAAATGAATTTTATGCTTTAGATGAAACTACAGGTATAGTTTTGTGGAAGCAAAATTTGAATTCAAATTTAAGACCTACATTTATTGAAAATTTAATCTTTAGTGTAACTTTAGAAGGATATCTTGCCATTTTAGATGCTCGTAATGGAAATATTTTAAGAATGACTAATATTTTTGAAAGAATTAAAAAATATGAACAAAAGGGATTGCTAGCTGATAGAACTATTGTTATTCCAATAGGCTTTATAGTTTCTAATAAAAAGATTTATATAAGCCTAAGCAATGGAAACCTTGTTTCAGTAGATTTAACAACTGGCAAATCTTTAGATGTTGTTAAAATTGATCGTGAAAAAATTTCAAGACCCTATATTTTTAATAATGAAATGTTTGTTATTAGAGACAACGCAATACTTAAACTAAATTAAATGTTTCTAAAACTTTTAGAATTAATTGGAAGAAAAAAAACTGTTTTAGACAGAGGTCCATCTCATCCTAAATTTAATGAAGCAAAACCATGGATGAACAGATATTATATATTATTTAGAAACCGTCCAAGGTGGTTCCCGTTCAATATATTAATTCATGAAATGTTAGATAATGACCATGGAGAAGGAGTACACAATCATTTATGTCCTTATATTACAATCATATTAAGAGACGGATACTGGGAAACAACAAAAATTGGAAAATTTTGGAGACCCCCAGGATATATTGGTTTTAGGTCTGCAAACAATTTTCATAGAGTTGATTTAAAGCCTGACACCAAACCACTTACAATTTTTATTTCAGGTCCGTTCGGACTTAGAAAAGGACCAAGGTCGGAGTATGGCATAGATTTTAAAACAAAAATTAAATGATTCAAAATTTTTTTGATTTGGAAATTATTACCAATGGTCAGAGATTGTATAATTTTACAAATGAAACTGAAAAATGGATAAAAAAAAATAATTTTTCAAATGGAATTATTAATTTAAGCATACTTCACACAAGTGCCTCACTTATTGTTCAAGAGAATGCTGATCCTGATGTTCAAGAAGATTTAATTAGTTTTTTTGATAAATTAGTGCCTATGAATGATAAATTATACAAACATAACACCGAAGGCAAAGATGATATGCCAGCTCATATTAAGTCAGCTTTGACAAATAATCAAATTTCCTTAAGCTTAAAAAATAAAAAATTAATCTTAGGAACATGGCAAGGTATTTATTTATTTGAACATAGATTAAGTTCAGGAAAAAGGATAATAAATCATCATTTTATTGGAGAGAATTAAAAATTATCTATAAGGATCGTACGCCCATTGTAAAATAGCTTGTCTTTGTCTTTTTCTACAAGTTAAATTTCCTTTTTCACAATTTTTTTCAATTGCAGTTACATGTCTTCTAAAATTTTTCCATCTCTTTATTTGGGTTATATCTACTTGCGGCAATCTTCTACCCATTGTATATCTACAATACCATTGAAACCATCCTAATGGGTCTTCTTTAAATATCCATCCTTTTTCTAACCAATGTTCTCTTGAGAGACCTGCTTTTACTTTAAACCTATTTATACTCACGTCAAAAGTTTTACTTAGCTTAGCATTTGCAAACCAGTTTTTTGGGAATTCTTTAATATTATTACCAAAATATGAACCACCAAAAACACCTAAATCTAACATTTTTTTTGGTGTTAATTCTGGCTTAAATATTTTATAGATCTCGGCATCACTTAATTTTCTCATAAATCTAGATTAATTCTTTTATACCTTCATTTAATAATTTTTTGTAAAGGTCTTGATCTGCATCACCCTCACAACCCATTAAAAGAATATTTGAATTTTTATCCAATTCTAAATCTTTTTTGATGTGTTCATCTTCACAGGCTGCTATCAGACTGATTACACCAGGTGTTGCGCATTCTCCACCAATAATTTTTTCTTCACTTAAATGTTTTTTTTCAAGCATAGCAATGGTTTTGGCTATATTTTCGTCTGATATACTAATACAATTGTTCACAGAGTTTTTTAGTATTCTCCATGGCACAAGTGAAACTTCTCCACAAGACATTCCACCCATAATACTCTCTTTTTTAATATCTATTTTTTTCATTACACCTGCTTCAACACTTTTCAAAACACAGTCAGCAGCTTCAGGTTCAACAATAATAATTTTTGGAATTCTTTTAAAATATTTAGCTATACCCGCTATTGATCCTGATGCCATCCCACCAACACCAGCTTGTAAAAATACATGAGTAATATATTGATCTGTTTGATCTGAAATCTCTTTTATCATAACTGAATAACCAGCCATTGTTAGTTTTGGGACCTCCTCATATCCTTTCCATGCAACATCCTGAATAATTTGCCAACCATACTTCTGTGATTGATTTATACATTCTTTTAAAGACGCTTCGTAATTTCCTTTTACTCTAATAACATCAGCTCCCAAATTTCTCATTACTTCAGCTCGAGCTTCACTAACAAACTCACTAACAAATATTTTACAACTTAATCCAAGTCTCTGGGCTCCCCATGAAACAGAGCGACCATGGTTTCCAGCTGTGGCTGTTGCAACTGTAACTGATTTATTTCCTTTAGTGACTTTTTCTACCGCATATGCTCCACCTAAAGCTTTAAATGATTTTAGATGAAATCTTTTTGACTCATCCTTGTAAAAAATATTATTTAAATTTAATTTTTTTGAAAGTTTATTTAATTCTAAAAGAGGTGTTGAATTATAATTTTCCCAATTAGAAATTAAATTCAATGCATCATCTACTTTATCTTCTCCACAAACATTAAGGATTTGTTTTCTTACAAAATTATAGTTATTATTTTTGATAAATTTTGTGACTTTCCATCCAAACACTTCAGTTTCATTCATTGTTTTTTAACAATCTAAAGTGTTTAGTTTTTCCCAATCTGTAATTGGTCTTTTTTTGTCAAAATTTTCGTTTTGATCGAAATCTTCAATTTCTTTTCTTTTAAGTTTTATATAACTATTAATAACATCATCACCAAAAGATGATCTTATGATTTTATTTTCATCTAGCTCATCTAAGGATTCTTCAATGTCATTTGGTAATCTTTCTAGATTAGGATAATTTTTATAATCGGTATACATGTTGCAAGATAAAGGTTCACCAGGATCAACTTTATTATCCAAACCATATAATCCAGCAGCCATTATACCTGCTTGCAACAAATAAGGGTTGGTTGATCCATCCATTAATCTTAATTCAAATCTACCAGGGTCTGGAATTCTAATCATGTGAGTTCTGTTGTTCCCAGTATATGAGATACTACTTGGAGACCAAGTTGCACCTGATTTAGTAGCAGGTGCATTTATTCTTCTATAACTATTAATTGTTGGATTAAAAAAAGATGATAATGACTTTGCATTTTTTAATATTCCCCCAACAAAATGATATGCCATTTTACTTAATCCATATCTATCTCCTGTATCTAAAAATTTATTGTTTTTTCCATTCCACAAAGAGACATGAGCGTGACAACCATTGCCAGTTAAATTTTCAAATGGCTTTGGCATAAATGTTGCTCTTAAACCATGTTTTTCAGCTAAGGATTTTACCATAAATTTAAAGAAAACATGTCTATCAGCTGTAACTAAAGAGTCGTCATATTCCCAGTTCATTTCAAATTGTCCATTAGCATCTTCATGGTCATTTTGATAGGGGTTCCAACCAAGTTCAATCATGCTATCACATATTTCTTTTATCAAATCATATCTTCTCATTAATGCTGATTGATCATAACAAGGTTTAGACTGATTATCTCTAGAGTCCGCAATATTAGAGCCATCCGGTGTTACTAAAAAATACTCACATTCCACTCCAGATTTCATATTTAAATTTTTCTTATTTAACTGTTGAATTTGATTCTTAAGTATTACTCTTGGAGAAGCCTTAACTTGTTTGCCATTCATCCACAAATCAGATGCTAACCAACCAATTTCCTTGTTCCAAGGTAATTGTATTAAACTTTCAGGGTCAGGTATCGCAAACATATCAGAATCAGCTGGTGTCATATCTAACCATGTAGCAAAACCAGCAAAACCAGCTCCATTTTTTTGCATATCATTTATAGCCTGTGATGGAACTAATTTGGATCTTAATACTCCAAAAAAATCTACAAAACTAATTAAAAAATATTTTATTTTTTTTTGCTTAGCAATTTTAGATAAATTTTTAGCCATAAATTATCTTAACACAATTTTATTTAAAAAGTGATAAAAAGAAATCTTTATAATAAATAGCATTAACAATTATTATTAATATAAATGCTAAAATAACACCATACTTAGCTTTAGGCCATGCAAGCCTTGCCATCTTTGATGGTGTTTTATTTTGATTATTATTTAAATTTTGGTCTGTCATAATAAAAAAGGGCGCAGTTATACTGCGCCCTTAATTTTAATTACCCATCGGTAACATTATTCTTCCAGTCGTTAGCACCTGGTCTTCGTCTAGCAAGTTCAGAAAGTTTTTCACTTTCTTGTCTTGCAGCGAGCACATGCCAACCAATCCAAATAATAAATCCTAATATTACAAGGATTCCTTCAGATCCTACACCAGGATATATAGCACCTTGTACTTCTTCAGCACTTAGATGTTCAATCCAATTAGTTACTGTTGCCATAGTATCCTCCTTTACCTACTTGATGATGCGACAGACTTTTCATCTTCTTTCGCAGCTTCCATTATTTCATAGTCAAGACCAGCTAATTCAGCTTCTCTTGGAATTCGAAGTTTACCCATTCCATTAAGAATCTTGGCTAATATGTAACCAGGTAACATTCCCAGTACAAAAAACATTATTATTGCACCAATAAACATTCCTAGCGGATTGATTGCAGCATAAGTAGTTCCATCCCACATAGCTCCAACACTGTAACCAGATGATGGATAACCATTTAACACGAAACCACAAATGATTAATCCAACAAATCCTGCATAACCGTGTACAGCAACTGCACCTACTGCATCATCTATTTTGAACTTACGTTCAACCCAGTAATGCATTTTGTAAGCTATAACTACTCCAATCATTCCAATAATCATTGATTGAATTGGATGATATAAGTCGTTACCTGCTGATGCACAAATTATTCCAGCTAGTCCAGAAGAATATGTCCAGAAAGGATCTCCTTTTGAAACAATATAACCAGCTAACAAACCTCCTGATAGTGACATCAAAAAGTTGAATGTAATTCCACTAAGAGTAGTTGGTGTTACATAAATATTTGTTGCAGTGAAGAAAGTTACTCCTTCCATTCCGTATTCAGGACCTAAGTCAAAAATAGGTATATTACAAGCAGCATAGAAACCCCAGAAACCAGTATAAATTAGAAATAATCCAATTGTAACCAACCAAGGATTTCTTGGCCCAATGTTTCGTGGTTCACCACTTGATGAAAATTTACCAATTCTTGGACCTAAGACTATCAATATACCTAATGCAAATCCTCCAGCGATCGCGTGAATTACACCCGATGCATAAGCATCATGATATCCAAGTATTTTTAACATCCATCCGTCAAAGTGCCATCCCCATGCAGCATCAATGGTCCAAAATACAGAACCAATTGCTATTGCTAATATTCCAAATGCAAAAGTTGTTATTCTTTCAATTACTGCACCTGAAACAATAGAAGCTGCTGTCCATGAAAATAATAAAAACGCAGCCCAAAAAACTCCACTTATATGATCACCCAAGTTTACAGCCATTAGTTCACTTGTTGGAACATAGTAAGCGGCACTAAAAGCAGAGTCATCTGTTATAAGTGCTGCACTTTCGTTCATTATTGAAGGTGCTAGACCAGGCCCAGTTGGGAATGCCCAATATATCCACCATCCAAATAAAAACCACGTTACCGTTACCAAAGGTATTAGCATTGTGTTTTTCATTAAAGTATGTTGATGATGTTTGTATCGGGAAGCTCCAACTTCGTACATACAGAATCCCACGTGAATTAAAAACATGAGAACCACTGTTATCCAGTAGTAAAATTCTGTAAATATGGTCGTCAATGCACCAAGTTCGTCAGTCATTTAACCTCCATTTGTTTAAACAAAACATTTGAATATTAATTTAAGGACAAGTTTGTACAATCATTAATAATCTTTTAAATATGCAGATAATTTAAAATCGACAACCTGTGGTGGATTAATTTATTAGTGGATTCTTAAAATTTCCTGTAAGCTTTTTTGAGATCTACCAATGGATGATTTGGAGACATTTGAAATTTTACCAGCAATTCTCTAGCAATCATATCTCTATCTTGCTGATTGTTTGGTAATTTAATTTTTTTTGGTATAGTTACCCATCCATTTGCATTTCTATCAAATACTGCCGGTCTATCTTCTTCATAACCCATATGTACATCTTCAAGCCAGTTGAGATCATCCCATCCCATTGCTTCAATATATTTTTTTAAAAAAGGAGTAAGTCTTGAGTAATCTGGTAATAGATTTACATCGTACCTATAACCAATTGTTTGGCCAATCATCTTTTCTCTCGCTGTTTCTTTTTTTTTTCCTAATTGACCCTTAACTTCTTTGGTTATTTTTTTATTTTTTTTATTCTTTTTCTTAACCATAAATTTAAATTTTGTGGAAGTCGTCTACTCCAACTGTATGATTTGTACCTGAAAGAGGTACTTTTGCTAAAGCTGAGGCTTCCATAGTTAAAGCAGCCATATCTTCAGGCTCTAAAGAATGAATATTTGTTTTACCACATGCTCTTGCTAATAGCTGGGCTTCCAATGTCATAGCATGCAAATAGTTATATACTCTTAAAGCTGCATCGTCTGGATTTAATCTTTTTCTTAATTTTGGATCTTGTGTAGCAACACCAACCGGACATCTTCCAGTATGACAGTGATAACAATGCCCAGCCGGAACACCCATTTCTTTTTCAAAATTTGACTCAGGTATTTCTTTATTACAATTTAAAGCCACCATTGCTCCTGTACCTATCGCTATTGCATCTGCACCTAAAGCAAGAGCTTTAGCCATATCTGCGCCATCTCTCACTCCACCAGCATAAATTAATGTAACTTTTCCTGTTTTACCCACGTCATCTATTGCTCTTCTAGCCTCTCTTATTGCAGCTATTCCCGGAATACCTGTATTTGCAGCTGCTATATGAGGTCCCGCTCCAGTTGAACCTTCCATACCATCAAGATAAATTGAGTCTGGGTCACATTTTGCAGCCATACGAACATCATCATAAACTTTTGCTGCTCCAAGTTTTAACTGTATTGGAACTTTATTTTTAGTCAATTCTCTAAGTTCAGCTACTTTTAATGCTAAATCATCTGGGCCTAGCCAGTCAGGGTGTCTTGCCGGAGACCTTTGATCGATACCTGCCGGTAAAGATCTCATTTCAGCAACTTGGTCAGTTACTTTTTGGCCCATCAAATGTCCACCCATACCAACTTTTTGACCTTGACCAATAAAAACCTCTATTCCATCTGCAAGTTGAGCGTGATGCGGGTTAAAACCATATCTAGATTGAATACATTGATAATACCATTTTTCAGAATATCTTCTTTCATCAGGTATCATTCCTCCTTCACCAGAACAAGTGGCACTACCAGCCATAGTTGCTCCTCGTGCTAAGGCAGTTTTAGCTTCATATGAAAGTGCACCAAAACTCATACCAGTAATGTAAACTGGAATATCTAATTCAATTGGATTTTCACATCTTGGACCAATTATAGTTTTTGTTTCACATTTTTCCCTATAACCTTCAATAACAAATCTTGTTAGCGTACCTGGTAAAAAAACTAAATCATCAAAAGTTGGAATTTTTTTCATTAATGCCATGCCACGCATTCTATATCTTCCTAATTGTGCTTTAATGTGAATATCGTCTATTACTTCTGGAGTAAAAATTGAATTGTAACCAAGTAAGCTTTTGTTTCTTTTTGCAAATTCTGTTTTTCCATTACCATTTCCGTTTGAATGACCTTTTGATTTACCATTTTTCTTTTTTTTTGCCATTATATAGCTCCTTTTTTTTCAGTTGGTTCTAATGCATCATAGTTCCATAATTTTTTACCTGAAACCACTTTAGTCATTTTAGAGACATCATAGTTCTCACCAATTTCAGCTACTTTAAGTTTTCTTTTAAGCCAATCTATATCACTTTTTGTCATAGGTGACTCCACCGCATCACTACCATATGATCCAATTTTTCCACCTATATATAAAGTTCCATCATACATCGAATCTCCAAGATTTATTCCAACGTCACCTAAAATTACTATTCTACCTCTTTGCATCATAAATCCAGTAAAAGCACCTGCGTCTCCACCAATGATTATAGTGCCTCCTTTTTGATCAATTCCAGTTCTAGCTCCGACACTTCCTTTACAAATTAAATCACCACCTCTAATTGCCGCTCCAAAACAGGATCCAGCATTTTTTTCTATTACTACTTTGCCTGCCATCATATTTTCTGCACATGACCAGCCAACTCTTCCATTAATTCTAACTGTTGGTCCATCTATTGAACCAACTCCAAAATATCCTAAACTTCCCTCAAAAATTAGATTTAATTTATTGAGTATTCCAACTCCTAAACTATGCTTTCCCTGAGGGTTTTTAATAACAATAGTTCCATAACCTTGATTCATTAATTCGTCAATTTTCCTATTTGCTTCCTTACAATCTAAGTCCTTAACATCTAAGTCAATTCTTTTATTAAAATCAACATCATAAGTTCCCCAGTAATAAAAATTTTCTGCTTCATCAGGATTAAAAAATTTTTGTTGAGTTTTTCCTGTTAGGATTTCAGTATGAAGCCCCATTGATTGGGCTTTAGTTTTTTTCTCAGATGTTTTTATATTCGCCATACTTTTACCTCTCCATCAAACGGATCATATGTATCTATCTCTTGTGGAAGTAATGATCTAATAGCAATTTCTTCAGATCCCATAGCAACTAAATCGTCAGACTCGTATAATACCAAAGGTTTCGCAGCCATTGTATCCTTAGCCATTCCCAGTGAATCTTTAGTTGCAACAAAATATGTGAAAACTCCATCTAGACCACTTAAAGAGTCTTTCATTCCTTCTTCTAAACTTGCTCCGTCTCTCATTTTTTCTGCAAGATATACAGCTATTAATTCAGAGTCACACTCTGACATAAATCTCATACCTTTATTTTCTAAAATTCTTCTATTGTTCCAATAGTTAGTTAACTGGCCATTGTGTACAACAGATACATCGCTAAATGGATAGCCCCAAAACGGGTGTGCAGATTTTATATCTACTCCTGATTCAGTAGCCATTCTTGCATGACCAATAGCGTGTGTTCCAACTACTTTATCTAGATTATATCTATCACAAACTATTTTTGCATTTCCAAGATCTTTAATTACTTCTAAAGATTTACCCATTGATAATATTTCTACTCCTGGAATACTTTCAATTTTTTGTGAAAAATTTAATAAATCTTCCTTATTGTATTCAATTTCATATCTTAAGGAATAAGGGAGGACCCTTTCTTCTTTAACAATCTTTGCACCCATTTCTGAAAGATAATTTTCAACTGTTTTTTTTCTTTCGTCATATACAGATATATCTTCAGCTACAGAAGAACTTCCTTCCCCGACATTTTCACCTACTTTAACTCTCATGATAAAATTCTTTCCCTCAGTATCACCATATAAAGCATATCCTGTAGAGTCTTCTCCTCTATGTTTTAAAGCTTGCAACATTCCCTGAAGTTCATGACCAACTTTTGAAGATTTTCCTCTATGAATGAGTCCCGCAATTCCGCACATATATTTCCTTTTTATTTACTATGGCAAACAATCTAAATAGGTATCAAGATCCCATTGAGTAGTTGCACCTAAAAATCTTTCCCATTCATCATTTTTATACCAATGAAATATTTTATACATTTCATCTGGCATTGCCGATTGTATAATTTTATCCTCCGCTAAACGATCTAATGCTTCCCCAAGACTTAAAGGCAATTTTTTAACATCTTTACCAGCTTTTTGAGCTTCATAAATATTTCGAGACTCAGGTTTACCTGGATCGATGTTATTTTTTATTCCATCATCGAAAGCTTTTAACAAACTTGCACCCATTAAGTATGGATTATGCATTGAGTCTACTGATCTATATTCAAATCTTCCAGGGGCTGAAACTCTCAGTCCACATGTTCTATTTTGGTAACCCCAATCTGCATAAACGGGAGCCCAAAAACCTTGATCCCAAAGTCTTCTGTATGAGTTAACAGTTGATGAGCCAATTGCCGTTAAAGCTGGAAGATGTTTCATAACACCTCCAATAGATTTTAATCCAATTTTTCCTGGTAACTGAACATCTTTAGTATCAGGCATAAAAGTATTAGTTCCTCCTTCAACATAGGTAAATACTTCATCCATTCCTGGTAAAGATTTATGGCCTAGCTTATTTAATTTATCTTTTCCACCGGTCCATAAAGACATGTTAGTATGACAACCACTTGCAGAAACTCCCATAAAAGGTTTTGTCATAAAACAAGCAATTAAATTAAATTCTCTTGCCACTTGTGCACAAATTTGTCTATAAGTAGATAGTCTATCTGCATTTCTTAATACATCGTCGTACATCCAGTTTAATTCCAATTGTCCTGGAGCATCCTCGTGATCACCTTGTATCATGTCAAAACCCATAGCTCTTGCATATTCCATAACTTTCATGAAAACAGGTCTTAATGACTCAAATTGATCTATATGGTAACAATATGGTTTTGAAAATCCTTTACCTGTAGGAGTACCATCATCTTTTCTAGTTAACCACATCATTTCTGGTTCAGTACCAACTCTTAGTTGGTAACCATGTTTTTTCTTAAATTCTTTGGCAATTATTCTTAAGTTTCCTCTGCAATCCGATGTTAAATGACCACCAGGATTTTCACGCTCTTCTCTATTTCTAAAACAAGTCACAAAAACACGGGCAACTTTTTTATCCCAGGGTAATTGACAAAAAGTTTCGGGATCAGGTATTCCTACCAATTCTTTAGCTTCAGGTCCGTATCCAATATAATTATTGTGACGATCCAAAAATAAATTTGCAGTAGCTCCATAAACAAGCTGAAAACCTTTTTCACAAGTTCTTTCCCAATGATCTGCCGGTATTCCTTTTCCTACAACTCTTCCGGTTACAGAAATAAATTGGAAAAAAATATAATCAATATTGAGCTCGTTTATTTTTGCTCTAACTTGTTTAACTAATTTTGCTCTACCAGGTTGATTTACGTGTTTTTCTAGATCAGTCATATTCTCCCTCTTAGTTTTAAGTATTGAAAGTTAACTGAAAAAAAAACATCTGTCCACTCAGATGAATTAACTCCAAGGAAACGGACTGTTCGAAGTGGGATGAATTTCACCCTTCGCGTATCGATTGAATCTAAACGGTTTTAAAAGTTCACTCTCAGTTCCTAAAATTTCTTGTGCAACAAGGTGTCCAACACCTATCATTTTATAACCATGATTAGCATCTGCTATCATATAAACATTTTCAAAGAATCTATCAAAGATTGGGAATGAATCCGGAGTTAAACATCCAAGACCTCCAGATGGTCCTTTTCTATATAATTTTGATTTTCCTACAAATCTTTTTTGACAATGAGCCAAAGCAGAAGTCCACATATCAGCAAATTTATCTGTTGTTTGATACTCTGGAGACTCTACTCCATATGGGTCTACATTTACTTTATCAAAATGTTTTTCAACAATATAAGGCGATGTTCCACCTTGAACTCCTAACCCTTCAATATCAGGTTTGTAATATATTCCCCAAAGCTCATCAGTAATTAATTTTCCAGTTGTATCAGAATGTAAAGGAGCATCTGTATCAACATGAATTACAGGCGGCTGCTTACCATCATTTGTTCTTAAGTAATCAGCTTCAACTCCTAAAATTCCCTCTTGGAGAAACCAATATTTCCACATTTCAACTTCATGCTTTTTACCATCTTTACCTTTAATCTCGGTTGTTTTTGGAAGTTCTAGCATATTCCAGAAATCTCTAACCCATGGACCTGCTCCAACAACTACTTGGTCACAATCAATTGTTCCCATATCTGTAATTACTCCAGTAACAGAATTACTGTTACTTCCTCTCTTAAATCCTGTCACTTTTACACCTTTGTGAACATTAACCCCGTTTGAGTTTGCCTTGTTTTCTAATGCTTTAATAGAATCTTTGTTAAAAGCATATCCACCTTTTTTTTCATGAAGAACAGATGTGATACCTTGTGCTTGCCAGTCATCAAACATACCCTTCATGTATTTTGTACAATCTTTTTCACCTTCAATAAAAACTGATTCATATCCAATTGCTTTTTGTTGTTTATAAATACTTGAAACGTCTTCGTGCATCACCTCAGGAGAAATTTGCATGTAGCCAACTGGATTATATTTAAAAGCTTTTGGGTCGCTTTCCCAAACCTCAACCGAATGAGCCATTAACTCTCTCATTGCAGGCTGAAAATAATTATTTCTTACAACACCACAGGCAATTCCACTAGCGCCAGCAGCGGTATCTTTTTTTTCTAAAACAACAATGTCTCCTGGATTTTTATATGTCTCTGAAAGTTTCCATGCAGTACTTAGTCCATGGATACCTCCACCAATTATAACTACTTTAGCTTTTGTTGGTAATGACATACTGAAACATTATTTTTTGTGTGACAAATGTATATTATTATTTTTATATATAAAAATTATAAGTATATCGAGCTCTAGCCGAGGTTTTGCCTCAAAAACTTAGATTTTTTAATGTTTTTAAATATTCGTTAAATTCTTTAATGAATGCTTCAGATGGTTTTATATATTTTTTTCTTTGATCTTTTGATGTTTTTTCTAAAAAGAAAAAACCTTTTTCACAAGCTTCATTAATAATTAAAGCAGATTTAGGACGAGAAGTTTTAAATAATCTAGTTTTTAGTTCTTCAACTGATAAATTTTGATTAAGTTTGTATGCGCCCATAACTAATAACATCATGTGGTAGTGAGATGGAGATTTTCTAAAAAAGTAGTTGCTAGATGTATGAGAAAGCCTCATCTGTTCTTCCCAAAATTCTAGAAGATCTTTAGTAGCTTTATTCATATTTAAAAATTATGATCTTACTCTTGTTTTTTTTGGATCATAATGAGGAAAAGGTACTATTTTTGCAGAAATCCTTTTTTGGTGTCCGTCAATCTTGCCAACTTCCACTTCTGTATCTAAATTGGCGTGACCTATATCAATTCTACATAACGCAATATTTTTATTTAAAGTTGGTGATATACATCCACTCGTTATTACTCCAACTTGAGCCCTTCCTATATGAACACAATCTCCATGATTAGCCTTTTCTTTGCCAATAAGTTCTAATCCAACTAATTTTTTTTGTGGATTTTCTTTTCTTTTTAATAATTCTTTTTTTCCAATAAAATCATCTGTTTTTGTTTTAAGTGGAACAGTGAATCCAACACCCGCCTCAAAAGGATCTGTTTGTCCATCAAATTCATTTCCAAACAGTATTAGACCTGCTTCAATTCTTAATAAATCAAGTGCTCCAAATCCAGCTGGAATTAACCCATGTTTTTTTCCTTCCCCCATAACTTTATCCCAAACTTTAGGCGCATCAGATGGGTGACACCATATTTCATATCCAAGTTCACCTGTATAACCTGTTCTAGAAACGATTAAAGGAATTCCATTTAAATTTTCAATTCTACAAATTGTAAACCTAAACCATTCTAGCTCTGAAATTTTTGGTTGCGTTGGTGGAGTAAAAATTAATTTTTCTAAAATTTTTCGACTATTTGGACCTTGTAATGAAATATTATTTATTTGATCAGTTGAATTTTTTATAAGTACTTTAAAATTTTTTTTCTTTGCCTGTTCTTTTAGCCATTCACCCGCATATTCATCTCCACATATCCATCTAAATCCATGATCACTCATTTTTAATAGAGTTCCATCATCAAACATTAATCCGTTTTCATAACACATTGAAGAATAAACAACCTGTCCTACGGATAATTTTTTAACATTTCTTGTCAAAGTGTAATTCATTAATTCTTCAGCATCAGGACCTAATATTTCAAATTTCCTTAAAGAAGATAAATCAATTATAACTGCTTTTTCACGACAAGCAGTGTATTCGTTCACTATTCCATGCTTGGTATAATCATTTGGTAACCAAAATCCCCTCGCATCTACAAAATTTCTTGTAAGCTTCGAAGTCTTCTCATAGAAGCCAGTATTTCTTGTCAATTTTGTTTCTGAATCAGTTTTCATTCTAAATGCAAAGGATTTAGTAAATTCTTTTTTTTTATCATAAGTTCTAACAAAAATATCAGTTGGATTCCATGAATTACATGCATCTATATCACTTGGACAAGCAGTAGTGCCACATGTTAAATCTTTAAGTGCTCTAAAAGTTACATAATCTCCAGGTCTAGCAAATGATTCATCTGATAATACTGAGTTTAATCCTCCAGCAGAAGTATTAAAGAAAAGATTTATGGCATGCCAACCCTTCTTCTTTTCTACACCAAATTTTTCCATTGATTTATTTAAATTGTCAGAACAGTTTGGATGACCAAAATAACCTGCATCTTCATAATATTTCGAAGTACAGGCAAGGTTGAAGGTATCATGTCTTCCAACAGTATCTCTGATAACTTCAACTAATGGCTCATGATCAGTATCATAAAATTTTGAAAACAAACCTGGGCCAGGAAAAGTATTTCCCATAAAAGTTCTTGTGGTTTGCCAATCTAAACCTTTTTCAATTTTTTTGTCTAACTTAGATGTATCAAAAGCTACAAAATCAGAACATTGTCTACCTGTTGGGGATATAACTTGAATATAATCACCTTCTTTAACTTGAAATGCTTTAGCAGTTTGTCTTTCAATGTTAATTTCATTAGAAGGATCAAACATTGGATCAGGTATATATTTTAATTCTTTATCATTTGTAATCTTAGCTCTTTTTATAAAAATGGTTAAATCAGTTGATGGATTTTGCTCATGTATCATCATATTTGGTCCCGGCGCCGAAAAAATACAATAGGATTTATCTTTTGATTTAATTTTAAAATTTTCACCAGGTATCGAGTCTTTAGAAAAAATAACAGAGGATTTGGATTTTTCTATATCTAAACCTCTCCTTTTTAGTTGATGATTTGCTATAAGAGAATTTTCATCTTTATTTAATAATATTTTTTTAATCCCGCTGGCATTTTTGATTTCATTTAAATTAAGAATTCCTAATTCAGATTTACCATTATTATTGAATACGCAAATTTCACAAATTTGATTTCCTTCATTATTGATTATCTCTATTTCATCATCTGGGAAAATTTGTATTCCAGTTAAACCACCTCCATTTACAATATATCTTTCAACTCCAGGTGGCAGAACATTTAGTCCGGGTTCTTTAATATCTGAACTAGTAAGCAACATATTTCTAAATTTTTGTTTATATATTATATAAATATCTTGTTGTTGACTATCATTATACTTCAGCACATAATCTATCTTCTAATATATTAGGAAAGGGGAAAAATGAGAAAAATAATATCTTTATTATCTGCTATTATTATTTCAGCGGTTTCTTTCACTGGAACAGCTAATTCTGCAGATAGCAAAAAGCCCATCGTTATCCCGACACACAATTGGTCAAGCCAAATTGTTATGGCTTATGTAATTGGTGGAATTATGGAAGACATGGGAAATAATGTTAAATATGTAAACGCTGATTCACAAGCAGTTTATGAGTCAATTCGTATTGGTGACGTATCTATATCACACGAAGTTTGGGAATCTGCATTTGGTAAATCATTTACTACAGCTTTAGATAAAGGCGGTTTGCTTGACTGGGGTGATCACGAAGCTAGAACACTCGAAGATATGGGATACCCAAACTGGGTTACAGACAAAGGTTTATGCCCGGGTCTACCAGATTGGACAGCTTTAAAAAATCCAGACTGTGCAAAAAACTTCACAACACCTGATTCACCAGATGGAAAAGGAAGAATGTTAGAAGGACCTCAAACTTGGCACGGTGATCTAATTCCACAAAGAGTTGATGCATTAGGTTTAGGAGATCTTTGGTGGGTTAAATTTGCTGGAAGTGCAGATGCGCTTTGGGCAGAATTATCTGCAGCTGAAAAAGAAGGCAGAGGAACAATTATATTTAACTGGACGCCAAACTTTACTGATGGTGCTGGTTTTACATTTATAGACTTTCCTCCATACACTGCTGGTTGCAGACCAGAAGATGGTGGAGACGGTAAATGTGGTTCGCCAGATGGTTATTTGAAAAAAGCAGTTAATGCTGATTTTCCAAAAACTCATCCAAAAGCAGCTGCAATGTTCAAAAAGCTTTCATTTTCTACAAGTCAAATTGGTGCAATGGCAGCTTTAGTTGACGTTGATAAAATGACTCATGAAGATGCTGCAAAAGCATGGTTGAAAAAAAATAAGAAAGTTTGGAAAGCTTTTACTAAATAAGGTTAAAAGTAACTAAATTTATAAATCTCCTCCAACACAGTTGGGGGGGATTTTTTTTTAAATTTGAATTTAATGATTAAATATTTTTTAAGTATATTTTTAAGTTTATTGTTTTTTAATCAATCATTAGCAAAAGATGTAAATATTCAGGAAGATATTAGTCTTAGTTTTGTATGTGATTTAGAAAAAAAAATACTTAAAAATTCTGAATATAATTATCAAACCTTTCTAGCTGAAGATTTAGATGATAAAGATTTAGATAAATTCGATATCGAAGCAAAAAAACCAGAAACACTTTTGATTAGTGGATTATCTTTGTTTCTTTCAGATACGGCAAAATTAAATGTTAAAATAGTCAATAAAGATGTGGTTTTATTTAAAGCAATTGATCAAATAAAAAATTACTCAGAGTCTGGTATTATAAATAGAAAATCAGGCGAGTTAGTTCATGAAATTACAAGAAATATAAAAAGTGAAAATGCAGAAAAGGATATTACCTTCTATTCATGTAGAAAAAGAAACACAAATGTCTGATTTTTTTTTAATTTATTTTGTGTAAAGTATTGTTATGAAAAAATTTATTATTAGCATAATTTTTAGTTTTTTAATTACTTCTGAAGTTCTAGCTCGTAGCACTGGGTGTAAGGAGGGAAATTGTGAAAATGGTTACGGTAAATGGGTTTACACAGATAAAACAACTTATGAAGGTGAGTGGGTTAACACAAAAAAACATGGTCAAGGTATAGAAACTTGGCCTAATGGATATATTTATAAAGGAGAATTTAAGAATAGCGAGTGGAGTGGGCAAGGTACTTTAACTTTTCCAAATGGCGCAACTTATGTTGGAGAATGGGCAAACGGCTTTATCAATGGAAAAGGAACTTTTACCTGGTCTGATGGTACAGAAAAAACAGGCACCTGGATTAACGGAAAATTACAAGAATAATTAAAATAATGATAAAAAATAATTATATAAATAAATTAAAAGATTTGCCTGAAACAGTTAAGCAATTTGGCGGCCTTCTTACTTTAACAATTATTATAATTTTAACTTTTGGCATTTTAAATATTTTCTGGGGTGGAGGAGATGAATTAATTAAAAAAATGAAATTAGAGGAAGAAAGAATTGCTAAAGAAAGAAAACTTAATGCACTTATATCAAAACTTCCATCAGGGGTTCTGGTAACCTTTGAAGGAACAGACAATTTCAAATTGACTGATGAACTATATGAAGCGGTTTGTAATGCAACAAAACTTCTTCCTCAACGTGCTATCATGGCAGCTCACTTTTTAAATTATGAAGCTTATGAATTGTATACTATCAATGGTAATAAAATTGATGAAACATATGTTAAATGGGACAAAGAGAAAAAGAAATGTTTTGCAGGTTACACTGTAAGTGGAGCTAATGTCGGCGTAAATAAAACAGCAAATGTTAGCGGAGAGGTTTTAAGTTTTTTAAGTACTGGTATTGATACCAGAGTATACTTTATTAAAAATTTTTAAGGGGGAAAACAACAGATTATATAGATTTTATTTTATCCTAATTTCGTATAATTTGATTATAAATTTATGTCCAATCCAGTAATTAAATGTGAGTCCGTTTATAAAATTTTCGGAGAAAATGCAAAAAAAATGCTTCAAGATTCAAATGGTAATGTTGACGCAAAAACTTTTCAAAAAAATGGGTGCATAGTAGGTGTTAACAATGCTTCATTTGAAGTTTCAAAGGGAGAAATGCTTGTTGTAATGGGTTTATCTGGTTCGGGTAAATCAACTTTGTTAAGATGTATTTCTAGACTGACCGATGCAACAGGTGGAAAAATTTTTATAGAAGGTCAAGATTTACTTCAATTGAACAATAAAGAACTAATAGAACTTAGAAGAAATAAAATGGGAATGGTTTTTCAAAGCTTTGCTCTTCTACCTCATAAAACAGTTGTAGAAAATATTGCTTTCCCACTTCAAATTAAAGGAATTAAAACTGAAGATAGTATTAGCAAAGCAATGGACATGGTTAAACTTGTTGGTCTTGATGGAAGAGAAAATTATTTTCCACGAGAACTTTCTGGAGGACAACAACAGAGAGTAGGAATTGCTAGATCATTAGCTGTTGAACCTGATATTTGGTTTTTAGATGAACCTTTTTCTGCATTAGATCCGTTAATTAGAAAAGAAATGCAAGATGAATTTCTAAGACTGCAAGATAAATTACAAAAAACAATTATGTTCATTACTCACGATTTTGATGAAGCACTAAAACTTGCTGATCGTATTGCAATTATGAAAGATGGTATAATTGAACAACTCGACACACCTGCAAATATTGTTTTAAATCCAGCAACTGAATATGTTAGGAAGTTTACTGAAGAAGTACCAAGAGAAAAAGTTTTATTAATAGAGGATGTAATGGATCCATCTACTACTGAAAATATAGGTAATTTAAGAGTTTTAAGAGATGAAATTATTGAAAATGTTGCTGAAAAAATTCTAACCCAGGAAAAGACAGTAGCAGTTATTGATAATAATAATAAAATCGTAGGTTCTATCAATCCGACAAAAATAATTAATACAGTTTTTGGGGGAAGAAAAAATAATAATTAAATCATGGAATTTATAAAAAAATATCCAAAATTATTTCAATGGTTATTTTTATTGATTGTATTTTTTGCTTTATGCTTTGCAATCGATGTACCTGAAACATATAAATTTATACGAGGCCAAGCAGAATTTGTAAAAGATCCCAATCAAAGCTCGTACATTTTTCTTGGTAAGGAAGTAAGATATTATGCTTTTGATGTCTTTTGGAGATTGCCCCCATTACTTGGTTGGTTGCCTATTTGGATCAATGATTCATTATTTTTTATAATGAATGAATGGATGCCCATGGAGTTTTGGAATGAGGATACTCAAGAATTTAAAACTAGACCTTTAGTTTTACAAATAAGCAGGGGTTTAACTGCTTTTATGACATTTCTAATAGAATTAATAAGGGAAATTTTATTAGGTGGACTTGAAACTATTGTTGCATTTACTAGTTGGGATTGGATAGATAAAAATCCTTGGGCAGAGCTTCCTGGTTTGCCTTGGACTATTGTTGCAGCAGGCGCAGCAATACTTTCTTATAAACTTAGCGGCAAAGGTTTAGCTTTGTTTGCAGGTTTGACGATGGTCTACATTTCATTATTTGGTCAATGGAAACCTTCTATGCAAACTCTTTCATTTATATTAGTTGCAGCACCATTATCGTTTGTTTTTGGCCTAGGTTTAGGTATAGCGGCATTTAAAAGTAAACGTGTTGAGAAAGCTTTATATCCAATACTTTTGGTTATGCAAACAATGCCACAATATGCAGTATTGGTTCCTGCACTAGTTCTTTTTGGGGTTGGTGACCACGCTGCAGTAATTATAACTATGGTTGTTGCTGTTCCACCAATGATATTATTAACTCTATTAGGTTTAAGAGCAATTCCCCCAGAAGTTATTGAAGCAGGAAGAATGAGTGGATGTAATAATTGGCAACTAATGTTTAAAGTATTAATTCCAACTGCTAGAAGAGACATTTTAATAGGTGTAAACCAGGTGATTATGGTGTGTTTTTCTATGGCTGTTATTTCCGCATTTATAGGTGCAAAAGGTTTAGGATTTAATTTATTACTAGCCTTAAACCAACTCAATATCGGTTTAGCCTTAGAAGCTGGATTGTGTATTAGTTTAATTGCAATTCTTTTAGATAAAATGTCTCTGGCTTGGGCAAATAAGCAAACAGATTATTTTGGTAACCTGACATTTTTTCAGAGAAATAAAAATATTTTATTTTTTTGTGCAACAATAGTTATAGGAATCGTACTTGCTTACATTGGAACTTTTTTGTTCAAAGGCAGCTTTAACTATTTATTTGAAGTTCCGCATAATAAAGGAATATCAACAGCAGATTTTTGGAATAAAGGAGTTGATTGGATTTTCGATACATTCTTTATTTATATAAAAGCATTTAATACATGGTTAATTCAAGAGGTCCTTCAACCAATGCGAGCTTTATATTTAAGAATGCCTGCAGTTGCTACATTAGTTTTGGTAGTTGGAGCTGGTTATCTAATTGGTGGAATTCGTTCAGCTTTAGTTGTGTGTGCACTAACTTTATTTATAGCTCTAAGCCCATGGTGGGACAGAGCATTGGTTACAACATACATGGCAACTTTTGGAGTTGTTATATCTTGTATAATCGGATTTACAGTTGGAACCTTGTGCTTTCAAAATAAAAATTCTGCGAAATTTATGCTGGGTATCTGTGACATATTTCAAACCTTTCCTTCTTTTGTTTATTTGATTCCGGTTATGATGTTATTTGGGATAACAGATACATCAGTTCTAATTGCAGTTATTGTCTACGCAACAATTCCTGCAACACGATATACAATTGAGGGGTTAAGAAGTGTCCCATCTGGTTTGCATGATGCTGCTACAATGTCTGGAGTAAATAAATTTCAAAGATTAACCAAAATAGAATTTCCTTTAGCATTCCCTCACATGATGCTTGGTTTAAATCAAACCATAGTATTTGCTTTATTCATGGTAATTATAGGAGCATTTATTGGAACGGAGGATTTGGGACAATATATACTAAAAGCCTTATCAGATAAAAATGGAGCTGGCATAGGACTGACATTAGGTATTTGCGTTGCATTCATAGGTTTAATATTTGATAATTTAATTAGAACTTGGGTAGACAAAAGAAAAAAGCATCTTGGAATAGCTTAATATTTTGAAAAAATTTATAATTGCAATAGATCAAGGAACAACCTCCTCAAGAGTAATTCTTTTTAATATTAAAGGAAAAATTGAATTTATTTCCCAGTATGAGTTTAAACAGTATTTTCCAAAAAATGGATGGGTAGAACAAAATCCAAATGAGATTTGGTCGACAACTCTTAAAGCACTTAAACAAGTGATTAAAAAGGCCAATAAAATTAAAGGTCGTATACTTACAATAGGAATTGCGAACCAAAGAGAAACAACAATTTTGTGGAACAAAAAAACAGGCAAACCATTGTATAATGCCATTGTATGGCAAGATAGAAGAACACAAGAATATTGTAAAATTCTTAAAAATAAAAAATATGAAAATGTTTTTAGAAAAAAAACAGGTTTATTCATTGATCCATACTTCTCTGCAACAAAGATTAAATGGATTTTAGATAATGTTAAACATTCTAAAAATCTACTGAAATCAAATAATTTATTATTTGGGACAGTAGATACTTTTTTAATTTGGAAACTAACTAGAGGAAAACATCATTTAACAGAAGCAACAAACGCAAGTAGAACAATGTTATTTAATATTAATAACAATCAATGGGATAATGAAATTTTAAAAAAATTAAATATTTCTAAAAATATTTTACCAAAGGTTAAAAACTCAGCTGATAATTTTGGGAAAACTGATAAAAAAATCACTGGAATAGAAATTCCTATTTCTGCAGTAATGGGTGATCAACAAGCTGCAGCTGTAGGCCAAACTTGTTTTGAAAAAGGTTCTATCAAAATTACTTATGGAACTGGTGCTTTTGTAATTTTGAATACTGGATCTAAGAAAGTAAATTCAAAAAATAAGTTACTAACAACAATATGTTATCGATTAAAAAATAAGAATACTTATGCATTAGAAGGATCAATTTTTATAGCGGGTGCCGGTGTACAATGGTTGAGAGATAAAATTAAGTTAATTAATAATGCTTATGAAACTGAAAAAATTGTAAAATCAACAAAAAGCAATAATAAAGTATATTTAGTTCCAGCATTTAGTGGAATAGGAGCTCCATACTGGAGACCTGATGCAAGAGGTTTGATAACAGGTCTTACAAGAGATAGCGATTGGAAGAGTTTGGTTAGAGCTACAATAGAGTCAGTTGCTTATCAAAGTTATGACTTATTTAATGCAATGAACAAAGATGGTTTAAAGCCAAGATTTGTAAAAATTGATGGTGGTATGGTTGCAAACAATTGGTTTTCACAATTTTTATCAGACACTATTAATTTAAAAGTAATTAGACCTAAAGTACTAGAAACTACTGCTTTAGGTGTCGCTCTTTTTGCTGGTTATCAAATTGGTGAATTCAAATCATTAAAAGAAATTAAAGATATATGGCAAAAAGATAGAGCTTTTTCGCCAAAAATTAAAAATTCTGTAAGAAATAAGTTATTGCAAGGCTGGAAACTAGCAATTAAAAAAACTTTAGCGTAGTTTTATATATGAAAAAAGTTTTAATTATTGGTGGTGGAGCAATGGGTGCGGCTTTCTCTGTACCTTTAATCGACAATAACCAAAAGGTAACATTAACAGAACCATATAATACCAAACTATTAAATCAACTTCTTCATAAAAAAAAATTTCATCCCAGCTTAAAAATTGTTTTACCAAAAAGATTATCTATCAAAAAATTTTCTCCTCATATTCTCTCACAAAAATGGGATTTAATTGTCATTGCTGTAAGTTCTATTGGAATAGAATTGATAAGAAAACATCTTAAAGGTTTCAAACAAAAAACTTCTATATTAGTTTTAACCAAAGGTCTTAAGTATGATCGCAAAATTAATAAAATAATAACTATGTCAGAGCAGCTAAGTATAGGAAATAAAAATCTAAATATATCTGTACTAAAAGGACCATGTCTAGCAAAAGAATTAGCAAAAAAAATTAAAAGTTATACTGTAATAGCAAATAAAAATATTAGAATTGCAGAAAAAATAGGAAAAATAATTTCAACAAATTATTATAAAACTGAACATTTAACGGATGTTAGGGGTGTAGAATTTTCTTCAGCTATAAAAAATATTTATTCAATGATTATTGGATCAGGTGAAGGTAAAAACACTTCATCAGCGTTGTTTCGAAAATCATTTGATGAAATGGAGTATTTAGTAAAATTTTTTAAGGGAAAGGCAGAAACTGTTCGTGGATTAGCAGGTTTAGGAGATCTGTATGTAAGTGCTGTAGGTGGAAGAAATAGTAAAATGGGTGAGTATTTGGGTAAAGGTTTTAATTTTAAAAATGCAAAAAGAAAGTTCATGAAAAAAGATACTATTGAAGGAGCTGATCTTGCTTATGAAATTGCACCTTACATTCTAAAAAAAGTTAACAGAAAAAAAATCCCACTGATGATTTCTCTTCTAAATGCTGTCACAAAAAATAAAAAATTAAAAATTACTTATTAATTTTTTACTTATTTAAAAAATTTTTCATAGAATCGTCCATTGCTTTATCCCATGGAGTATGATGCACTGGCGCTACTGAACCAGTCACTGGAGATGAGAATGATTTATTTCTATAAGTAAGTATATCTTCAACTTTATGGTGTTCCCATTCTTTGAAATGTTTTCTGATCAATTCAAAATCTATTTTAGGATAATCAGACATTGCATGAAGTTCTTTTGTGTATTCTGTTTGGAAATCAATCATTTGATCAGGATTTTCTAATTTTTCTTCAATAGCTACCCATTTTGAAATATCTTTATTTATCTCATCATCGCTAGGCATTTTAATTTTATTCATAATCACATCCCTTGCATACCAAGCCTGACAATCAAACATATTAAATGTATGGAATTGATCCTGCATTCCTAAATATAGAAGTTTATGATTATCTTGCCAAACAACACCCTTAAATAATTTGGGTGGATATAATCTGTTACGAGTTTTAAGTTGTAATTTTTCCTCTAAAAAAGGAAAATGATGAAGATATCCTGTACATAAGATTATAACATCTGCACTTTGTTCAGTCCCATCTTTAAAAATTGCTTTTTTTCCTTCAAGCCTATCTAAATAATGGACTTCTTTCATGCCTTTTGGCCATTTAAATCCCATAGGATTATGCCTGTAACCAATAGTTACACTTTTTGCGCCATACTTATTGCATTGTAAAGCAACATCCTCTGCAGAATAACTGCTTCCAAGAACAATTACATTTTTATCTCTGAACTCTTCAGCATCTCTGAAGTCATGTGAATGCATTATTCTTCCAGGGAATGAATTCATACCTTTATATTCTGGAACAAAAGGTACAGAAAAATGTCCTGTAGAAACAACTAAATAGTCAAAATTATCGGATAAAATTTTATTATTAGACTTATCTTGGTAACTAATTTCAAATTTATCATTTTTAAAAACTGTATTAGTTACTCTATTATTAAACTTAATTTTATTTTTTAAATTTCCTTTGCTAACTCTACCAATAATATAGTCATAAAGAACTTCTCTTGGAGGAAAAGATGGTATTGGCTTTCCAAAATGTTCATCGAATGAGTAATCAGCAAATTCCAAACATTCTTTTGGACCGTTTGACCATAAGTATCTATACATACTATTAGGTATAGGATCACCATACTGATCGGATCCAGTTCTCCAACTATAATTCCAGAGACCTCCCCAATCTTCTTGTTTTTCAAAACAAACTATTTCAGGAATTTTCTCACCATTTTTTTCGGCTTGTTCAAAAGATCTTAGCATTGATAAACCACATGGACCAGCTCCAATAATCGCTACTTTAGTCATAAATTTTGTTACCTTTTTGTTATTTTATAAATGTATTTTACTAACAAATTGATAAAAATTGAAATATTATTTTGTTATGAAAACAAACTGGAATTATCCAACTTCTTTATGGGTAGGACAAAATCGAGTAAAGGATCTAACCAATGCATGTCAAAATTTAAAAATTAAAAAACCTTTATTTGTTACAGATAAAGACCTTGCAGGTTCATCTATGGTTAAAAATATTTTATCTGAACTAGAGGATAATTTAAATGAAATTAATATATTTTCTAATTTTTCTGGAAATCCTATAGGTGAAAATGTAGAGGAGGGCGTTATAGAATTTAAAAAATTTAAATGTGATGGTGTAATTGCATTTGGAGGAGGAAGTGGATTGGATGTTGGAAAAGCAATTGCCTTCATGTCTGGACAGAAAAGAAAAATATGGGATTTTGAAGATATTGGAGATTATTGGAAACGTGCAGATGAAAAGAATATTGCTCCTATTATAGCAATTCCTACTACTGCAGGAACGGGTTCAGAGACAGGAAGAGCTTCAGCCATAATTAATAAAGATACTGGAATTAAAAAAATTATTTTTCATCCTAAGTTCTTACCATCAATTGTAATTTTGGATCCAGTACTAACAGTTGATCTTCCTCCAAATTTAACTGCTACAACTGGTATGGATGCATTAGCACACAATTTAGAGGCATTCTGTGCACCTGGCTTTCATCCTATGGCAGATGGAATTTCCATTGAGGGAATAAAACTAATAAAAAAATCTCTTTTAACTGCGTTCAAAAATGGAAAAAATTTAGAAGCAAGAACAGATTTGATGGCAGCAGCAAGTATGGGATCTACAGCTTTCCAAAAAGGTTTGGGTGCAATTCATTCATTAAGTCATCCAATTAATTCACAATTTAATATTCATCATGGATTATCAAATGCTATTTTCATGCCCTATGTATTAACTTTTAATAAAAGTGAAATAGAAAAAAAAATTGTTTCTATTTGCGATTATCTTAATATAGAAAAAAATTTTGATAGTTTTTTAAAATGGATATTAGATTTAAGAAAAGAACTTAATATTCCACATAAGCTATCAGATGTCGTTGAGCCAAAAAAAATTAACTTGGAAATGTTATCTAAAATGGCATTAGATGACCCTTCTACATCATCAAATCCAAAAAAAATGGCAATTGACGATATGAAGATTTTGTATGAATATAGTATTTCTGGAAAATTATTTTAATGAAAAATTTAAATTTATTAATTGTAGAAGGTAATTTACAAAAGGAAAATAATAATTTTACAAATTCTGGAATTCAAACTCATTCTGAAAGTTTAAAAGAAAGTCTCTCTTACTATACAAAAAATTTAAATATAGATGTATTTAATCCTTGCTCAGAGAAGAATTTTGATAAAGTTACACCAAATCTTAAAAATTATCATGGATTAATTTGGGGTGGAAGCAGTCTAAATATTTATAATGACTGTATAGAAATAAAACGTCAGATATCTTTTATGAAAGAATGTTTTAAAAATATAAAAAAAATTTTGGCAATATGTTGGGGTATGCAAGTTGCTGTAACAGCAGCGGGTGGAGAAGTAAAAAAATCAACAAATGGTGCACATATAGGTATTGCTAATGATATAGAAATAAACGAGAATGGTTTAAAACATCCTCTATATAAATCAAAAAATAAAAAATTTAATTCCCCAGCATTTAATTTTGATGAAGTTGTTAAATTACCTGAAGGAGCTGTCCCTTTAGCATCAAATAAAATTAACAAAATACAAAGTATTCATTTTAAATCGGGTATAAGTGATGTTTGGGGATTACAGTACCATCCTGAAATTACATATCATAAAATGATTACCTTAATTAACTTTAGGAAAGATAGATTAATAAATAGTAGAAAATGTTTTAGCAATGAAACAGAAATACAAAATCATATTAAATTTATTGAAGATGAAATAAAACGTTCAGTAAAAGATGCGAGAATGTTAGAATTAAAAAATTGGCTAGAGTATTTGAAGGCAGCTTAATTAAAACAGTCCTTCAGTTTCACCTTTTTTATTTATTCTGATTGAATCTGCAGCAGGAACTCTTGGTAATCCAGGCATTGTCATTATAGCTCCACATACAACTACTATAAATTCTGCACCTGAAGATAATCTTACTTCCCTAATTGGAAGAACATGTCCTGTTGGGGCTCCTTTAAGACTTGGATCTGTTGAGAAACTATATTGTGTTTTAGCAACACAAATTGGTAATTTTTGATATCCATTATCCTGAAAATTCTTAAGCTGTTCTCTAATTTTTGTGTCTGCAATAACCTCGCTAGCACCATACAACTCCTTTGCAATGGTCTCTATTTTTTTAAACAATGAAACATCATCATTATACAGAAATTTAAATTCACTTTTTTCTTCGCACAATTCCACGACATCATTTGCTAATTCTTTTGTTCCATCACTTCCTTTTTCCCAGTGTTTACAAGTTGAAACTTTTATTTTCAATTTTTTACAGAAATTAATCACAACGTTTATTTCTTTCTCTGTATCTAAGACAAAATGGTTAATAGCAACTGTAACAGGTAGTCCAAATTTTTTAATATTACTTATATGTTTTTCTAAATTAACTAATCCTTTTTTTAACGCATTTAAATTTTCTGTTTTTAATTCATCTTTATTCAGACCTCCATGCATCTTTAGAGCTCTGATTGTAGCAACTATTACAACACAATTTGGTTTCAAGCCTGATTTTCTACATTTAATATCTAAAAACTTTTCTGCACCTAAATCAGCTCCAAAACCTGCTTCAGTTACAACATAGTCTGATAATTTTAATGCAGTTTTTGTTGCTAAAACAGAATTACATCCATGAGCAATATTTGCGAATGGTCCTCCGTGTATAATTGCTGGATTATTTTCTAATGTTTGGGTAACGTTTGGTCTTATCGCATCTTTTAATAATACTGTCATTGGACCTTGTGCATTTAAATCTTTAGCAAATATTGGTTTTTTATCTCTTGTGTAGGCTATAGTTATATTCCCAATTCTTTTTTCTAAATCATAAAGGTCATTTGACAAACAGAATATAGCCATTATCTCTGAAGCTACTGTGATATCAAATCCATCCTCTCTAGGAAAACCATTTGCAATTCCTCCAAGATTTATATTAATTGATCTTAAAGCTCTGTCATTCATGTCTAAAACTCTTTTCCAAACTACTCTTCTCACATCTATATTTAATTTATTTCCCCAGTAAATGTGATTATCAATTAATGCAGAAAGAAGATTATGAGCAGAAGTGATTGCATGGAAATCACCGGTAAAGTGTAAATTAATTTGTTCCATTGGAACAACTTGAGCGTAGCCACCACCAGCAGCACCACCTTTCATTCCAAAAGATGGACCCAAACTTGGTTCACGAAGACATACAATAGATTTTTTTCCTATTTTATTTAATCCATCAGATAATCCAACAGAAGTTGTAGTTTTACCCTCTCCAGCAGGAGTTGGAGTAATTGCTGTTACTAAAATTAGCTTTCCATCTTTTTTATCTTTTAACTTTTCTAAATATTCGAGTTTGATTTTAGCAATATATCTCCCAATGGGACTATAAACCTCAGCTTTATCTGGAACATTAATACTATTCAATATTTCTTGAATAGGTTTCATTTTAGCTTCTCGTGCTATTTCAATATCTGTTTTAGCCATAAGTTTTTAAATAAGTTTACCTACTGAGGCAAATATCTATACTTTTTTGCCTAGTTTTTAAACATCTAAAAAATATATATAAAAAAAATAAGAATTATTTATATTTATTAATATAAAATTAAAATATGCAGAAATATTCAGTATTCAGCCTTATAAAAAATGCTTTTTCTAACCATGAAAAATGGGAAATAGCATGGAAAGATCCAGCTCCAAAAAGTGAATATGATGTTGTAATAATTGGTGGCGGTGGTCATGGATTGGCAACAGCTTATTATTTAGCAAAAGAGCATAACATCACTAAAGTTGCAGTAATTGAAAAAGGATGGATAGGAGGAGGTAACGTTGGAAGAAATACTACAATTATAAGATCTAATTATATGCATGATGAAAATGGATTATTCAGTGAGTTTGGTATGGATTTATGGAGAAACATGAGTCAGGATTTAAATTTTAATATCATGTTTTCCCCAAGAGGAATAATTAATCTTGCCCACTCAGATGCACAAATGAATGCTTATTCTAGAAGAGGCAACTCAATGCGATTAAACGGAATTGATGCAGTCCTTTTAAATAGAGATGAAGTAAAAAAACTTATACCGATGGCAGATTTTTCTGAAAATGTGAGATTTCCAATATTTGGTGGATTAATGCAGCCAAGTGCAGGAACAGCTAGACATGATGCGGTGGCCTGGGGATATGCAAGACAAGCAGACTCTATGGGTGTTGATATTATTCAACATTGTGAGGTAACAGGTTTCGACGTTGTTAATGGAAAAATACAAGGTGTTCAAACGTCTAGAGGAAATATTAAAGCAAAAAAAATAGGATTATGTGTAGCTGGAAGTACAAATGTTTTAGCTGAAAAATTAAATATGACACTACCTGTTGAAACGCACCTTTTACAAGCTTGTGTTTCAGAACCTATTAAACCAATTTTGGATCAAGTTGTAACTTTTGGTGCGGGACATTTTTATTGTAGTCAATCTGACAAAGGTGAGATGGTAATGGGTGGAGATTTAGATGGATACAACAGTTATGCTCAAAGAGGTAACTTGCCTACACTTCAACATGTATTAACGGAGGGAATAGCGATGTTTCCATTCCTAAGTAAATTAAAAATGCTTAGAACATGGGGTGGAATAATGGACATGTCAATGGATGGATCGCCTATAATCGATAAAACACATATTGACGGATTATATTTAAATTGTGGTTGGTGTTATGGTGGATTTAAAGCAACACCAGCATCAGGATGGACTTTTGCGCATACAATTGCACAAGATAGGCCACATGATTTAAATGCTGGGTATAGTTTAAATCGGTTTAGTACTGGACATTTAATTGATGAAAAAGGTCTTGGAACAAAAACTTGGATTTCTTAAATGTTACATATTAAATGCCCACACTGCGGATTAAGATCTCAAAATGAATTTTCATATGGTGGGGATGCTACCGTTAAAAGACCAGAATTAAATAAAGAAATTTCAGATCAAGATTGGGATAATTATGTTTACTTAAGAAAAAGTCCAAGAGGAAAACATTTAGAATTATGGCAGCATATCTCAGGATGTAGACAATGGATTAAAGTAGAAAGAGATACTTTAACTCATGAAATATCTAAAACACTAAAAGCAAATGAAGAGTTATAAATATGTCACAGAATTTTAGATTAGAAAAAGGTGGATTAATCAACCGAAATAAAAAAATTTCATTTAAATTTAATGGAAAAAAATACTTTGGTTTTGAAGGTGACACTATAGCATCAGCTTTAATAGCAAATGGAGTTCATCTAGTTGGTAGAAGTTTCAAATACCATAGACCAAGAGGATTTTTTGGAGCAGGTGTAGATGAGCCTTATGCAATTTTACAAATGAATAGAAATAATGAAGTTGACCCTAATGTTAGAGCAACCGAGCAAGAGTTATTTGAGGGGTTAGAAGCAAAGAGTGTTAATTGTTGGCCAAATGTTGATTTTGATATAGGTGCAATAAATAATTTTTTAAACAAATTTTTTCCTGCAGGTTTTTATTACAAAACTTTCATGTGGCCAAAAAGTTTTTGGTATAAAATCTATGAACCAATTATTAGAAAGGCTGCAGGTTTTGGAGCAGCATCTATCAATCATGACAAAGAAAGATACGAGCATAAATATGAATATTGCGATTTATTAATTACTGGATCAGGACCCTCTGGTTTAGCAAGCGCTTATGCTGCTGCACAAAATGGAGCTAAGGTGATTTTAGCTGAAGATAAACCTAGGTTTGGTGGAAGTCTTCTAACAAGCGAAGCAACTATTGGAAATCAAAGTGGTAAAGAATGGGTAGATACAATTATTTCAAAACTAAAATCAATGAAAAATGTAATTGTAAAAAATAGATCTCAAGTTTTTGGCTATTATGATCATAACATGCTTGTTATGTCTGAAAGAGTTAGCGATCATTTGCCAGAAACGGAAAAATATACTCCCAAGCAAAGGCTTTGGTATATACGAGCAAAGGAAGTTGTTATTTCATCTGGATCTATAGAAAGACCTTTGGTGTTTGGAAATAATGATGCTCCTGGCGTTATGCTATCTTCAGCAGCTAAAGAATATTTAAAAGTTTATGGAGTCTTAGTTGGAAAAAAACCAATTATATTTACAAACAATGATAGTGGATACGAAACTGCTATAGAATTTAAAAAAAATGGAATAGACCCTGTTGTATTAGATACAAGGATCAGCCCTGACTCAGAAATTATTAATGAAGCCAAAAATCTTAATATAACTATAAAAAATTCTTACGTAGTTGTAGCTGCAAAAGGTTATAAAAAAGTAAAATCAGCTGATATCGCAAAAATATCAGATGATAAAAAAAAATTGAGTAGAATAGAAAATATTGAATGTGACTGTATTTGCGTATCTGGATTTTGGACTCCATCCATTCATCTAGCATCTCAATCAGGTAATAAAACTAAATTTAATGAGCAGATTGATTCATTCATTCCTAACAAATCGAAACAAAAAGAAACTACACTAGGGTCTGCTAATGGAATTTTTACACTTGGGGAGACATTGAAAACTTCTTTCGAAAAAGGAAATGAATTATCAAAACAATTAACAAATAATGATAACAAAATTTCAATTCCTGCTGTTGTAGAAAAAAAATCATCTGAACATGATAAATTTTGGTGTGTACCTTTACCAAAAGGAAAAAATTATAAAAGATTTTTAGATTTTCAAAATGATGTTGCTGTATCTGATATCGAACTAGCTTTGAGAGAAGGTTATAGATCAATTGAGCATGTAAAAAGATATACAACTTTAGGAATGGCTACTGATCAAGGAAAGACAAGTAATCTTAATGGTTTACAATTAGTTTCAGAACTTGAAAATAAAGTTGTTCCTCAGGTAGGTCATACTACTTTTAGGCCACCTTATACGCCAGTTTCAATAGGAGCTATTGTTGGAAGAGAAGTAGGCAAACATTCAAAACCCACAAGAAAATCACCCATGCATTATTGGCATGAAAAAAATAATGCAGTTTTTGTTGATGCTGGTGTTTGGTTGAGACCAAGATACTACAAACAAGGAAGTGAAAATTTATTTGAAGCTTCAAAAAGAGAAGCAAAAAATGTCCGACAAAATGTTGGGATTTGTGACGTAACTACTTTAGGAAAAATTGATATCAAAGGACCAGACTCAGCAGAATTTTTAAATAGAGTATATACAAATGCATGGCTTAAATTGCCTATTGGAAAAGCTAGATATGGCGTGATGCTAAGAGAAGATGGAATTGTGATGGACGATGGGACAACAACTAGGATATCAGAAAATCATTATCATATGACAACAACTACTGCTCAAGCCGCCAATGTACTTTCTCACTTAGAATATTATCTGCAATTAGTTTGGCCTGAATTAAATGTTAACGTCGTTTCATCAACTGAACAGTGGGCTGGTGCAGCGATAGCTGGACCTAAATCTAGAAGTGTTATGCAAAAATTATTTCCTAGCTTGGATGTTTCAAATGATGGACTGCCTTTCATGGGATATATAGAAGGTAATTTATTTGGAATTAAAGCAAGAATTTACAGAATTTCATTTTCAGGGGAGCTTGCATACGAAGTAAACGTCGAGTCAGACAATGGTAATTTTATGTGGGAAAAAATTATGGAAGTAGGAAAAGAATTTAATATTCAACCATATGGAACAGAAGCATTGTCAACATTAAGAATTGAAATGGGACATGTTGCAGGATCAGAATTAGATGGAAGAACAATACCATATGACAACTCTTTAGAAGGGTTAATTAGCAAAAAGAAAGATTTTATTGGAAAAAGATCTTTAAGTAAAAAAGCATATGTAGCTGAAGATAGACAAAAAATTGTTGGAGTAGTGCCATTAGATAAAAAAACAAGTATACCTGAAGGTTCATATATTGTTAAAGATGCAAAAGCAAAACTTCCAAATCCTAAATTAGGACATGTATCAGCTTCATGTTGGAGTGTTGAGCATGATAATCCTTTTTCACTTGCAATAATAAAAGATGGAAAAAATATGATCGGACAAAAACTATTTGCCCTATCACCTCTTAAAAATAAATCTATACCTGTTGAGATAGTATCATCACATTACGTTGATCCAAAAGGTGAAAGAGTTAGATCATGACATCAGTATCAGCTTTAAGTTATATTCATAAAACTGGTCTTTTTGGAAATTATAAAAATAAAAGTGAAGATAATCTATTAAAAGTTTCTGAAATTAAAAATATGCTTATTGTCCAAATAGTTCAATTTAAAAATTCTAAAGTTTCTATAGAAAATATAGACATTGATGGTCTAAAACTAAAAAATGAACCATTAATTGTAGTTAATAATAATAACACAAGAATTTTATGGAATGGACCAAAAAATTGGCTTTTAGTATCATCAAAAAAAAATTTACTTAATAATATTTTAGAAGTTTATAAAGAAGCAGATTTTGCAATAACAGATTTATCTCATTCACGAGCAATAATTAAAATAGAAGGAGATAATCTAAAAGAGGTTTTGAAAAAAGGATGTCCATTTAATTTTAATGAACTAAAAAAAAATTTATCGATCAATTCAACATTTAATGGAATTTCTTTCTCTGTAGACATGACACAATCAAATCCAGACGTAGCTCGACTTTTAACTTTAAGAAGTTTTGGAGAATCTTTATATCATTCTATAACAGATGCTTCTTTAGAATATGGTTATAAAGCCCTTTAAAAGTTAGGAATTTACTCAAAATGGATAGTTAACTTAATTGCTCTCTTGAGTTGAAAATAAAAATCATTAAAGTGCAACTGTGGAGATAAAAAAAGTTATTTTTGGAATTAGCGCTGGAATACTTCTATCCGGATGTGTTCAATCATCTGCAATGCTTGGACCCGCTATAACAATTGCATCTACAGGTAATATTTCACAAGCTGGGTTAACTTTTATTACAAATAAAGCAGTAGAGGAAGAGACAGGCATGAATACTGTTTCTTATGTTTCAAATAAAATTGATGAAAAAAATAAAGAAAACAAAATTAAAAAAGACTTTAAAAACCTAGTTAAAAATAATTTCATGAAAACAAGAGAAAAATTAGTTTTAGAAGATCAATCTAACATTTTTAATTGAATTAATTCTTCTTGTTTGGTTTCTCTACACCACAATTCATAACTTTCACAAGTTCTCCATAAGTGATCAAAAGCTCTTTGTGAAATTTCTAGAGGAAAATGACTTTTCGTATAATATAAATTAGGAAATTTAATTAATTGTTTAACCATTGTATCTTTTTGAATGTTAAGAAGTCTAATTGTTTCAATGGGAATTTTTTTTCCACTTTTTTTATCAATATAATTATTTTCTTTTAATTCAGATAACCATTTCTCATGGAACTTACCACTGCTTATTTCATCATAAAACTCAGTACCAATAAATCTTTCAAAAGCTTCAATATTTGAAATATTTGGTTCTTTTTTCTTAATCTCTAGAACATGGAAATATATTTTTTCAGCTATATACAAAACAAATGGTTGTGATTTATCCTTTTTCACAATTATTATAATTCCAAAGTATAGTAACAGGAATTTGGATCAACTTTATAGTGTGCAAAAGGTTGACATTCAATAAATCCAAATTTTTTAAATAATTTTCTTGCAGGTGAAAAGAAATTTCCAGCTCCAGTTTCTACACTTAATTTAATAATATCAAGTTTCTTTGCTTCTTTTATTAAATGATTGATAATTTTTTCTCCAGTTCCTTTTTTTCTAAAATTATCCGCAACTCTTATTGATTTAAATTCACCATGACCCTTTTCTAGAAATTTTAAAGCACCACAACCTATAATTTCATTGTTTTCCCACAAGCTCCAAAACTTAATCGTATTATCTTTCAGTCCTGCGATGTCTAATACATGAGTACTACCTGCAGGTGAAACTGATCTAAGCTCAATGAAATGTTTATTTAGCAGATCATTTACATCAGGGTCGTTAAAATTTCCTTCTATAGATTTCATTTTTTAAAACACATATATTCTAATTTTAATTTAAACCAATAAAAAAATTAATTATGTGTGGCAGATATGTAGTAACAAACGCAGTAACAAAAACAAAAGGTCTTGTAAAATCAGCGATTCAAATTGAGGACAATGAAAATTATAACGCTCATCCCTACCAAAACTTGCCAGTAATTAAAAAATATATCAATGGTAGTGCATTAGAAAAATTAAAGTGGGGGATAGTTCCTTCATGGTCTAAAAAAAAAGATTTTAAACCTTTAATTAACTCAAGATTAGAAACAATTGATGAAAAAATTTCTTTTAAAAAATTAATTAAACTTAAAAGATGTATAGCTATAGCAGATGGTTTTTATGAGTGGAAAAGAACAGAACAAGAAAAAAAACCTTTTTTTTTCCAAAGAGAGGATAAAAAAATTATTTATTTTGCTGGTCTTTATGATGAAAATGAATTTTGCCTTATCACTGAGCAAGCAAGTGAAAATGTGTTAGAAATTCACCATAGACAACCAGTCATTTTAAATCAAAAAGATTTAAAGAGTTATTTAGATCTACAATTAGATGGATCTACTTTTTTAAAAGAAGCAAAAAAACCAAGATTAGAATTTTATGAGGTTTCAAAAGATGTAAATAAACCAACAAATAACAGTATATCTTTAATTCAATCTTTAAATTAAACTTTTTAAATCCTCTACCTGTCCTATTTTCATTATAATAGCATCGTCAGGCATATATCCATATTGAGATGAATTTGTTTTAAATCTCTTTGGGGGATCAAAGATTGGTTCTAAGGATAATATAACTGTACCCCAATGCATACCAAGTATTTTTTTACTTTTTAAATCTTTGCCAATCTGCAAAGCTTCCTCAGGGTTGGTATGATATATCGAATAATCTTTTTTTGGAGACATTGGATAAAAATTATATGCCCCTATATTTATAAGAGTTAAATCAATGGGGCCATATTTATTTCCTAGTTCTTTATAAATATTTCCATAACCAGTATCACATGCAAAAAAAATCTTCTTATTTTTGTACTCAATTATGAAACTTCCCCAAAGCGTTTTATTTGTATCCCACAAACTTCTTTTTGACCAATGAATAGCAGGCACGAATGTAATTTTTAATTCATTGAAATTTATTTCATCATACCAATCCATTTCAGTAACATTTTTAAAACCATTTCTTGTAAAATATTTTCCCAGTTCTAATGGTGTTAAAACTTTCGATTTTTTAAAAGGGAATCTATTTATTGTTCTAGTGCTTAAATGATCATAATGATTATGTGTTAATAAAAATAAATCTATTTCTGGTATTTCATTTAAATTAATCGCAGGGTCTACAAATCTTTTTGGTCCAAAAATTAAAGGCCCCATATTTTTTTCAAATACTGGATCAGTAATAATTCTCGTATTCCCTAATTTTATAATAAATGTAGCATGACCTATCCATGCTATATAATCCCCATTGCTAAGATTATTAATATCTTGTAATACTTTTTGTTTTTTTACTACATGATCCTCAGGAATTTCAATTTTAATTTTCTTTTTTTCTTCATTGAATATTTTAAAGCTCCAGTTAAAAGAGGAGCTTCTTTCAGGAGATCCTTTTGGATTTCTAAATGTCCCATCAGCTAAGTGGTGATAAGGTTTATTTTCCATAGCAATAGCAAAATTATAAGTTAAAAATATAATTAATAAAATTAAAAATCTTCACATCAAAAGATGTAAATAAACCAATAAATAACAGCGTTTCTTTAATACAAAAATTTAATTAAACTATTCATTTCTAACAAGTGGATAAACTTTTGGGCTTAAATATTTTAAATTAGTAAATATTATCAACAATAAAGTTAGTAATCCAATAGCTGCAGAAAAATTCATAAATAATACCAGATCAAACTCCCATTGAAGCTGAAATATATTTTCTATTACATATTTTGAAGCAATAACTGCAAATAATGTAGAAAATAAAATAATTGAAATAAAATTTATAATAAACTCCATAATTGAAGAAAATATTATTTCTTTTCTTGTAAATCCTAGGATTTTAAATACTAAATTTTGAAAAGTTTTTATTTTACCTTGTACAATTATGGCACTTGAAATTACAACTAATCCAATAACCACTGTGATAGTTGAAATAATACTTACTGCTATAAATACTTTATTTAAAACGTCAGTTACTTTAGATAGGTAATCAGAAATATTAATAATTGAAACAGATGGAAATCTTTCTAAGAATTCTGCATCATTAAACTTTTCAATCTTATCAAATTTTACGGTTGATAAATATTCATGTGGAATTCTTTTTGCAAATTGAGGGTTCAGTAACATGGCAAAATTAATACTTAAATCTCTGTAATCTACAAATCTAAAATTTGTTACTTTTCCTTCTATTTCTCTTCCATAAATATTTAAAACGAATGTATCTCCTAATTTAACACCAAAATCATTTGCAACTTTGCTATCCAACGAAATTTGCAATTTATTTGGCTTACTTAAATCCCACCATTCTCCAGCTATTAGAGGGTTGTCAGTTGGAACGTCATCTACCCATGAAACACGACGATCTCCCTGAATTACCCAATGACTATCATTTGTTCTATCTATGTAAGTATGTGGGTCAACACCATTAATTTTTGAAAGTTTAGCGGAAACCATTGGTACGATTTCAATATTTGCATTCTCATCTGATTTAAATATTGCATTTTGAAAGTCATTTTTTTCTATATTTTGTATACCAAGAAAAAAATAGTCAGGAGCTATTTCTGGGATAGATTTAGCTATTTCTCTCTTAAAGTTTGAGCCAACAAATGCTAAAGTTAGTAACAAAGTGATACCTAGTCCAAGAGACATCACTGTAATTGGAGTTATGCTTTTCGATTGTGTTATATTTTTTAATGCAACTTTAAAAGATATTCCAAAATTATATTTGTTTTTTCTTAAAAATAAAATTGTTAATCTTGATAAAATAAAGAAAATAACCAGGCAAAAGAAAAAAGATATAAAATAAACTAAACTATAAATTGGTTGTGAAGACCAAACAGAAAATAAACTCATTAATATAATAACGAGAAATAAACTTAAAACTATTGATAACTTTGTATATTTAAATTGCAAACTTTGAAAAACATTTCTAAATAAACTTGTAGCTTTTATTTGATCAATAGAATTAACAGTTGGAATTGAAAATATAATTATTACCAATAAACCCACCAAAAATATTTTAGTAAAATTTATTATTGAAAATTTAGCCTGAATATTTAATCCTAGTCCATCTGATACAAACCCATCAATAATTGGTATGAGTAAAAAACTTGACGAATAAGCAAAAATAGACACAAAGATTAATATTATTGATAATTGAATGTAATAAATTGTCTTTATGTTTCCTGAAAAAATCCCAATAGCTTTTTGTACTGCAATTGAAGAATTTTTTTGGTTAATAAAGGATAATAATGTATTTGCAATTCCTATGCCTGCAATCAACATCGCGCTAATTGAGACCAAAGATAAGAATTGTGAAAAATTATCAATTATTCTTCTTAAGCCTCCAGCAGCATTCTCTGATTTTCTTATTCTTGCTTGCTCTTCATTTAAAAATAATTCCTCAACTTTTTTTAATCCATCTAAAACAGAAAACTCATCATTAAATTTTACTTTATATTCATAGTTTAGAAAGCTACCTAAATTGTTTAGGCTAAGAGTATCTAATGTTTTTTTTCCTGTGAGCGCAAAATCTCCAAATACAAAAGCACCCCCAATATCAGGTACAGATTTTACATAACCAACAATTTTAAATTTCTGATCCTGAACTTTAACAATTTCATTGATTTGCAAATTAAGATTTTTAAAAATATTTTCATTAACTAAAATTGTATTTTTTTCTTTGTTTAATTTTTCTAAAGCGTCATTAGGTTCAAAAACAACTTTTCCATAAAGAGGATAGTTTGAATCTACTGATTTAACCCTTGTAAAAGAAGATTTATTTTTTTCTCTATTAATGGTTGAAATCATTGTACTGAATTCCACCATCTGAGAAACAGTCGCAAACTCTTTTACTTTATCGACTAAATCTAAATTTCCATTTGCTTGATTGTAATCAATCTCAATATCACCTCCTAATAGTAATTTTGAATTATTTTTAATTTCTGTTTCTAAGCTATCTTCAATTGTCAAAATTGTACTTAGTATAAATAAACTTATAAAAAGAGTTATGATTATACTTAAAATTTTAGAGTAACTTCTAGACAGATCTCTCAAAGCATATTTTAAATAAAGTTTAAAACTAGAAGAACTAATCAATTCTACCATCCTTTATTTTTATTTTTTTCATTGTTCGATTTGCTAAATTATTGTCATGGGTAACCATAATCAAACTTGCTTTTTCGTCACTCACATAATCAAATAATATTTTTGAAATCAATTCAGAGTTCTCACTATCAAGATTGCCTGTTGGTTCATCTGCTAAAATTAATTTTGGTTTC
>CABYPZ010000006.1 GCA_902521005.1 uncultured Pelagibacteraceae bacterium
TAAAATACATTTTTGGGATTGGATCAAAAGTGATCACACCAATTTTAAGATTTTTTTTGTTTTTATATTTTCTTGCTAAATTAAATAATTTTTGATGACCTAAATGTAATCCGTCAAAGTTTCCAATTAATAAAATGGAATTTTTATGTTTTTGTAAAACATTAAAGTTCTCATATAATTTAATTTTCTTTACCATGAAAGATTAGATTGAATAAAGTTTACTTTTACTTTGTATTTTTTTAAAATATTTTCAAAATTATTTGTTTCAATTTCTTTTTTATGAATACCATTTGATATTAAAAGTGAGTCAAATGACTGAATATTTGAGCCTCTTATGTCGGTATTTAAATTATCACCTATACATAAAATTCTTTTATTTTTTGTTTCTGCTGACAAGTTATAAACTAGTGGGTAAGGTTTTCCAAAATATTCAACTTTACCACCTATTTCCTCAAAAGTTTTAGCAACAGATCCTGCGCAATATTCTCTAACTTGACCCCTATCAACAATTAAATCGGGATTTGTACAAATCATAATTTTATCAATTTTTGAATTAAGTATTTTTTTATAATGATTCAAATCTTTATCAAACTCATCGAACAACCCCGTACATAAAAAATATTCTGCCTTATCAAGGTTTTGGGTTTTCATGTTTTCAAATTCTTGAAATAGTCCAAAATCTCTTGGGGGGCCAATGTGATAAAAAAGTTTATCTTTATAATTTTTAATCAAATAATTTAAAGCTGCTTGGCCTGAAGTATATACTTTTGAAGTATATTTTTCGTTAAGACCCATCCTTAAAAGAAAATCGTTTACATTTCGATTAGGTCTCGGTGCGTTAGTAAGAAGAATGAACTCTTTTTCCATTTCAAATAAACTCTTTAGTACTTCAACAGCATCTTTATGTAGATCAATACCATTATGAATTACACCCCAAATGTCTATAAAAAATAGATCATAATCTCCTGCTATGCTTTTAAAGCCTAATTTATTAATGTCTTGGGTCATTTTTGAGATATATATCAAAAAAAAGCTAATTTCTTTGTTTTTTTGAAGCTTTAAATTTTTACATTCTTCTTGAAATACTGATCTCTTGTATCTATATGAACTCAATATTTATAGGAGTTTTATATGAAGTTTAAACCGTTACACGATAGAGTTTTAATCGAAGTTCTAGATAGCAGTGAGAAAACTGCAGGAGGGATAATCATCCCTGATACTGCTCAAGAAAAACCTCAAGAAGGAAAAGTAGTTGCCATAGGTGGTGGAGCAAAAACTGAAGATGGAAAATTAATTCCAATGGACGTTAAAGTTGGTGATAAAGTTCTTTTTGGCAAATGGTCAGGAACAGAGGTAAAAATTGATGGTAAAGAATATAGCATAATGAAAGAGTCTGACATTATGGGTATTTCTAACAGCAAATAATTAATTAAGGAGTTTAATAATGGCTAAAATAGTAAAATTCGATTCTGAAGCAAGAGCATCAATGCTTAAAGGAGTTGATATACTCGCAAATACAGTAAAGGTCACTCTTGGACCTAAAGGTAGAAATGTTGTCATAGACAAATCTTATGGTGCACCAAGAACTACTAAAGATGGAGTTTCAGTTGCAAAAGAAATAGACCTTGAAGACAAATTTGAAAACATGGGCGCTCAAATGGTTAAAGAAGTTGCAAGCAAAACTAATGATGAAGCAGGAGACGGAACTACAACAGCAACTATTCTTGCACAATCTATTGTTAAAGAAGGATGCAAATATGTTACTGCTGGAATGAACCCTATGGATGTAAAAAGAGGTATTGAAGCAGCTGTTGATCATGTAAAAGAAAAGTTAATTTCATCAGCAAAAAAAGTAAAAGATAGCGATGAGATAGCACAAGTTGGAACAATCTCAGCAAACGGTGATAAAGAAATTGGAAATATGATTTCTAAAGCTATGCAAAAAGTTGGGAATGAAGGAGTTATAACTGTTGAAGAAGCTAAAGGAATTGAAACTGAACTTGATGTTGTGGAAGGAATGCAATTTGACAGAGGATATTTATCTCCTTACTTTATTACTAATGGTGATAAAATGACGACTGAGCTTGAAAATCCATTAATACTTTTACACGAAAAAAAATTAACTAATCTTCAACCTATGGTTCCTCTTTTAGAGGCAGTTGTACAAGCTGGAAGACCTTTAATGATTATATCTGAAGACGTAGAAGGTGAAGCATTAGCTACTCTAGTAGTGAATAAATTAAGAGGTGGTTTAAAAGTTGTTGCTGTAAAAGCACCAGGTTTTGGTGATAGAAGAAAGTCTATGTTAGAGGACATCGCAATTCTTACTGGGGGTCAAGTTATTTCTGAAGATTTAGGAATTAAATTAGAGAATGTAAAACTAGAAGATCTTGGATCAGCAAAAAGAGTTAAGGTTGATAAAGAAAACAGCACTATTGTTAGTGGTGCAGGAAAGAAATCTGATATAGAAGCTAGATGTTCTCAAATAAAGCAACAAGTCGAAGAAACAACTTCAGACTACGATAAAGAAAAACTTCAAGAAAGACTTGCAAAATTAGCTGGTGGAGTAGCAGTAATTAAAGTTGGTGGGGCAACTGAAGTTGAAGTTAAAGAGAGAAAAGATAGAGTTGAAGACGCTCTTAATGCAACTAGAGCTGCTGTTGAAGAAGGAATAGTAGTTGGTGGTGGATGTGCTTTATTATATGCATCTAATGACTTGGATAAAGTTAAAGTTAAAGGAGATGATCAAAAAGCTGGGGTAGAAATTGTTAAAAGTGCTTTACAGGCTCCAATTAGACAAATTACAAAGAATGCTGGAGTAGATGGTTCGGTTATTGTTGGAAAGCTTTTAGAAACTAATAAACCGTCGCATGGTTATGATGCTCAAAGTGAACAATATGTAGATATGTTCAAAGAAGGTATTATTGACCCAGTTAAAGTGGTTAGAACTGCTTTGCAAGATGCAGCATCAATAGCTGGTCTCTTAGTTACAACAGAAGCAATGGTTGCTGATAAACCTGATGAAAAAGACTCAGCTCCTGCAGGAATGCCTGGTGGAGGAATGGGCGGCATGGGCGGCATGGGCGGCATGGGAATGTAATACCTTTTTCGTACCTATGAATTTTAAAAACGCCAGAGAAATCAATCACTCTGGCGTTTTTTTTTGTTCTAAATTTAGATGAACAATTAGATGAACGATAGATGAAAAATTTTCTAAAAAGTAATGAAAAATTTTTAAGACGCTTTAAAAGGGTAAAAATTTATCTACGATAAAATCTACACCCATTGATAATTAAAATCATTACTATTATGAGTACCAACTCTTACTTTTTGAGTATAAGTAACATTTGATCTTTTCCATTTAAATGTCCAATCTAACCTACCTACCTTCTTTATACTTCCAGGTATAATTTCTATATCGTTCTTTTTAGGGACTGGGTGTAATGTTTTATTTAATCCAAGTGTCATTAAGAATAAAAATATAAGTTTAATTATGTGATGTCAATACTGTAGTTTTATTTAAAACTCCTTTTAAATAAATTGATCAATGCACCAATAAATAAAAAAGTTTTTAATATTTAAGATTAATGTATAAGAACCTGAATAATGAATAAAAATTTTCGAAATATAACAATAATTGCCCACGTTGATCATGGTAAGACTACTTTAATTGATGCATTAATGAAACAGAGTGGTTCATTTAGAGATAATGAAGTTGTTGAAGAAAGATTAATGGACTCAGGAGAACTTGAAAAAGAAAGAGGGATTACAATTTTAGCAAAACCTGCTTCCATAAACTGGAAAGACTCTAGAATAAATATCATCGATACTCCTGGACACAGAGATTTTGCAGCTGAGGTTGAAAGAGTTTTAAGTATGGCAGACGGAGCTTTGTTGCTTATAGACTCGGCTGAGGGAGTAATGCCTCAAACAAAATTTGTTTTATCAAAAGCTCTCAAACAAGGTCTAAGGCCAATTGTTATAATTAATAAATTAGATAAAGCTGATCAAAGAGCTGAAGAGGTGTTAAATGAAACATTTGACCTTTTTGTAAGTTTAGATGCTAACGAAGAACAACTTGATTTTCCAGTTCTTTATGCAAGTGGTAGATCTGGCTGGGCTTGTAAGGAAATTAATGAAGAAAAAAAAGATCTGAGCCCATTGCTTGATTTGATTATAGATCATATTAAACCAATACAACCAGATACAACAAAACCTTTTGCTATGCTCTCAACACTGTTATATGCAGACAGCTTTTTAGGTAGAAGCTTGGTAGGAAAAATATCTCAAGGTACTGCGAGAGCTAATCAAAGGATTAAGGCAATTAATCTTAAAGGTGAGATAGTTGATGAAGGTAGATTAACGAAAATTTTTAGATATGAAGGAACAAAAAAAGTGCCAATAGAAGTTGGATTAGCTGGTGATATAGTTGTAATTGCTGGATTAGAAAAAGCAAACGTTGCTGATACCATCTGTGATATAGAACTTAATGAACCAATAAAAGCCACTCCAATTGATCCTCCTACTATGTCTATCACAATAACAGTAAATAGTTCTCCACTCGCAGGGACGGAGGGAAAGAAACTAACAAGCACCCAGATAAGAGAGAGACTATTAATTGAAGCACAAAATAATGTTGGAATATCATTCTCAGAAAATGAAAAAAAAGATGCTTTTGAAATAAGTGGACGCGGCGAATTAATGCTTGAAATTTTATTGACTCAAATGAGACGTGAAGGTTTCGAAATGACAGTAAGCCCACCAAAAGTACTATTTAAGAAAAATGAAGATGGAAAAAAATTAGAACCAATAGAAGAAATAACTGTTGATATTGATGATGAATATTCTTCAAAAATAATAGATTCTATGAATAAAAGAAAAGGTAAATTGATAGAATTAAAAGACACTGGTAAAGAAAAAAAAAGATTAATATTTCAAGCACCAACCAGATGTTTGATGGGTTACACCAGTAGGTTTTTAACATTAACAAAAGGTAATGGAGTTATTAATAAAATATTTCATAGTTATGGAGATTATGAAGGGGAGATCGAAGGAAGGAGAAATGGTGCGCTAATTGCAATGGAACAAGGTAAAGCAGTAGCATTTGCTATTTTTAATCTACAGGCAAGAGGAGAAATGTTCATTACTCATAATGACCCTGTTTATGCTGGAATGATAGTTGGTTTAACCCCAAAACCAGGGGATATGATTATAAATGTTATGAAAGGAAAAAAGTTAACAAATATGAGAACTCAAGGGACTGACGAAAACGTAGTGCTTACACCTATTAGAAAGATGTCTATAGCAGAACAACTAAGCATGCTTAATTCAGACGAGGCTTTAGAAATAACACCCAAATCATGTAGGTTAAGGAAAGCAATTTTAGATCCACATCAAAGAAAAAAAATTGAGAAAGCCACCTCAATAAATTAATTAAATAATTTTCCAGTAATATATAAACCCAATGCAACAGCCGGGCCAATGCCAAAAGCAAATAAGAGGGTCCCTATTCCAACAGTACCTCCTAGATACCATCCTATACTGACAACACTAATTTCTAAAAATGCTCTAACTAATGCTATAGGAAAATTAGTTTTTTTTTGAAGACCTACCATAAGTCCATCCCTTGGACCTGGTCCTAAATTTGCAATTAAATAAATTCCACCACCTAAACCAACAGTAAGTACAGCTGTAAAAGCTAAAATTAATTGACCTATAAAACTTTCAGGAGTTGGCACAAATTTTATACAAACATCAATCATAATCGAAATAATGATTGCATTAAGTATTGTACCTATTCCAGGTTTTTGTCTTAAGGGTATCCATAGAAATAATACTGCAATACTTACTAGTAATGTGATTGTTCCAATAGACAAATTAACATTTAAAGAAATACCTTGGGCCAGAACACTCCAAGGTGATGCCCCGGAATTGGATACAATCAATAACCCCTCTCCTAAACCAAACAAGGTCAAACCTAATATTAGGAAAAATAAACTTGAGGGTTTTGGTTTTAAATTTAAAGGATTATCTGAGCTCCAGGAAACTTTAGGGACATTTTTAATAGACAAAAACATTTATTAACTAATTATACTCTTTGATACAAAATAAAAGTCTATTATTGTATAATTTGATGAAAATTTTATTAGCCTTTATCATTTTATTTATAAACGTTGGCAATGTTTTTGCTCATTCTTCTCACATTAAAAATTTATCAAAAATAGAAATGGAAGTCTTAAGAAATGGTAAAGTAATCGGTTTTAGCGACTATTATTTTGAGCACAAAAAAGATCTAATGATTGTTAAAAATGAAACGAATTTTTTAGTAGAAATGGCAGGTATAAAAATTTTTTCTATCAAAGGAAATTCAGAGGAGGTATATGAAAATGAAAAATTAATTTCTTTTAAATCTTCTACTTTACAAAATAAAAAGAGGAAATTTGTAAAACTGATTTTTGATGAAAATAAAAACTTATTTATTATTGATGGTTCATCTTTTAAAGGTGAAACAGGTTCAGATAATGTTATTGGAAATTGGTGGAATTCTAAAATATTACAATCTAAATCTCAAATAAGTCCTTTATCAGGTAGTGTTAAGGAACAAATAGTTAGGCTGATTGGTAAAGATGAAATGATTTTAAATGGAAAAAAATATAAATTATTTAAATTTAATTTAAAATCATCTAATGAAGAACTGCCTAAAGATAAAAAATTAGACTTTAATATATGGTTAGAACCTAACGAAGGTTTAATTTTTAAAGTTCAATATAATCGACTTGGGAATTGGGAATATAAAATTAAAAATTTTTATTAATTATTTTCCTGCAACAGTCATGCCTTCAATTAATGTTGTTGGTGAATTAGTTGCATATTTGTACTCTAGATCATCAGCTAATGTTAAATTTTTAAAAATATCTTTAAAATTTCCTGCAATTGTTATTTCACTTACTGGATAAATAAATTCTCCATTTTCAATAATAAAACCTGATGCCCCTACTGAATAATCACCTGTAACTATGTTTGAACCATGACCAATAGTTTCTGTAACATAAAGTAATTTTGGATGTACTTTTATTAAATCATTAAAACTAATAGAACCGTTTTGAAAAAATAAGTTAGTAGTTCCGCCTGCTCTTCCATTAGATTTTAAGTTAAGTTTTTTGCCATAATAAGTATCGAGTAGATAATTTTTTAAAATACCATTTTCTACAATTTTAATTTCACTAGATTTTACACCTTCACTATCAAATGGTCTTGAGGCTAAACCTTTTAAAATATTAGGTTTATCTATTATATTTATATTTTTATTAAAAATCTCTGTATCAATTGCTCCTTTTAAAAATGATGTATTTCTTGCAATCGAGGAGCCACTGATTGCAGATGAAAGAACACTTAAAATTCCTCTAGAAATTCTCTTATCAAATACGACAGGTATTTTTTCACTACTTATTTTTTTTGAGTTTAACTTTTTTATTGCGTTGCTTGATGCAGCTTTCCCAATTTTATCTGCTTTAGTTATGTCTTCTAAAAATCTTTGGTTAGTAAACTCATAATCTCTTTCCATGCTACCATTAGATTTAGCTACAGCTACACAAGAGGCTGAAAACGATGAGCTTTTATAGCCACTTAAAAAACCTTTTGAATTTGCAAGAGTAAAAATCGATTTATTTTCAGAAAATGATGACTCTGAATTTTCAATTTTGTCATCCATAAAAACATTTTCCTCAACTTCGGTTAAAAAATTGATTTTTTTCTCGTTTGATATGTGATTTTTGTCATATAAATTTAATTCTGAAATTTTTTTTGCCAGCAATTCTTGCTCAGGAAGCGTATTGCACTCATCTTCAGGACTATTTTTTGCAGTCTCTACACATCTATTTATTAAAATATCTAAATTATTATTTTCTATGTTTGAAGAACTAATAGTTGATTTTCTTTTATTTATAAAAGTAGTTAAATTTAAAATAAGTGTATCAGATCTCTCTGACTCATCTAATTTTTTATTTCTAAAGTTTACTGTTTCCGAAACACTGTTCCCAACTGAAACTTGAACATCTGTTGCGCCATTTTTTTTTGCACTATCAATACAGTATGATGCTTTATCATCTAAAAAACTCTGATCTTTAATCATTTGTTATATTTGAGTTCCACCCACTGTCATTTTATTAATCAATATCGATGGTTGAGCTACACCAACAGGTACTCCCTGACCTGCTTTGCCGCAGGTTCCTATACCTGGATCAAGCATCATATCATTGCCTACCATTGAAACTTCTTTTAATGCAGATGGACCATCGCCTATAAGTGTTGCACCTTTAATCGGAGATCCTATTTTTCCATTTATGATTTCATATGCTTCTGTACAATTGAAAACAAATTTTCCTGAAGTGATATCAACTTGACCCCCACCAAAACTTACAGCAAATATACCTTTGTCTACAGATTTTATCATTTCTTCTTGTGTATGAGTTCCATTCAACATCATGGTATTTCTCATTCTAGGTAAAACTATATGCTTGTAACTTTCTCTTCTACCATTTCCAGTAGAATTAGTTTTCATCAATCTAGCATTCAATCTATCTTGCATAAAATTTTTTAATATTCCATTTTCAATCAATACTGTTTTTTCTGTAGGTGTTCCCTCGTCATCAATTGTTAAGCTTCCTCTTCTGTTCTGTAAAGTTCCATCATCAACTATTGTAACTCCATCACTAGCAACTCTTTGATTCATAAGGTTATGGAATGCAGAAGTTTTTTTTCTATTAAAGTCACCTTCAAGCCCATGTCCAATGGCTTCATGGATTAATATTGCAGGCCAACCAGGTCCCAAAACAACTTTCATTTCTCCTGCTGGCGCTGGTTTGCTATCTAAATTTACTGATGCAATTCTAAAAGCTTCGTCACAAACTTTTTTCCAATTTTCATTTTTTAAATAATCTTCATAAGATTGTCTTCCACCAATACCATAAACTCCAGTTTCTTTTTTTCCATTTTTTTCCAATACAACAGACACATTAAATCTTACTAATGGTCTGATATCTGTTAGTATTTCGCCTCCTGCCCTTATAATTTCTACTGATTTATGTTCACCCAAAAAATTTGCAGTCACTTGTTTAACATTTGGGTTTTTAGATCTGGTATATTTATCTATCTCTTCTAAAATTTTTATTTTGGAGCTAAATGATTTTTCCTCTATTGGATTTTTATCCTCATAATATTTTATATTACTTTTTGATATAGAATGGTTGTAAGTACCTTTTTTTGATTTTAATGTAGATTTCAAATTTTCACTTGAATTTTTTAAAGAATTTTTTGAAATTTCATTGGAGTGAGAGTATGCAATGACTTCTCCTGTTACGGCTCTTAGTCCATATCCAATATCGGAATTATATGATGAGTTTTTGATTTTACTATCATCTAAAACTATATTTTCAGTTTTTGAGTTTTCTAAATATAGCTCACCATCATCACAATTTTTTAGTGTTTCAGAAACTACTTTTTCAGCATCATTTCTTGAGATATCTGACTTTATAAAAAAATCTGTCATAAGGTAAATGTAATAATGTATATAGAATAATCAACTGCTGTATTTAGCGCATATACTTTTTTATTTAATGTTTTATTTTACTGTAATAATGAAAGTTTTTTTTAATAATTCCTGCAGTATTTGTAGAGCGGAAATAAATCTTTATAAAAAAGAGCAAGTAGAAGGAATAGATTGGGTAGATATTACACACAATAAGAAAGCTGAAGCAGAAACTAAAAAAAAAGATAAATCTTTACTAAGAAGATTGCATGTTAAAAAAGATGAAAAAATTTATGAAGGAGCTGAGGCTTTTTTATTAATTTGGAAAAAAATTCCAAAGTACCGTTTTTTATTTAAAATTCTTTCATTGCCAATTATTTTTAATTTATTTTCAATATTATATGAAGTTGCTGCTTTTTTTTTATATTTGAAAAATAAAAAACAACTTAAAAACTAGGTTAATATTACTAGTAGTATTTGACTAGTAAAAGACATTAGAACTAGAAAGGACAAAAAAACAATTAAATACATTATTGTTACAGCTCTATTTTTTTTTCTTCTAATTAAAATATAATTCCTATCATCTAGCATTGAAATATCTCTCTTACCAATAACTGGATAATCATAACTCCATTTCCAAACTGATTTTGTAAGTCTTAAGTCCAAACTATTGTAGTAATTAATCCATGCAACCGACCATTTGAAAATAAAAAACAAAATTATGAGTATCAATGTGGTTGTTATCATTTATTTATTAAATTATATTATAATTAATTATGTCAATTTTTGGAAGTTTAATTGGAGGAATGATAGGTTTTTCTTTGGGTGGACCTTTCGGAATGCTATTAGGATCTTTACTTGGAGGTAAAATTTCTAGATCACGAACAAATGCTAGATTTAATTCCCAAGCTCAGGGTCAAAGAATATTTGCATTATCATTAATTGTTTTGTCTGCAAAACTAAGTAAAGCGGATGGTCAAGTTAGTCGTGAAGAATTGATAGCTGTAAAAGATAAACTAAAAATTCCAGAAAATGAGATAGATCAAGTAGGTAAAATTTTTAATCAGGCAAAAAATGAAAGTACTGGGTACGAGCCTTATGCAAAACAAATAGCTCAATTTTACTCTGGTAACTTAAATGTTCTTGAAGAGGTAATAAATGTATTGTTCTACATTGCTGAAGCAGATGGGGAAGTTAGCTTAAAAGAACTAGAAATGATTGAAAATATATCAAAGATTTTTGGTTTAACTCATTCTCAGTTTGAAAGTATTAAAGAAAGTAGAAAAGGATCAGATAAACTTAATCCTTATGTAGTTTTAGAAAGTGATCCAAATGATGATCTTTCAACTATTAGAAAAAAATATCTAAAATTAAGCAAAGAGCATCATCCAGATTTATTAATTAGTAAAGGAGTTCCTCAAGAAGTAATAAATGAAAGCAAAAATAAGATGAGGGCTATAAACTCAGCTTGGACACAAATCCAAAAGCTAAAAACAAATTAAAACTGTTCAGACTCTGTTGAGCCTTCCATAGCTGTTGTGGAACTTTTTCCAGAACTAATAGTATTTGATACTGCATCGAAATAAGATGTTCCAACTTCTCTTTGATGTTTAACGCTTGTATATCCATCTTTTTCTCTTGCAAACTCATTTTGTTGGATTTTAGAATATGCGGTCATTCCTTCTTTTTTATATTTTTCAGCTAATTCAAAAATTGCAATATTTTGAGTATGAAAACCAGCGAGAGTAATAAATTGAAACTTATAACCCATTTCTCCAATCTTAATTTGAAAAGAAGCTATCTCTTCATCTGACAAATGTTTTTTCCAATTAAATGACGGAGAACAATTATATGCTAGTAGTTTTCCAGGAAATTTTGCATGAATTGCATCTGCAAACTTTTTAGCTTCTTCTAGATTTGGAGTAGCTGTCTCACACCATATTAGGTCTGCATAGGGTGCGTATGCTAAACCTCTAGAGATAGCTTGATCAATCCCATCTTTTACATAAAAGAAACCCTCAGGAGATCTCTCACCAGTTAAAAAAGGTTTGTCATTTTCGTCAAAATCATTTGTTATTAATTTTGCAGCATTGGCGTCTGTTCTTGCTAATATAATTAATGGAACATCTGCTATATCTGAAGCTAATCTAGCAGATTTCAAATTTTTAATCATTGTACCAGTGGGAACTAAAACTTTGCCTCCCATATGACCACATTTCTTTTCACTTGCTAATTGATCTTCAAAATGTACTCCTGCCGCTCCTGCTCTAATAAATTTTTTTGTAAGTTCGAATACGTTTAATGGTCCACCAAATCCAGCTTCACCGTCAGCAATTATAGGTAACATATAATCAGTTTTATTTTCTTTCTTCATGTCCCCATCAGATAATTCCATGTGTTGAATTTGATCAGCTCTAATTAAAGAATTATTCATTGCCTCCACTAGTTTTGGAGCGCTATCATAAGGATATAATGATTGGTCAGGATACATTTCACCAGCACTATTGGCATCTGCAGCTACCTGCCATCCACTTAAATAAATTGCTTTTAAACCTGCTTTAGCATGCTGAACAGCCTGATTCCCTGAAAGGGAACCCAGTGTATTTACATACGACTCTGTGTTAAGCAAATTCCATAGTTTTTCTGATTGTTGTTTACTAATTGAATATTCTATTTTTAATGAACCCTTAAGTCTTTCTACCTCTTCTTGAGTATAATCTCTTTTAATTCCCGCAAATCTTTTTAAATCATAACTTATTTTTTGTTCAGAGCTCATTTTTTTGAATTTTTATAGGTTTAGGGATAAATTATTCTTTATCACTAAACTCTTGAGTGAATTCATTCATACCACTTGATCCCCAATCGCAATGGTCATCTCTTAGGTAAATACCTCTAGATTTATGCTCATTATGCTCATGAATATCAGTAGTATTAGAGTGTTTTTCAGTGTTAATTTTGTTTTTATCCATAAGAAGTTTATAATTTACAATATTTACAAAATCTACAAAAAAGTTAAAAAAGCTTGTAAATCAATAAAATTTTATGTAAATTTTAATTTACAAAATTTACAAAACGTAAAAATGAGTCAAATAGATTTAAAAATTGGTCCAAAACTTAAGGTTTTTAGAAGACAACAGGGTTTTCAAGCCAATAAACTGGCTGAGAAGTTAAACATTTCTCCTAGTTATCTAACTTTAATTGAGGGTGGAAAAAGGAGAATTGATGCTGACTTGCTTCTTAGAATCTGCCAAGAACTCAAAATAGAGGTATCAGATCTAACCAATAAATCTGACTATAACTTAGTGAATAACATATCTGAATTACTAGATGATAAATTATTTGAAGATTTGGACATTCTTGGGCCTGAAGTTCAAGATTTAGTAAGTACTAATCCTAAAATTGCTAAAGCATTAATAAAACTTGGAGATAATTATAAAAAAAAAGATCACGAACTTGTAAACAAAATAGAAAAACTCTCTGGAAAGATTGTAGACAATAGAAAAAACTCTTTTCCAGGAGAGGTGATTTCTGATTTTTTACAAGAGAATAAAAACTATTTCCCTGAATTAGAAAATTTTGCAAATAATATTTTTGATAAAGTAAAACAAAATAATAGAACTAGATATGTAGCTCTTAGTAGTTTTATGAAATCAGAATATGGAATAACTGTAATAGACATTATTCCTGAGGAGGGTAAACCGTTTTCTAAAATTTTTAATAAAAATAAAAAGGAATTACTATTGTCAGATTATTTATCCCTAGAAACTAAAAAATTACATGCTGCAGCTCAAATCGCACAAGAAGGCGCTTTGGATATAATTAACAAGTATTTAAAATCATTTAATTTTCCTTCTGAAGAATCTAAAAAATTAACAAGAGTTGCTTTATTAAATTATTGTGGAGCAGCAATTTTAATGCCTTATAAATTATTCCATAAAGAGTGTAAGGAACTTAAATATGACTTAGAACTTTTGCAAAATACTTTTGCAACATCATTTGAACAGGTAGCTCATAGAGTTACTTGTCTTCAAGATCCTAAACTTCCAGGTATCCCATTTCATTTTTTAAGAGTTGATGTAGCTGGAAATATATCAAAAAGATTTTCTTTATCTGGTATTGAAATACCAAGATATGGTGGGGCTTGTCCTAGATGGAATGTATATTCTGCTTTTTCAAGACCAGGAGTAATTCAAGCGGCCGTTAGTAAAATGACCAATGGTGAAAAATATGTTTGTATTGCAAGGACAGTTGAAAAAGGTGTTGGAAGACATGGACAAAAAAAAAGTATGCTTTCTATAGGTCTTGGTTGTGAAGCAAAGTATGCAAAAGAATTTGTGTATACAGAAAATATAGATATTGCAGATAAAAAAACAGAAATACCAATAGGTGTGTCTTGTAGAACTTGTGATAGACTAGATTGTTCTCAAAGAGCTTTTCCTCCATTACATAAAAAATTTGATGTTGATATAAATAACAGAGGTGTATCTGTATATGTTAATGACTAGATATTAGTTCTCTTTTTTATTTTTTGATCTTTCTCTTGATAATAATTGAGTAAGAGAGTCTACCATAATGTCAGAGGCTTTAAATATTTCACTTGGTTTATATTCATAAGAATTATTTTTTTCTGGGTTTGTTTTATCTTCAATAATTATACCTTTGTCTGGAGAATTATCTTTTATATAAATAAGTATTAACCACTCATCATCTTGGGACTCGTCCCATTTAATAAAAATTTCTCCTGTTTCAAATCTCCTATCTATACATCTAAAAATCGACATTTGCCTTGTTAAGTATCTTTTATTAAGTTGAAAAACCAAACTGTTAGCACTTCTATAAAAACTTTCTAAAGCATTTTCAATTTTCTGCCTTTCAATATTATAGTCTTTTTCTTTTTGTAGTAATGTAAACCTGTCATCTCCGTCTGCAACCTCTACACCTAAAGCTTCAACCCGCTCTCTAATTTTTTGGTCTCTAATTAACTGATATTTTTGTTTTAACTTATCAATTCTTTCTTGAAGGCCCGCGTAATCTTCTCGTTGTTCTTTTAAAGAAATTTTCTCTAATTTCTCTAATTCTTTTATTTCTCTTACTCTAAATTTTTCTATTTGTTGTTCTAATTTAATTTCTTGTAAAAATCTTTTTTGTCTTTCGGCCTGTTCCTTTCTTAATATTGCCTGTTCTTTTCTTAAAAATAATTTAATATCTTTTGCTCTTGCCTTTTCTAATCTTTCTTCCTCTTTTATTAATTGTTGTTTTAATTTAAGTTGTATTTTTTCTTCTTCTAATTTATTTCTTTGAATATCCTCTTTTTCCTTTTTTACTCTTTCAATCTCCTCAATCTTTAATCTCTTTTTTTCCTCTGCTTTTATGATTTTATACTTTTCAAATTGGTTTTCTATTTTTTGAAAAAAGCTTTGAATAGAACGATCTATTGAAAGTAAATTAAAATTTACTTTAAATTTTAATTTAGATCTTACAGACTCTTGAAACCTAATAAAATTTAAAATTAAACTATCCGATTTTTTTGTTTGAATTAATTTTATTTTTTTCTTTTTAATCTGTTGTTTTTTTTTTGAATATTTTTTTGCCCTATTTTTTTTTCTTTTCTTATAACTTTTTTTAATAGGTTTTTTTTTAGTTTTATATTTATTTTTTTTTTTCTTTTTTTTCATTAAATGGCTTTAAGATTTATCAATATTTTCTTAATAAATATAGTCCCTTGTATTTGGTGCAGTCGTTAAATCTTTTGTTAGTTGAAACTGAAATACAACTTGGTCACCCCATTTAAAAGCCATTTCACAACCTGCGAGATAGAACTCCCACATTCTATAAAATTTTTCATCAAACATTGTTAACACTTCATCTTTTTTTCCTAGAAATCTTTCTTTCCAATGTCTTAAAGTGTGTGAATAATGCATTCTTAATACCTCCATGTCTGATATAATTAAACCTGACCTTTCAATAGGTTTGGCTACCTCACTTAAACTTGGAGTATATCCTCCTGGAAAAATATATTTAGTTATCCATGGGTGTGGGTCTCTAGGTGTCATTACTGAACCAATTGTATGAATTAAAGCTAAACCATCATCTGAAAGCAAGTTTGAAACTTTTTCAAAATATTTCCCATAAAATTTTCTTCCTACATGTTCAAACATTCCTACACTTACAACTCTATCGAACTTTTCATTTAATTCCCGATAATCCATCAATTTAAAATTAACTTGATTTTCTAAATTAAGCTCTTTTACTTTGTTTTGACTATATTTTAGTTGATTTTCTGAAAGTGTAATTCCTGTTACTTCACACTTTGATTGTTTTGCAATTTCTATTGCTAGAGTTCCCCATCCCGAACCTATGTCTAACACTTTTTGATTATTTTTAAGATTTAATTTTTTAATTATATGATTCATTTTATTTTTTTGAGCAGTTTCAAGACTATCATTATCATTTTTAAAATAAGCACATGAGTACTGCCTATTCTCATCTAAAAACAAATCATAAAGTTTTTCAGAAATATCATAATGATGTGCAACATTGCTTTTTGATTTATTAATGAAATTAAAATTAGTTAAATAGCGATAAGTGCCAAAAACTTTTTTTATTGTTTGTGCATATATATTTGTTTCACCTCTTCCAATATTTTTCATTGCTATCTCTAAAAAATCAGTAATCGAACCATTTTCAATTACCGCAGATCCATTGGCATATGCCTCTCCAAAATAAAGATCTGGGAGTAAAAGCAATTTATAGTGTAAACTTTTATCTAATATTTTTAGTTTTATTGGAATATCTTTCTTTGGTTTTCCAATTGTATATTCTTTTGAGTTTGCATCTACTAGTATAAATCCATCTTCTTTAAACAAAGATTCACAAAAATTTTTTAAACTTGTATTCATATTTTAATAATTAATATTAAAATCTAATTTTCTTAAATCTTCAAATAGTTTTTTTTTATTATTCTCAGATAATAAACTTAGGGTAGGTAATAGATTTTTTGTATATTCATCTTTTTCTCCAAAAAAAGTGTGTAATCCTGAAATTAAATTAAATTGCTCAAAAACCTCTCTAACTTTACAAAGTTTTTCATTTAAATCTGGGGTTTGGTTATTCTTAAAATCGTCATATACTTTACGTGCTAATTCTGAAGTGACATTGCAAGTAGCAGTGATTATTCCAGAAGATCCTAATTTTAAACCATCCAAAAGCTTAGCCTCTGAACCTGGTAAAACAGAAAAATTTTCAATTTTGATTTCTTTATACAGATTATAGGAACTATCCTTTACACCTATTATTTGTTCAGGAAATTTTTTTACAAGCTCCAATACACACTCTTTGCTAAACTTATAACCACACAATTTTTCAAAATTATATAATATTATTTTTGCCTCTGGAACATTTTGAACTAGATTAGAGTAAAAATTAATTACTTCTTGATCGCCATACTTATAATAAGCAGGTGGCATTATCAAAAAAGTATCGAAACCCATTTTTATTGAAATTTTTATTAGGTTAATGTTTTCAATTAAAGAATTTAGACCCGTTCCTATAATAAAATTGTCTTTGAGTTTATTTTTACTTATTTCATTAATTAAATTAATTTTTTCACTTATAGGTATAAGTTGAGCTTGACCTGTACTCCCAAAAAAAACCACTCCATGACATCCATTATAAATAAGATTCTCAGCATGCTTTATTGTTTTTTTTACATTTAATGATAGATTTTCATTAAGGATGGATAAAGTAGCAGCATATATTCCGTTTATTTGCTTCATTAGTCTAATTTTTTTTGAAAAAATATTATACATATTAAATAACTGAAATGAAAAAAATAAAATCTCTTATTGTTGGATCGGGTGTAATTGGCTCATATCTATCTAGGCTTCTTATCAAAAAGGGTCACAAAGTATTCGTTACTTCAAGATTTTCAAAGAAAACTCACAATAATTACAGAATTTTAAAAATTTCAAAAAAAGTAAATTTTAAGAAACTTAATGTATTAAGCAAAATGGAAATAAAAAGAGTTATAAATGATATAAAGCCTAATAATATTTTTTATTTAGCTGGACAAAGTTCAATTCCAAAAAGTTTTAATTTATCTAAAGAAACTAAGGACTCAAACTTTACAGGTGCTAAAAATTTTTTAGAGATAATTGAAAAAGAAAAAATTAATTTAAACTTCTTTAAAGGTAATTCTGGATATATTTTTAAACCAAACAATGGAGTCGTTGATTTAAAATGTTCTTTAATTAAACCAAATAATCCTTATGTTAAAGCTCAACAATCTGCTTATAAATTAATTAAAAAATACAGATTAAGAAATTTAAATTGTTACAGCCTTATATTTATGCAAATTGAATCACCTTTAAGAGATAAAAATTTTTTCATTAAAAAAGTTTGTTTACATGCAAAAAAAAGAAAGAAAGTTGTAGTTGGCAACATATATACGCTTAGAGATTATTCTTGGATTGAGGATATAGTAAAGGGTGTTTATTATGCTACATTTATAAAACCTTGCGATATAATTCTGTCTAGTGGAAAAAAATTATCTGGTAGAGATATTTTAAAATACGCATACAGTTTGAATAAACTAAATTTCAAAAATTTTTATTCTGTAAACAAAACATTTGTAAGAAAACGGGAAAATAAAATTGTAATTGGTTCAAATTCTTTAACAATAGAAAAGTTCAAAAAATTTAACTGGAAACCAAAAATATACAAAGAGAAACTTATTAAAAAAATCTATAATTCAATATGAAAGTATTAGTTATACAAAATAGAATGGGTATAGGTGATATGGTTATATTTCTTCCATTTATAGAAGCAATTTCAAAAAAACTGAATACACAGGTAAGTATTTTAGTAAAAGAGAATTCAAAAGCTAAAGAATTTTTAAATGAAACCAGGAGTATAAAAGAAATTATAAGCTTAGAGAGAGATAATAAAAAAAAAGGTAATCATGATGGTTTTTTAGGAACATTGAAACTCATTAAAGAAATAAAAAATCACGATTTTGATAAAGTTTTCATTTTTAACTCATCCTTAAGATTTTTTTTAATTTGTAAATTAGCAAATATTAAAGATGTTCATCAATATCCATTATTTAAAAAAAAGAACCAGCACATTATAAAAGCAGCTCAAGATTTTTTAAATAAAAAACTAAATTTGAATGTAGAAAGTAAACCAGAGATAACTTTGGACGAAAAAAAAATAAATGATGCAAAAAAAAAATATAATTTTTCAAGTTCAAAAACTAACATTTTATTAGGTATTGGTGGCTCTGGAGACACTAAAAGAATTCCAGCTGAAACATTTATAAAATTTATAGATCAATGCAGTAATTTTAAAGAATGTAGATTTTTTTTAGCAACTGGAAACAATGAACAAGAATTAATAATTTTAAATAAAATCTTGAACTCCGCAAATGGCAAAAACTGTGAAAAACTAAATCACCTTCAAATAAGTGAAACATTACCCATAATTAGAAATTGTAATATATCAATTTGTAATGACTCTAGTTTTAGTCATTTGTCTGCAGCATTAAGTATTCCTACTATTGTTTTAATGGCAGATACTCCGCTCCTTTATGGAAATTATAATCCGATGATGCACCCAATAATGCCAGATGGGGAAAATAATGTAACACATAATACATTGGGTAAAGATAGAATTAATCCCAATAAAATTTTTAAAAAATTTAGAGAAATTATAATTTAAATAATATCTTTTAGCACTACCTCTTTTGCCTCATTAACTATCGAGGCTAATCTTGTCAACTCAGGACTTATATCCGGATGAATTTTTTTCATGATTCTTTTGTAAGAGTCTAACACTTCTTTTTTGTTATATTTCTTACTTGGATTTAAATTTAAAATTTTATAGGCCTCTTCTAGAGATACATTTTGAGTATTTGTCCTATTAGCAAATTTACTAAAGCTAAATCTCCCCATACCTTTTAAAATCCTAAGTAAGTTCCAAACTCTCAAAATTTGCAATAATGTTAATCCAGCCTTAGTTTTTATTAAAGGCAAAATCATCAACATAAATGGCAATGAAAATATGTATCTTCCAGCAAATATCATTATCATTGCAATTAAAATTGATGCAATTATTGTCGAATTTCTTATTACCTTTGATATTTTTTTACTTGATGTTTTTACAAACCAATTAAGAATCAAATAAATAATTATAAAAATAATTAGTGTTAAGAAAAAAATATTCATGTATTAAATAATTTAAAATGAAAATACCACAACTTAGAAAAAAACTAGATATAAAATCTTGTCACAATACAAGTTGGGAAGACAACTATAGCTGGATACACCAAAATAATATACTAGACGTTTTAAAAGATAGCTCTAAGCTATTACCTGAAGTTAGGAAGTATTTAGAGGAAGAAAATGCATATACAGAACATCATTTAGAAAATACCAAACAAATACAAAAAGAATTATTTAATGAAATAAAAGGTCGAATTAAATTAGATGATGAAAGTTTGCCATATAAAGATATAAATTATGAATATTGGACTAAAACCACGACAGAGGGTAATTACTCAATAAAATTAAGAAAAAAAATTGGTTCAAATGACATTGAAGAAATCTGGAATGGAGATAAAGAAAAAGATAAATTAAATACTGAATATTTTGGTGTAGGAGATTTAGAGGTAAGTTTTAATGACAAACTATTAGGTTATTCATTAGATCTGAAAGGATCAGAATACTACACTATTTATATTAGAGACATTTCAAATGATAAACTTGTTACTGAAAAAATTGATGAGACCAGTGGCTCAATTACATTCAGCTTAGACGATAAATTTATATTTTATTCTAAGCTAGACAAATTTCATAGACCTAGAAAAATCTTTAGACATAAAATAGGTACCTCAATTAGAGAAGATGAATTAATTTTCGAAGAAAAAAGTGAAGCATTTACTGTAGGTATAGGTTTGAGCGCAGATGAAAAATATTATTTTATATCAACTTCCGACCACAATACTTCAGAACAATATTATTTTAATATAGATGAAGAACAACCAAAACCAAAATTGATTAAAAAAAGAGAAAAAGGAGTGCTTTATTCTGTAAACTCTTGGGAGGGATCATTTTATAATCATACAAATAAAGATGCTGAGGATTTTAAAATTGAAAGATGTAAAGATTTAACAGATCAAAAGTGGGAGATTTTTATTCCTCCTAAAAAAGAAGTCCTTATAGGAGGTTTGGTATTTTTAGATAATTGGATTTTAAGGTCAGAAATTTCTAACGCCTTAGGCAAGATATATGTCAAAAATAAAGAAAATGAAATTGAGCAAGAATTAATTTTCTCTGATGAAAAAGTAATTATTCCAAGTGTTTCTTTAATGCAAAAAAACAAAAATACAGACTTAATTCATTTATCTTATTCTTCTCCAAAGACACCTGGAAGGACATATTTATATAATCTTAAATCAAAAGAAAAAAAGCTTATTAAAGAACAAGAAATTCCATCAGGACATAAACCAGATGATTATATAGTAGAAAGATTTGAATGTCCTTCTCATGATGGAAAATTAATTCCAGTTACAATTACAAGACACAAAAATACAAAAATTGATGGTACATCTAATTTATTATTATACGGTTATGGATCATATGGAAGTTCAATGTGGCCAGGATTTTCTTCTACAAGATTTAGCTTAATTAATCGAAATATAATTTGGGCTACAGCGCATATAAGGGGTGGAATGGAAAAAGGAATGAAGTGGTGGAAGGAAGGAAAACTTCTTAACAAAAAAAATACTTTTGAGGATTATATTTCAGTTGCTAAATTTTTAATAAAAAAAAAATATACTGCAAAAAGAAAAATAATTGGTATGGGTGGTTCAGCCGGGGGTTTGTTAATGGGTGCGGTAGTAAATCAAGAACCAGATTTATTTTTAGGAATTAATATGGCAGTTCCATTTGTTGATTCATTGACTACAAATTTAGATCATTCTTTACCTTTGACTGTAGGAGAATTTGATGAATTTGGAAACGCAAAAGATAATAAGGAGCATTTTGACTATATTTATTCTTATGCACCTTACAACAATATTAAAAAGATGGATTATCCTCATATTTTAATCACTACAAGTTTAAGTGATAATAGAGTTTTATTTGATGAGCCTGCAAAATTTACTGCAAAACTTCGTGACTTTAAAACAGATAGCAATCTTTTACTTTTAAAAACGGAAATGAACGCTGGACATGGTGGCAAATCAGGAAGGGATGGTGCTATAGAAGAAGTTGCATTTGATTATGCATTTATCTTAAAAATCTCAAAAAAAATTTAATCACAATCTCCTTCACATGCTTTATGTTCACCTTGCTCATGAGCATTTCCCTGATTTGGATCATTTTGACCTGGACCAAAAGTTGGTCCTGTACTTGGATTTAAGCCTAAACCAGAACCAGCGACGGTACCCTCTATTGCTTCACCAGTAGCGTTTGCTGCTTCAGCTATCGCTTCTTTGAGCTCACCCTCTGTCAAAGATTTTAAATCTATATCTTGATACTTAAATATATGCTCGCTTATTCTTGCTAATTCTCCATCTATTAATTTTTGTTTTACTTCCTCAGACATATTATCATTTTCTAGATATTTTTTCTCGAGATCAGCTCTAATCTCATCTAAAGATTTATTTGAATTATTGTTATTTAAAGAAGTATTTTTTAAGTTTGGTAATTTTTTAAAAGTTCCTACAACCGCAACTGGTTTTGTTGTAATTATAATATTACCATTCTCATCTTCCTCAATTGTAATGCCCCATGCTTCTTCATTTTGCTTCCAATATTTTTTATATTTACTTGAGCTATACCATTTTTCAACTGCAGCGTCTGCATCTTCCCAACTTCCACCTCTGTACCTTACACTTTCAGATACATATGTACCTTCAGTCCAGGTATCGACATAATTATTCCAGACATTTCTTCTTATTTTTTCCGCGTCTTCTTCTGAATATTCAAAGTCCTTTATAGCTCTATCATAGAATGCATTTGAAATTTTTTGAGCTTCATCAAAAACATCACCTTCCCACTCACCAGAATCTGTGTTGTAATTGATATTTTCATAAACTCTCATACTTATTTCTAAATCGGCTCTAGTATCTGAAGGATCAAATTTTAATATTTCGGTTCCTTTTAACGAGTCTAAGTATGCTCCAAATGTACTTTCGTCAGGTATCCATTCTTTGTCTGAGTCTTCCTCGCCCCACCTTTCAAACCATTCTGTATAATTATTATTTGGATTCATTGCCCATTTTTCTACTGCTAAATCTGCTTCGTCATAAGTTTTTCCAGCTGCTAAAGCTTTTTCCATTACGTATGTTCCATCTAGCCAAATATCTAAATATGTTGATGCAGCATTGGCTCCAAGTATATCAGCTTCAGCATTTGAAAAGCCTTTATCAAGAGCCATTTTTTTTACAAATTCTGCGACCTCATCTGCTTCACTATATGGATCTCCCTCTCCTTCTCCTTGACCAGTCATAAAATCTTGCGTTAAATAGCTAACTGTTCTTGCCATTGCCTCTTTGTTTAATCTGTCATCTGATAATTCATAAGTTTCAATTTCACCATCACCAATTTTTGTAAACCAATCTTTTAATGCATCTGGATTTGGAAGATGTTCATCTTCTGGATCATCTATTCTATAAAAGTTTAAAGCCCATTGATTAAATTTATTATTAGGATCTAAGAACCATTTGTCTAAAGCAGCATCAGATTCTTCCCAAGACCCTCCTGCAGCTCTTGTTTGTTCAGCAATTTCGGAACCATGAAACCACATATCGTAATACGCTGAATAAGCATTGCTTGCCAATAAATTTGCTTTATCTTCACTAAAACCAAATTTGATTGCCTCATCATAAACTGCTTTCTGAATGTCTAATGCTTCGTCAACTGGTTTCCCTACTGAAATTCTATAATCATTCTTTTCCCAGCTATAATCATAGTTTTGGAGTGTTCTGACTGTTGCAAAATCTTTTAACCTATCTCGGTTTGGATCAAGTGGACTAAACTTTGGCGGTATAATTTCACCAGAATCATCAGATTTGAACTCATCTTTTGGAATTGAAGCAATTTCTTCCCCACTTGGGATTGAATTATCAATTTCTAATTCTTTTAAACTTTCGTTAATTGAATTTATATTTATTCCTACATCTTCTAAGTTTTTAATACTCTTTAAAATTTTGATATTTTTTTTTTGTTTTTTTGCTTTAGAAGAAGAACTTAATTGCATCATCACATTTAAAGTTTCTTCACTAATAGAATCATTTTCATTGTTAGAAACTTCTCTGGTTATTTCTTTAGGAATAATTTTAGATATGTCTTTAATGTAAAGATCAATTAAGTTCAGGCTATCAAGCAAAACATCTTGTTTATCTAAGCTCAAATTTTGTTTCGAGAATTCTACAATTATGTCTAGTTTTTTGAGACTTTTATCAATTTTTTGAGCGTCCTCAGACTCATTTTCTTTTAAATTTGAAATTTTCTTTTGTAACTTTTCTATTTTTTTTTTATACTTCTTAAACGATTTATCTAAGTCTTGATTAATTTTATCATCTATATTTGCATAAGTATGTGTAAATGCAAATAATATGAGAAAAAAATAAATTAGTATATTTTTCATATTAGTTTTCTAAAAATTCGTAAAGTTTATTTATTTCTTTTTTTTCAATTCTTTTTTTTAAAAAACCTACTGTTGATTTATATTCTGATAGTAGACTTTCTCTTTTTTTTAATTCTTTGTCTACTTTTGCAACTTTTAGATCTCCTCTTTGTAAAAAATCTCCTATGATCCAATAATATTTAATTACATATTCAGGGCTTTCTGCAATACTCATGCCTAATGCTTCCCTCATAATTTTTCTAGTTTCATTGGCCTTAATTAAAGATGAAATGTCTTTTCCTTTAACAATTTTTTTTGGCCATTTTTCTCTGAATTTCTTAAGATCTTTTTGTGCATTTTTTAGTTTTGACAAATAATATATTTCATATAGTGCCATTGCATAAATTTGGCTTCCAGGATTTCTATCATTATATTTTTGAGTTCTTTTAAACCTTAAAGACATTTCTTTGGTTGCTTTATTTTTTAAGCATATAAAATTATCGATTTTACAATTTTTAAATGTTGTTTCCATTAAACCATTTGGATATGATTTTGGCATATCTAAATTACCTATCTCTTTTAATTTTATTTCAACAAGATCTATAGTTTTTTGATCAGAATATACAGGTAGAGAAAAAAGTAAGAAAATAAAAATTATAAAAATTTTTTTCATATTTATGAATTTAAGAAAAAATAAATAATTTTCAAGTTTCTTTATTTTTCCCTTGAAAACTAAGGATACGTACCTAAATAAGATTTGTAGGTCGCCTGATGGGGCTTACATAAATTAACTTGCTTTAAAAGGAGGAAAACATGACAAGTAAGGATATATCTATATTCAACTCATTAAGACCTTATTCAATTGGTTTCGACGATATGTTCGATCAATTTGAAAGTATGTTAGGTAATGGAGGTTTGACAATGCAGTCAAACTATCCACCATATAACATAAGAAAAACAGGTAAAGACAACTATGCAATAGAAGTTGCTCTTGCTGGTTTCAATAAAAATGATGTTGAAGTTGAGTTTGAGGATAATTTATTAACAGTAAGAACTAAACAAGTTGATAAATCTGATACAAAAAACGAAAATGGTGAAGTAATTCACAGAGGTATTTCGCAAAGACAATTTGCTAGATCATTTACAATTGCTGATGATGTAAAAGTAAATCTTGCAGAATTAAAAGATGGACTTTTAACTATAGATTGTGAAAGAATTTTACCAGATCATAAGAAAAAAAGACTTATTGATATTAGGTAAACTTGAACCTTGCTTGTGGGGATAATTCCCCACAAGTGATAAATTTAAATACATCCGCTTGAAGCAAATCCTACAATTGTTCCATTTGTATTAACTTCAAACTTTCTCTCACAAGGTATTCCATATTTTTTTGTTTTATATACCAAAACTTCATTACCAAGTTCATTTATAAAATCTTCACTAGCCGCACCAAGCTCTAATTTTAATTCATTTACTTGTTGACCAACAAATAATCCAAACCTTTCATTTTCTTTTGCTGCAACTTCATCAGATTTTTTTTTGATTGTTTGACATCCGCTCATTAAAATAAAAGACGTAAATAAAACAATTATGATTCTAATTTTCATATTAAGATCATAACAATGAATTGTGTCAAAAAAATTAACCTTATGGTTGTAAAAATTAGTACTTTAGTAACATAATTGTTCTATTTTAATAACTTCATTAAGATTTTTTTTATCGAATCATCTAGTGTGCATAAAAACGGAGGTCTAATGTTAGATAACTACTTTAATTATAAAAAACATAAGACAGATTTTAAAACAGAAGTCATTGCAGGAGTGTCAACATTTTTGACAATGGCCTATATAATGTTTTTAAACCCTGTCATACTTGCCGACGGTGGTTTTGATTTTGGCGGTGTTTTTACAGCAACAGCTTTGGCCACGGCCTTAGCCTGTTTTATTGCTGCATTTTACGCTAAAACGTGGCCTGTTGGACTTGCTCCAGGGATGGGAATAAATGCTTTCATCGCTTATGGGGTTTGTTTAGGAATGGAATATACTCCTGCAGAAGCACTTGGTGCTGTCTTTGTTGCGGGTGTAGTTTTCTTAATAATATCTTTAACACCAGTGAGAGCTTGGTTAATAAATTCAATTCCAAAAAGTTTAAAATTAGGAATAGGTGCGGGTATAGGCCTTTTCTTAGCAATTATAGGTTTTGAACTTATGGGGCTTACAGCTGATAATCCAGTTACACTTGTTCAGCTTGGAGATGTTTCAAATCCTTTATTGTTGTTAGGTGCTGCTGCATTTGTATCGATGATAGTAATGGAAAAGATGAAAATAAAAGGAAATATTATTATTGGAATTTTAGTATTTAGTATAATCGCATGGTTAACTGGATATGGAAAATTTAATGGTGTAGTTTCATCACCGCCACCAATGACACATTTACTAACTTTTGATTTGGGTGCTGCATTAAGTGCATCAATGGTGACTGTGGTTTTTACTTTATTTTTTATCGATTTTTTTGATACAGCAGGAACCTTGACTAGTGTTGCAAACGTTGCGGGTAAAGTTGGAAAAGATGGTAAAATTCAAGATATCGAAAAGGCTATGCTTTCAGACAGTGTATCAACTGTAGCTGGATCAATGCTTGGAACATCTACAGTAACAACATATGTTGAAAGTGCTGCCGGCGTAAAAGCAGGTGGAAGAACTGGTATGACATCATTAACAATTGGTTTATTGTTTTTATGCTGTTTGTTTTTCAGTCCACTAGCAACATCTCTTCCTAAAGAAGTCGATGCTGCTGCTCTTATATATATAGCTACTTTATTTGTTAGAAATATTTCAGATATAGAATGGGATGATATTGCAGAGTCAGGTCCTGCAGTAATTGCGATGATTGCAATGCCATTTACATATTCGATATCTAACGGAATAGCTTTAGCATTTGTATCTTATGCAGCTATCAAAATATTTACAGGTAAATTTGCTGAAACGAGTCCTGCTATTTGGGTTGTGGCAATACTTAGTATAGTTAGTTTTGCTGTTGCTTAAAAATTAAATTGAAATTAAAAAGGGCTAATAAATTATTTAGCCCTTTTTTTTTGTTTAGAAACTATCTCCTCAATATTTAATTCTTCATAATGTTCTGTGGGCTGAATTATCCATGGATCACTATTTAATCTAACAGGGCAAAAATCTGGTGTAAATGAAGACGATTTTTTTTTCCACAAACAGGCTGTTTTTATCTCTTTAATATAATTTTTAACTGGTTCATATTGTTTTAACCATTCTATACTTTTATTTAGTGTAAGACCTGTATCAGATAGATCATCCACTAATAATACTCTTTCATAATCGGTATTACTTGCGATCGAACTTATATCTCGTGCAAAAATTAGTTCTCCTTGTTTATTTTCAATTCCACTACCAGAATAACTTTGAATTACTATATATGCAGTTGGTAACTTTAAAATCCTAGATAAGATGTCAATTATAGGAGCTGCCCCTCTCATGATACCAACTAGAACAGTTGGTTTATAATTTTGACTTATTGTTAATGCTAATTTCTCAACTGTATCTAAATATTCATCAAATTTTATAATTAACTTTTCAGCCATAAAATTTGGTATCATAAACTAAAAAATTTAAAAAGGAGAATTTATGAAAGGTTATTGGGTATGTGTATATGAAAAGATCAATAATATAGAAAAATTAAAGGAGTATGCTGTCAAAGCCAAACCAGCGGTTGAAAACTTTTCTGGAAAATTCATAATTAGAGGTGGAAAAAATAGAACTAACGAAGGAATAGACTCTCCGAGAACAGTTGTTGTTGAATTTCCTGATTATAATACTGCTTTAAAATGTTATGACTCTAAAAAGTATCAAGAAGCACATGACATTTTAGAAGGCCATGTAGTAAGGAATCATCAATTGGTTGAGGGAATTTAGTACTGTATTGGCTCATCATCAATTGATCTCCACAAGTACCAAGTTGCAACTGAACAATAGGGACTAAATTTTAATTTTAAATAATTTACAAATTTTTCTGGGGGTAAATATTTTTTATTGTAGTTATTAGATATTGCTCTTAATAAACCTATATCTTGAACTGGCCAAATATTTTTACGATTTAAAGTAAATAACAAAATCATTTCAGCAGACCATCTTCCAATTTGTCTTAAACTAGATAGATATAATATCGCCTCTTCATCATTCATATTTTTTAAAAGTTTAGGATCAAAAGATTTATTAGAAAATTTAATTGATAGTTCTTTAATACCTTTTGTTTTTTGCCTACTCAAACCACAACTTTTTAATTTAGCAAAACTTAACTTTTTAACGACTTTAGAGTTTATTTTGCCTTTGCAAGCTTTATTAAATTTTTTAAACACAGAATTTGCAGCAGCTACACTGATTTGTTGTCCAATAATACTTTTGCATAATGAATAAAAAATATCTTTTCTAGTGGTCAAAGTTTTATCTTTGTATTGATTAATTAATTTTTTCATTACTTTATCTTTATTAGATAAATATTTTATAGCCGAGTTCCAATAGGTAGGTTTTTTACTCATGACGTGATATCGAAACCTGCTTTTTAAGATAAATTTCTCTTCTAAAAATTATAATTGAGGAAATTATTACTAATGAAGCACCAAGTAATGTTTTAAATGAAGGAATTTCATCCCAAATAAAATATCCAAATGCAATTGCAAAAACTAAAGCTAAATACTTTAAAGGGCTTACTAGAGATACTTCAGCTAACTTATAAGATTGGCCTAACCATAAATTTGCAACACCTCCAAATACTCCAATTAACATTAATAATAATAGGTCACTGAAATTTGGCATAACCCACCCATAAGGCAATGTAACCAAACTAACTAAAGTAATAGCAATCGAAAAATATAAAGAAATCAACCAAACTGGTTCTGTAGTTGATAGTTGTCTAATAGCAATTGCTACATATGATAATCCTAAACAAAAAATTATTGGATAAATAAAATAAATATTGAAAGAAGAAAATCCAGGTTCAGTAATAATTAAAATTCCAATAAAACCTACGAGCACAGCTATCCATCTAAATATACCAACTTTTTCGCTTAATAAAAAAATAGAAAAAATTGTTGTGAAAATTGGAGCAGCAAATGATATACTTACAACAGTTGCCAAAGGAAGATTTCTTAATGCTATAAATATAGCAACTAAGGCTATTAAACCAGACATGCATCTTAAAAAATGTAAACCAGGTCTCTTGGTAAGATAAAAATTTTTAATTCTATCTCTAGGCATAATTATAAAGTAGAGAATAACTCCAAAAAAACCTCTAAAAAATAAAACCTGTCCAAGAGGGTAAGCTTCTGACCATTTTACAATGATATCCATGATTGAAAATGCACAAACTGACATTAACATGTACAAAAAGCCTAATTGATTTTTGGAAAGCATAATAATAACTTTAAATTATATAAAACAATAATCAATGGAAATTGCCATAATAGCTTTGGGATGCTTCTGGGGACCAGAAATTAAGTTTAGTAAACTTGAAGGGGTTTTAAAAACTGAAGTTGGTTATTGTGGAGGAAACAGTAACAAAACAACCTATGAAGAAGTTTGTACTGGTACTACAAATCATGCAGAAGTTGTTAAAATTGAATTTGATCCTAAGATAATATCATATGAGCAGCTTCTGAATTATTTCTTTGATATTCATGATCCTACTACATTAAATGCTCAAGGACCTGACATTGGAACACAATATAGAAGTGAGATTTTTTATTTAAATGAAAATCAAAAAAATATTGCTCATAAGGTTTTAAAGGAAAGGAATATTAAACTTTCTGGCAAAATAGTTACTAAAATCTCACAAGATAAAAACTACTCTACTGCAGAAAACTATCATCAAAAATATTTAGAAAAAAGATTTTAGAAATGTCAATAGTTTCAACTGATTGGACAGAAAAAAATTTAGGTAAAATCAAAATCATTGATTGTTCTTGGCACATGCCTAATCAAGAAAGAAATGGTCATGAGGAATATTTAAAAAATCATATCGAGAATGCAATTTTTTTTGATTTAGACAAAAATTCAAATCAAAATACAGACTTACCACATATGCTTGCAAGTAAAGAGAATTGGGAAAAAATTATCTCTGAAATGGGTTTAAATAATAATGATAATATTGTTGTTTATGATAATTCAGATGTAATAAGTTCATGTAGATGTTGGTATAATTTCATTTACTTTGGTCATAATCCAAATCTTGTACATGTTTTAGATGGTGGATTGAAAAAATGGATAGAGGATGGGAAGTTTACTACAGATAAAATCACACAAACAAATTTTTCGAAGTATATAGCAAAAGAAAATAAAGAATTAGTTAAAAATAAATTACAGATTGACAATAATATATTAAATAAAAACTTCATTGTAATAGATGCAAGGAGCAAGGATAGATTTGAAGGCAAAGTGAAGGAACCTAGGAAAGGATTAAGAAGTGGATCAATACAATCTTCATTTTGTATTCCGTTTAATGAATTAATTAATAATGATCATTCATTTAAAAGTACAAATGAACTTGCAAATATATTTAAAAAAATTTTAGGAGATAATATGTCTTTAAATGTTGTTTTTTCATGTGGATCGGGTGTTACAGCATCTGTTTTGGCACTTGCATATTCTCTAATAAATAATAAATATATGCCTGTCATTTACGACGGTTCATGGGCAGAATATGGTAGGATTTAATATATGAAAAGATCAACTAAGGTATTATCAATTGTAATTATTTTTTTTCTAATAATTGCTACTGTGATTATTGGAAGAACAATGATTGGTAATCACTTTAAAAAAAAATTTAGTAAAAGACCTCCCCCTGGCATAGTTGTTACTGAAGTAATTCAAGAAGATTTTTCTGAAAAAATATCTAGTTTTGGAACTGCGGTTTCGAAGAAAACTGAAACTTTTAGAATAAAAAAGAATGAACTAAATAGTGAGCTTAAATTAGAAAAATATGTGAATAAGGGAGATTTGATAGTAAAATTAAAAGATAAATCAATTATTGCACCATTCAATGGTGTTTTGGGATATCGAGGTTTAACTGATGATGTTCTTGGCAGTGATAATTCGATTATTATAACTTTGGATGATAGCTCAATTATTTATTGTGATTTAAAAATACCAGAGAACTATGCATCATCAATAAAGAAGGGATTGCCAGTTGATGTAAAATTTTCAGGATATAAAAATAAAAAATTTTTTGGGTTAGTGGATATGGTCTCTAGTAGGATAAATGCAGAAACTCGAACACTTCTAACAAGAGTTAAAATTGAAAATAATAATTATGAACTCATTCCAGGCTCCTTATTGGAAATTACAATAAATTTTAATACTAGAAACTCTCTTAGGGTTCCGGATACAAGTGTAATGATGGAAGGAGAGAAGGTATTTGTTTATACAGTTTCAGAAGATAATATCGTAAATAAAAAAGAAATTGAAATTGGATTAAGAGACCAAGGTAATGTAGAGATTTTGTCAGGATTAAATCTTGGCGACACTATAGTTGCTGAAGGTCTAAAAAAAGTTTTCCCAAGAGGAAAAATTAAGCCTATAAAAAATTAAATGTTTATAACTGAATTAAGCATACGTAGACCGGTGGTATCTTGGGTAATGTCATTAATACTTATAGTATTTGGTTTATTTGTTTTTTGGAAGTTACCAGTAAGAGAACTACCATCAGGAATTCAGCCACCTGTGGTTCAGGTACAAGTTAATTATAATTCTGCTGCAGCTCCAATTGTTAATCAAGAAGTTACACAAGTTTTAGAGGATGTGATTGGAGGTGCCGAAGGTATAAAAAATATCGATTCAAAATCTGAAAATGGAAGAAGTACAATAAATATAGAATTTGATACAAGTATTGAATTGGACAATGCTGCAAATGATGTAAGAGAAAGAGTTGCAAGAGTAGTAGATAATTTACCATCAGAAGCTGATCCGCCTCAAATATTAAAAAGAGCGGCAGGTTTTACTACTACTATGTGGTTAGCTTTGTCTTCCTCTACTTGGAGCGACCTTGAGCTTGGAGATTATGCTGAAAGATATCTTGTAGATACTTTTTCAAGTGTAAAAAATGTTGGAAGGATTTTAGTTGGAGGACTTAGAGAATTAAGTATTAGAGTTTGGATAGATCCTATTAAACTTGCTGCAAACGATTTAACAATACAAGAAGTTGAGCAAGCACTTAGAGGTGAAAATATAAGATTACCCGCAGGAACTCTTGAGGCAGATAATATAGACCTGACCCTAAACTTAGATAAGTCTTATAATTCAATAGAAACAATTAAACAATTACCAATTAAAAAAAATAACAAGCAAATTGTAACATTGTCAGATGTTGCAAAAATAGAGTTTGGCCCAGTTTCAGAAAAAACATTATTTAAAGCACAAAGAAAAGATCAACTCAATTTAAAAACAGTAGGTATTGGAATATATGCTAAAAGTGGAGCTTCAACTGTAGAGTTATCTAAAGAAATTAAAAAGAAAATATTTGAAGTTAACAAAACTTTACCTGATGGGTTAAAACTTGAAATAGCTTTTAATAGAGCAACTTATGTAGGAGCAGCAATCAATGAGGTTTATAAAACTTTAGTAATAGCTTTTATATTAGTAGTTATTATCATTTATTTATTTTTAGGAAATTTGAAAGCAGTAATTGTACCAGCTATTGCCTTACCAGTAAGCTTAATAGCCTCATTCCTTGGTATTTATTTATTTGGATTATCAATAAATATATTTGTTCTTTTAAGCTTTATTTTAGCAATAGGCATTATCACGGATGACTCGGTAATAATGACAGACGCAATTTATAGACGAATTGAAAATGGCGAGACCCCTCTGGTAGCTTCATACAAAGGTTCTAAACAAATTACTTTTGCAATAATTGCTACAACATTAATTTTAATTGCAGTTTTTTTACCTTTAATATTTATTGAAGGAATATCTGGTACATTGTTTAAAGAAACAGCAATAGCACTATCTTTCTCCATTGTAGTTTCATCATTTGTCGCATTAACTTTGTCACCAATGTTAGCAAGTAAATTCTTAACCAAAAAAACTGACAAAAATTTTATTATTAATAGATTTGAAAAATTCTTTTTAAGTTTTTCAAAATTTTATGAGGAAACCTTGACAGTTTTAATGAAGAAAACAAAATCAATAACTATTTTTATTATTTTAATTATTGTTGGATCAATTCTACTTTTTGATTTTTCAAAAAAAGAATTATTACCTATGGAAGATAGAGGTGCGTATCTAGTGATTGGATTTACAGATGAAGGTAGTTCATTTGAATATACTCAGGAAAAAGCTCAGGTAATAGAAAAAAGGCTAATACCACTATTACAAGAAGAAAATAGTCCTTATTCAAGATTTATTATGAGAGTTCCTGGTTTTGGATCATCTGCAAATTCATTTAATAGTTTTATAATAATTGCATTGTTAGACAATTGGGATAATAGGAAAAAGAATTCTCAAACAGTAATGAGAGAAGCTATTGGAAAAATTGTTACTGTACCACAGGCAGTTGCTTTTCCTATCTCTCCACAATCAATAAGAGTATCAAGCTATAATAAGCCAGTTCAAATGGTTATATATGGAAGTACTTATGAGGAATTAGAAAAAATTCAAAGTCAAGTAATTAGAACCCTTCGAAAAAATGGCAATCTTTCTAGAATAGAGTCAGATTATTCAAGGAATAAACCAGAAGTAAAACTTTTAATTAACAAAAATAAAGCTAAAGATCTGGGAGTTTCCACTGAAAAAATTGGTAGAACATTAGAGACTTTATATGGTGGCAAAAAAGTAACTACATTTAATAAACTCGGAAAAGAATATCCAATTATATTACAACAATATTTAGCAGATCGAAGAAATAAGGAGGGAATATCAAAAATTTTTGTAAGATCTGATACAACAGGTAAATTAATTTCTCTTGTTAATCTAGTTGATTTTAAAGAGGTAGGTGCTGCAAAAGAATTATCAAGATATAATAGACAGCCAGCTGTTACCATTTCAGCAAATATTTCAGAAAATTATTCGTTATCTGATGCAATAAAATATTTAGAAAATACTATGGAAGAAGTTGCTCCACAAAATCAAATTACATGGAAAGGTAAATCTGAAGAAGTAAAAGAGACCAGTAATGAACTATTTATTATTTTTGCTTTAGCATTGTTAACAGCATACTTGGTAATGGCTGCTACATTTAATTCATTTGTACATCCATTTATTATTATTTTGACTGTTCCATTAGCAATTTTTGGAGGTTTAGTTTTTATTTTATTTTTAAATAGCTCTGTAAATATCTTTTCACAAATTGCTCTTATTATTTTAATTGGAATATCAACAAAAAATAGTATTTTGATTGTCGATTATGCAAATCAAATTAGAACCAAAGGTAAAAACATAGAAACTGCTGTAAAAGAAGCTTGTAGCATAAGATTTAGGCCAATTATTATGACATCTTTGAGTACCATGATTGCTATGATGCCATTGGTAATTGGGAATATAGGGCCTGGAGCTGGTGAAGGTTCTAGATTAGCAGTTGGTTCTACTATTTTAGGTGGAATGATTATTTCAACGTTCTTTACACTTTATGTTACTCCAGCAATGTATTTGGCTTTAGCTAAAAATACAAAAAGAATAGATGCCGTTGATATCGAATTAAAAAAAGAACTTCGTTAAAAAATAATATATTTATTTCTATTTAATTTATTTTGACAAGACGATAGTTGTTTTTTGTATTTTATAGATTGCTTTTCAACCTTTTTTGCAATTAATATTATTCTATTGTTATTCTTATAATTTTTGTAATTTCCCCAGCCCTCATGATAAGCAATATACTGTTTAAAAACATCCTTTTTGGATATTTTTAATATTTTTGAACTTTTGCTTGTATACCAACCAATAAAATCAACACTATCTTTAAATCTTGCTCTAGTAGCAAGAGGTTTTTCATTTTCCTTTTTATACTGCTCCCAAGTACCCTTAACTGCTTGTGAGTAACCAAAAGAACTTGAAGGTCTTTTATATGGAATTACTTTAAACAGTTTATGACGTGGAGGTTTTGCTAACCAATCGAAGTCTGACTCCATTTTAATAAAAGCTAGTTGTAAATGAACTGGAGTCCCCCATTTCTTCTCAGTTTTTTTAACATGCTTATACCAAAAATATCTTTCAGAAAATATTGAACAACCATCAGCAGTATTTTTAGGAATTGATGAACAAGCTGAAATTAAAAAAAATAAAAATATAAATAATAATTTTTTATTTAGAATCACTAATAAACTTATAGTTTATTTATTTTTTTTTCTCCATTCTTCTGGAAAAATAAATTCTCCAGACCACATGCCTTTCTTTTTTATCATTGCTTCTTCTTGATCTTTTAAATATTTATCTGAATATCTTAAATAAGCTACCGCATGTCCTGAGAGTACCATAGCCTGATTGAGATTATATATTCTTTTTGGACCTACAAAGCACTCACCGAGTACTCTATTATATTTGTCAAACTCAGAATAATAACAAAATACTTCTTTCAGATTTTTTAAGTTCTTTACATCATCAATAAATGATATCAGAAAATTTTTTGATAAATGGCCACATGCATAATCTTCATTATTTTTATCCTTACATAATTGTTTCATCTCTGGAGCATCGATTCCCAAAAGTCTTATTCTATGTTTTTCAATTCTTATTGAATCTCCATCAATAATTTTTACTTTACCAGAAATAAATTTTTCTTGACTATGTAATTGGGTTATAAAAAATAAAATAAATATACTAAATAAACTCAGACTTAGCTTTTTCGTTAAGCTCATCCATTTTCTTTCTAATATCTTCATCTGGTATATTGTGATTTTTTAAATCTTCTTTTACTTTTCTAAAAACATCTTCATCTCCAGCTTCAGCAAAATCTGCTTTAATTACAGATTGAATATATTCTTTTTCTTTTTCTTCATTGTAACCAAGAATCTTTGAGGCCCATTGTCCTACATATTTATTTCTTCTAGCACTCACTTTAAACTGAAGCTCTTGATCGTGTGCAAACTTTTTTTCAAAACCTTTTTGTCTCTCATCAAATGAACTCATTTTTTTCTCCAATAATTTATAAGTTTTATAATTGCAAATGAAACTATAACTCCTGCTATATTACCAAACATATCAGAAAATTGAAACGACCTATTAGGAATAATTAAATGAGAAAGTTCAAGAATTACAGAAGTAGAAAATAAATATAATATTATTAAATTTTTGTAATTCTGAATAAATATTTGAAATCCACATAAAGATATTATTAAAAATGCATAAAAGTGATTAGAGGAAATAATAAAATCTTTTGTTAATTGAGGTTGAATTGAACAATCCTTATAAAATAAACATCCAAATATACTTCCTGGATAAATATAAAAAATTATAAATGCTATGTTAACTATGAAAAAAAGTATTTTTATTAATTTCATTTTTAAATTATAGTTTAAATATCTGATGAGTCATTTAATTTTAGTAAGGCATGGACAAAGCCAATGGAACCTTGAAAAAAGGTTTACAGGTTGGGTGGATGTTGATTTGGCGCCAAATGGTAAATTAGAAGCCTGTAAGGCAGGAGAACTAATTAAAGAACTTAAATTAAATCTAGATTTTTTTTTCTGTTCATATCAAAAAAGAGCAATTGAAACTTTAGACTTAATTTTAAATACACTTAGAATTAAAAATAATAATGTTATAAAATCTTGGCAGCTCAATGAAAGACATTATGGTGCCTTAACGGGTATGAATAAAGATGAAATGAAAATTAAGTTAGGAGAGAAAAAAATAAAAGAATTTAGAAGATCTTGGGATGTTGCTCCAGATCCATTAAATCAAAATAGTCCATATCACCCAGTAAATATTGAAACTTATAAGAATGTACCTAGAGATAAAATTCCAGATACAGAGTCACTTAAAGATACATTCGAAAGAGTAACAAATTATTATGAAAAAAATATATCTGATAAAATAGATAAAAACATAGTTATAGCTGCTCATGGAAATTCTATTAGAGCTTTGTGTAAATATTTATTTAAAATAAACGAAAATGATATTTCAAAACTCGAAATACCAACAGGTAATCCTCTTTTAATAGAATTTGAGAAGGGAATAGTTAAAAATGCTAGATACCTTGATAAGGAAAGAGCACAAGATCTAATTAACTTTTAATAATTTCATTAAAAATTTCTAAATCAGTGACATGAAAAAATTCATTTGTACTCTCAAAACCATTTAAATTATTTTTACTAAGTTCAGTATTCCATACTTTGGATATTGAAAAAGAAGTATCAGATATATTGTTTAGAATTTTTTTGTTAATAATCTGACACCCAATATAAATAAAATTATTATTTTCGTATTTGAATAAAGATTTATTTTTAAGTTCAAAATCTCCTATAAATCTTTTGTCAAAACTTTTTTTTTTATTTACTACTAACAGCAAATTATTAAGTTTATTTGAATTATAATATTCAATCATAGCTTTTAATTCGTCAATATATTTTATATCCCACATTGTATCTGGATTAAAAACTATAAAATCTTCATCTTTAGAAGAGTTAATTAAATTAAGTATTCCTCCACCAGTATCTAAAATTTCTTTTCCATCTTTTATAATCTCAATTTCTAAACTTGATTTATAATTTTTTATAAAATCAATAATTTGATCTTCAAGGTAAAATGTATTTATTTTTACTTTTTTAATCTCTAATTTATCGATTATCTTTAGTGTTCTTTCTAATAAAGTAATATCTTTTATTTTAAATAAAGGTTTGGGTATACTTTTGGTTAATGGTTGTAATCTTTTGCCAAAACCTGCGCATAAGATTAAAGCAGTTTTGACACTCATAATTTGTACCTAACCTCTTTTGGAAAATACATGTCTATATTGTTTTTTAAATATTTAAAATCTTTACTTTCTTCTATTCTTTCTTCAATTAGTTTCCACGCGTAAGGTATTAATTTTAAATATGTTTTTTTTTTATCTCGTTTGTGGAGTCTTTTAAATATACCTATAATTTTAAAATTTCTTAATATAGATAGAATAAGAAAATCGTTATTAAAGTTTTTCTTATTTATTTTTTTTTTGTTAATTAAAAAATATTTTTCATAAATCATTTTTTTTATTTTTTTTGATGTCTTTATCCTAACATCATCAATTAAAGAGGCTAAATCATAAGCAATATTTCCAAATAATGCATCCTGAGAGTCAATTATAAAAAGTTTTTTTTTGTAAATCATAATATTTGAAACATGAAAATCTCTATGAACAAAAGTGTTGTTTTCATTTTTGAGATTTTTACACATATTGATAAAAATTTTCAAAAATTTTTTTTTAATATACTCACCTTTTTTTCCTTTGTAATAGTCCGGCAAATACCAATTTAAAAATAGCTTGGCTTCATCTATTAAAGTTCTATTTGTATATTTTTTTATTTTATAAAATTTATTCTGAAAATTTTTAATTTTGTTTGTTTTGATATTTTGGATTTTAATTAGTTTTTTTAGGATTGAAACAAATACCTTGCTATTATTATTTTTTTTTAGTTCAGAAAAAACAGTTTTATCTCCTAGATCATCAATTTCTATAAAATTTTTTTTATAGTTTTCAGAAATTAAATTTGGAACTAAAATTCCATTAATATTCAGTAATTTATTTATAGATGCATAATCTAAAAGGTTTTTTTTTTTTTCTTTATTAGCAAAAACTATAATAGATGTACCATTGGTATTTTTTTTTCTATAAAATTTTCTTAAAGAAGCATCACCTTTTAAGGATGAATATTTTTTAAAATTTATTTTCTTTGAGTCTTCCATAAAAATAAATTTCTAAATTTCTTTCTTCCATATTTTCTGCATATTTAAAATATAACTCTAGTCTGTTCAATGGTTTCTCATCAATTAATTCTGGCCACTCAATTACAGTAATAATATCATCTGTGTTATCAAATATCCCTAGGTTATTTAATTCATCTTTGCTTTTTAGACGATAAAGATCAAAGTGTTTTATCAATATTTTATTTATCTCATATTCATAAACAATGTTGAATGTAGGGCTAAGAACTTCACTTTCGGGTAGTTTATTTTTTACTTCTAAAGAATTTACTAAGAATCTTGTAAATGTAGTTTTGCCACTTCCAATTTCTCCAAATAAAAAAATATAATCTCCTGGTGATATAATTTTATTAATTTTTTCTGCGATTTTATTTAGATCTTTGGGTGATGAAATATTCATCTAAAACAGATTTAATATCTGTAAGCGTCTGGCTTGTAAGGTCCTTCAGTTTTAACACTTATATAATCAGCTTGATCTTTTGATAGTGGTGTTAATTTTGCACCAACTTTATCAAGGTGTAGTCTTGCAACTTTCTCATCTAGATGTTTTGGTAGCACATAAACTTTTTTCTCATATTTATCTGAGTTATTCCATAACTCTATTTGTGCTGTAACTTGGTTTGTAAATGATGCACTCATTACAAAACTTGGGTGACCTGTAGCACATCCAAGATTTACAAGTCTACCTTCAGCTAACAAAATTAGTCTTTTGTTATCTGGAAAGGTAATTTCGTGGACTTGAGGTTTAATTTCATCCCACTTATAATTTTTTAAAGCTTCTACCTGTATTTCATTGTCAAAGTGGCCAATATTACAAAGTATAGATCTATCTTTCATAGCTCTCATATGATCTGCCGTTACTATGTCTTTATTACCTGTAGCTGTAACAACTATATCAGCTTGACCAATCATCTCATCCATTAAGACAACCTCATAACCTTCCATAGCCGCTTGTAGCGCACAAATTGGATCAGTTTCAGTTACCATTACTCTTGCACCACTTTGTCTAAGTGATGCAGCACTTCCTTTTCCAACGTCACCAAAACCAGCAACAATTGCAACTTTTCCAGACATCATAACGTCAGTAGCTCTTTTTATACCATCAACTAAACTTTCTCTGCACCCATAAAGATTATCAAATTTTGATTTTGTGACCGAGTCGTTAACGTTGATTGCAGGTACTAAAAGTGTTCCCTGCTCTTCCATTTTTTTCAGAGCTAAAACGCCTGTAGTTGTTTCCTCACTTAAACCTTTTATATCCTTCATTAAATCTTTATAATCTTTGTGCATTAGGGCAGTAAGATCACCACCATCATCTAAAATCATATTAGGCTTCCAATCTTTTTTACCCTCAATTGTTTGTTTTACGCACCACCAGTATTCTTCTTCCGTCTCACCCTTCCACGCGAATACAGGAATACCTGCTTTCGCTATCGCTGCAGCTGCATGATCTTGGGTAGAAAATATATTACATGAAGACCATCTTACTTCTGCACCTAGGTCTACCAATGTTTCAATTAATACTGCTGTTTGAATTGTCATGTGCAAACAACCTAAAATTCTTGCACCTTTAAGCGGGTTTTTTCCTTGATATTCTTTTCTTAGTGCCATTAAGCCAGGCATCTCAGTTTCTGCTAAAGAAATTTCTTTTCTTCCAAATTCTGCTTGATTGATATCTTTTACTTTGTAATCACTCATAAAATGCGGTTTGTAACAACTTTATCAAATTTAATCAACGTTTAACTTAAAGTTATATTTTTGGGAACGTAATCTCAATTTTTGCACCTTTATCGTCATTATTTGATGCGCGAATTTGACCATTATGAAGTTCAACAAGATTTTTTACTATATTTAAACCCAAGCCTGAGTGCTCACCAAATTTTTCAGGTCTATTACTATAGAATCTATTAAAAATTTTATTAGTATCAGTCTCTTTAAATCCCTCACCCTGATCAATAACATTAAGATTTATAGAACCATTTTTTGCCTTTTCCAGCTCAACTTCTATTTCTTGGTTATCATTACTGAAAGAGATAGAATTATCTAATAAGTTTGCAATGATTTGCTCAACTCTATTTTCAATACCTAAAATTTTATAATCTTTTGAGCCATTGGTATTTAATTTTACAGATATACCTCTTTTTGAATTGTAAACTCCATTATAATCATCAACAACAGATCTGATAATTAATTTAAGATCAAGCTCTTTCATTTGTTCTGAGGAAATTGCAGCTTCATCTTTTAACATTTGAGAGTAATCTGTTACTAATCTCTCAATCCTTTCAACATCATGGGAAATTATACTTATTAATTTATCTCTTAAAGTTTTATTTTCTGTTTCTGAAATAATTTCAGAGGCACTTTTAAGCGAAGCTAATGGATTTCTAATTTCATGAACTAAATCTGTTGAAAAATTTTCAGCGTTTGTAATTCTTTTGTTTAATTCTTTTGTCATTTCATCGACAGAGTTTGATAAAATTCCTAATTCATCATTTCTTTTTTTGATATTTTCTATATTTGTTTCTTCATTACTTTTTTCTTTGATAATATTAGTATAGTTGACGATATTTTTAATAGGTTTAAGAAAATATCTGTTAAGCACAAATGAAAAAATCATTATAACAACAATTACAATTGCAGCTGTTCTCAATATAAAATTTTTCCTTTCATTTATTGCAACTCTAATTTCATTTGCATTTTCTTGTATCACTATAAATCCATAATTATTTTCATCTATATTGACATTTTTTATTGTTGTTAAAATAAATTGTTCATAAGTATTTTGAGTAAATGCCAAAGGTTTTCCAAATTCTGATGAGTTAGCATAATTTGTTAGTTTATCTTTTAAAAAAGGCAAATTTTTACTTTCTAGTGATGTTTGTTTATTTGAATCAGTTTTTTTTACTTCGCTATCTAAAATATCCATCTCAACAATTCCAAGTTTTGGAGAAAAAGATCTTGGATCTAGGTCTAAAGTATCTGTATCCCCTATGAGATTAAAGTTACTATCAAATATTACGACTCTATCAAGATTTTGGAAAAGAAATCTCGTAGAAAATAAAAATTTTTTAATTTCATCAATATTTAAATTAATTTTTAATCTTTTTAAGTGGTCTGTAGTATTATCAATGATTTGTATATGATTAGAGGCTTTATTTTTAATCAATGACGGTTCAATACTTCTTAAATATAATAAAGTAAAAATCCCAATTACTAAAAAAAATACCAAGTTTAAAAAAAGAAATTTTTTTAATATTGAAAGATTTTTGATAAAATTACTTAACATCAACTTACATTCCAACGATAACCACTGCCATATCTAGTTTCTATTGCAGAAAAATTACTATCTACTTTTTTAAATTTTTTTCTTATTCTCTTTACGTGACTATCTATAGTTCTATCTTCGATGTCCGTATCCTCTCTATATGCAATATCCATTAATTGCGATCTTTCCTTAATTATACCTGGTCGTTTTGCTAACTCTTTAACTATTAAAAATTCTGTAGTTGTTAATTTATCAGGCAATTGTTTACCTGCCCACTCACACTCTAATTGGGATGGATCAAGTTTTAGTTTTCCATGAGATATGATGTTCTTATTATCCTCTACGTTGGTATCCTTTTTTCTTAATTGAACTCTAATCCTCTCAATTAAAATTTTCTTTGAAAAGCCACCTGATTTTTTTACAAAGTCATTAGCACCTAGTTTTAAATTTAATAATTCATCTACTTCTTCATCTTTTGAAGTTAACATGATTACAGGCAAGGAAGTTTTCTTCCTCAATTTTCTAAGCAACTCTTCACCATCCATCCTAGGCATTTTAATGTCTATAACCGCTAGATCTGGAGGTGATCTAGTTAAACCAATAAGAGCACTTTCTCCATCCAGATAAGTTTGAACTTTAAAACCTTCTTTTTCTAAAGCAATACTTAAGCTGGTTAAAATATTTCTATCATCATCAATTAATGCAATTGTTTCTGTCATAGACTACTTTAAAAATACTAAATTGTTCTAATTTGGGCAATAGATGGTTTTGCTTAATGTAGTTCACCCCAATTATTACCATGATTAATGTCAATTGAAAGAGGTATTGAAAATGTATGTAAATCACTGTCCTTAACACTTGACATCTCTTTTTTTATTAATTTTTCATATTCTAATACTTCATCTTTTTTTACTTCAAAAATTAATTCATCATGTATTTGTAATAAAATTTTACAATTCAGGTTTTTAATTGACTCAAATTTCTTATTAATTCTTATCATTGCAAGTCTCATTATTTCTGATGCTGATCCCTGAATAGGAGCATTAATTGCGGCTCTTTCTTGAAAATTTCTAACATTAAAATTTTTATCGTTAATTCCTGTAACATGCGTTCGCCTTCCAAAAATATTGTTTACAAATCCACTTTTCCTACAAAATTTAATTGTATTCTCCATATAATTTTTAATTTCTGGAAATTTTATAAAATATGAGTTTAGAAATTCTTCTGCTTCAACATTGGAAACGCCTATCTGTTTTGCAAGACCATATTGGGAGATTCCATAAATGATACCAAAATTAATTGCTTTTGCTTTTCTTCTCATATCAGAATTGACATCTTTAACTTTAACATTAAAAACTTGGCTTGCAGTTAAGGAATGAATATCCTCGTTATTTTTAAATGCTTTTTTTAATTCTTTTACATCAGCTAAATCAGCTAAGATTCTCATTTCAATTTGATTATAATCAGCAGAAATAAGCAACGATTGATTATCAGCTATAAAAGATTTTCTTATATCTTTTCCATCGTCTGACTTGATTGGTATATTTTGTAAATTTGGATCGCTAGAGGCTAATCTACCTGTAGATGTTGCGGCAAGTAAAAATGATGTATGAACCCTTTTAGAATTTTTATTTATATGTTCTTGTAATGAGTCTGAATAAGTATTTTTTAGTTTTGTTACCTGTCTCCAATCCAAAACTAATTTTGGTAATTCATGTCCTTTAAATGATAAATCTTCTAATACTTGTGCGCTAGTTGCAAAGCTGCCTTTTTTTGTTTTTTTTATATTCGCAATTTTCAATTCATTATACATTATTTCACCCAATTGTTTAGTTGAGCCGATATTGAACTCTTTTTTTGAAATTTTGAAAATTTCTTTTTCAAGTTTTTGTATCTTTCCTTCAAATTTTTTTGATAAAATCTTCAAAAAGTTATTATCAACTTTAATTCCACAAATTTCCATATGTGCTAAAATTTTTATCAGCGGTTTTTCAAAGATTTCATAAATATTTAGTAATTTTTCAGATTTCAGATTTTTTTTAAAGATTTGATATAGTCTAAAAGTTATATCAGCATCTTCAGATGCATAATTTTTTGCCAAGTCTAAATCTACCTCACTAAAATTAATTTGTTTTTTCCCTGAACCAACTAAATCTTTATAAGATATGGTTTTATGATCTAAATGAATTTGAGACAATGTATCCATGTTATGGCGATTTTTTCCTGCATCTAAAACATAAGACATCAACATAGTATCCTCCATTGAAGTCATATCTATTCCTCTATGAAATAATATTATGTAATCAAATTTAATGTTTTGACCAATTTTTTTAATACTCTTATCTTCTAGAATTGGTTTAATCTTTTTTATTATTGATTTTTCATTCATGTTTTTTTTAGATTTATGTGCTAGTGGTATATAACAAGCATGACCAACTTTAGTTGATAAGGAAATACCAACTAAATCAGCCTGATGAGGATCCAAAGATGTTGTTTCGGTATCAATTGCAAATTCACCTTTTTCTTCTGCCTCTTTTAACCATTTATCTATATCTTCCTCATTTTCTATTAATTGATAATTTTTTGAATTAATTTTTTGATTTATACTTTTTTCAGTTTTTTGATCTTTCTCAAATCCTATTTCGCCATATGTTGATATTACTGAACTTAATAATCTGTTAAATTCCATTTCTCTTAAAAAATCATAAAGTTTTTTTTTATCAACATTTTTTAATTTAAACTCAATTATCTCATTTTTAATTGGAACATCTTTTTTTAAGGTTACTAATTTTTTACTTACTATAGCTTTATCTTTATTTTCAATTAAAGTTTGTCTTCTTTTGTTTTGCTTAATTTCACTAGCTTTTTTTAATAAATTCTCCAAAGTTTTATATTGATTTATTAATTCAGCTGCAGTCTTCACACCTATACCAGGTACACCTGGTACATTATCACTACTATCTCCTGCAAGCGCTTGGACATCTATTACTTTGCTTGGTTCAACTCCAAATTTGTCTAATATATCTTGATCAGAAATATATTTATTTTTCATTGGGTCATAAATTCTAATATTTTTTTTATAAAGCTGCATTAGGTCTTTGTCAGAAGATATAATCGTAACTTTTGCACCTACAGACAAAATTTGTTCAGAATAGGTTGCAATTAAATCATCAGCTTCATAATTCAATAACTCTACTGAGGGTAGATTGAAAGCTTCTACAGATTTTCTTATATAATCAAATTGAGGTATCAAATCATCTGGTGCATCAGATCTGTTTCCTTTGTAATCAGAATAAATTTCATTTCTAAAATTTTTTCTTGCTGAGTCAAAAATTACTACAAAGTGTGTTGGTTTTTCTTTATTATCATCTGACTTTGAGTCCTCAAGTAATTTGAATAACATATTACAAAACCCATTTACAGCTCCAGTAGGTAGTCCATCACTTTTTCTAGTCAAAGGTGGAAGAGCATAATATGCTCTAAAAATATATCCTGATCCATCAATCAAATAGAAATGATCAGTTTTTTTTATTTTAGTCATAAATAATGTTACCTTAATTTATACTAATGTTATAAACGTATATTTAAATATGAACAAAAAAAATGTTTTGTATGTTAAAAACTTAAATAAAACTTATTCAAAAGATAGTTCTAAATCTACTCTTGCACTTGATGGATTAAACTTAGAAGTGAAAGAAGGAGAAATTTTTGGTCTTTTGGGACCAAATGGTGCTGGCAAAAGTACATTTATTAATATTTTAAGTGGCACAACTATGAAATCTTCAGGAGAAGTTAGTGTTTGGGGGTTTGATATTGATAAAAATCCAAGACAAGTAAGAGCTTCGATTGGTATAGTTCCTCAAGAAATTAACGTTGACCCTTTTTTTACTCCAAGAAAATTATTAGAATTACAAGCTGGAATGTATGGAATAAGAAAAAAAGATCGGATTACAGATGTTATTCTTAAGCTTGTTTCATTGGAAGATCAGTCTAGAAGTTATACAAGAAGTTTATCTGGAGGAATGAAAAGAAGATTAATGGTAGCCAAAGCATTAGTTCATAAACCACCTATAGTAATATTAGATGAACCAACTGCGGGTGTTGATGTCGAATTAAGAGGAAATCTTTGGGATAACGTTAAGTCTTTAAATAAACAAGGTGTTACAATAATTTTAACAACACATTATTTAGAAGAAGCTGAAAAAATGTGTGATAGAATTGGTATTCTTAATAAAGGGAGGTTAGTTGCTTTAGATAGTACAAGTAATCTTTTAGAAAAAATTCAAACAAAAAAAGTAAAATTCACGGTTAATAAAAAAGTTAATACCGAAGAAAATTTATTTAGTTCACTTAAAATATTATTAAATAATGAGAATTATCTATCTGTTATATATGAAAAAAGTAAAGTTAATATGAAGGATTTAATTCAATCTATAGAAACGCAAGGTGTAAATATAATTGATATATCCACAGATGATGGTGATTTAGAAGATGTATTTTTAACATTAACAAAAAACTAGATAAATCTAAATAATAGTAGTAAAGTCAAACTATGGAAATCACTAAGGCAAATAATTTACAAAAAACTTTAAAATATTTTTTAGTAATTTTTCTAGGCACCATTCTACTAACGTTATCTGCTAAAATTAAAATTCCCTTTTATCCTGTACCAATGACCATGCAAACGTTTTTGGTAATTTTTTTTGGTATTGCATTTGGATATAAAATAGCTTTAGCAACTGTTGGGCTTTATTTATTAGAGGGTATTTTAGGTTTTCCAGTTTTTTCAAATTCACCTGAAAGAGGAATTGGCTTAACATATTTCACTGGTCCAACTATGGGATATTTAATTGGATTTTTATTTGCTACTTTTTTAGCTGGTTTTTTTAATTATAATAAAAATATATTTTATAATTTTTGTAAAATAATATTGTCAGTATCTAGTATTTATATTTTAGGTGTGATTTGGCTTGGAATTTTAATTGGATGGGATAAACCTCTTCTTGAACTTGGTGTTTTACCATTTCTTTTAGCTGAATTATTTAAGATGTTAATACTAGCTTTATTAGTGAAAAAAATTATTAAATTAAGAAAATTTATCTAGGAGATCTTTTTGAAAGTATTCTTTGAAGAGTTCTTCTATGCATCTTAAGTCTTCTTGCAGTTTCCGATACATTTCTATTACATAATTCAAAAACTCTATGTATATGTTCCCACTTAACTCTATCTGCTGACATTGGGTTTTCAGGTGGTGCAGCTTTGCTATTAGGATCGGCTAAAAGAGCTCTTTCTACATCATCTGCATCTGCAGGTTTTGCTAAATAATCTATCGCACCTTGCTTAATTGCTGCAACTGCAGTTGGAATATTTCCATAACCTGTTAGCATAACAACTCTACTTTTTGAATTAGAGCTCTGTATTTCTTTTACAACCTCTAATCCATTTCCATCACCTAATCTAAGGTCAACTACTGCAAAAGCAGGTTTTTTTTGTTTAACAGATTCTAAACCTTTTTTTACACCTTCGGCTTGAGATACTTGAAAACCTTTTTTTTCCATAGCTCTAGCTAATCTCTCTCTAAAAGGATTGTCGTCATCAACTATGAGTAGTGATTTATCCTCAAATTGACTTATATTTTTAATGTTTTCAGAGGGTGTCATAGGAACTCATATGGTGTTTAAAAATTTAATTTCAATAGTATTATTTTCTTTACTTTAATGAATATATCCCATAAATGCTGAATTTATAAAGGTGCATAGGAGATATGCACTTTTTTTTTGTTAAATTTTTTTTGAGGGGCTAAATATGGAAAAATTTAAAACAGTTGAAAAATTAGTAAATCAACTGCGACCGGATGAACCAATTTATTGTATAAGAAAAAGTTCTATACAGGTTGCATCAAAATATTTTCAAAACAATTTTCCTGGGAAAGTTTTATATGCTGTTAAAACTAATCCTCATCCACTAGTAATTAAGACAATAATTGACGGTGGGATTAAGAACTTTGATGTTGCATCTATAAACGAAATTAAAGCAATTAGAAATATAGATAAAAATGTTAAATGTTCATTCATGCATACAGTTAAAAGTAGGGAAAGTATTAAAGAAGCATATTTTAATTATGGGATAAAAACCTTTTCTTTAGACTCTAAAGATGAATTAATCAAAATAATAGAAAGCACTGGTCAAGCTAAAGATTTAGAATTATTTGTCCGTGTTGCGGTATCTAACGAACATGCGGAGATTGATTTATCAAAAAAGTTTGGTGCACTTACTTCAGAAGCTACTGGTTTACTAAGACTAACAAAACAATATGCTAAAAAAATTGGATTGAGTTTTCATGTAGGATCACAATGTATGCATCCAATTTCTTACAGTAAAGGGATTAAAGAAATAGGAAACATTATTAAACGTACAAAAATTATTCCTGACTATATAAATGTTGGGGGAGGTTTTCCAACAATATACCCAGATTTAATACCTCAATCCATAGAAAGTTATTTCAATGAAATCCAAGATGCTTTAAAAAATTTAAAATTAGAAAATCTTCCAGAAATTATTTGTGAACCAGGTAGAGCCATTGTTGCTGAAAGTGGTTCTACAATAGTAAGGGTAAATTTAAGAAAAAAACAAAAACTTTATATTAATGATGGAACATATGGAACTTTGTTTGATGCTGGAGTTCCAAATATAGTTTATCCTAGTAAATTAATAACTAATGGTCGGATAATATCAAAAAAATTAACTTCATTTGATTTTTATGGACCAACATGTGATAGCATGGATTATATGAAGGGTCCTTTTATTTTACCCAATAATATTAAAGAAAATGATTACATAGAGCTTGGCCAACTTGGAGCATATGGATTAACATTTAGAACTGATTTTAATGGTCTGTATTCAAATAATATATTTGAATTAGAAGATAGACCCATTATGACTATGTATGACAAAGAATTTGATAAACAATTTCTTGTTGCATAATGTCAGATAAAAAAAATCTAGGTCACAATAGTAAAAAAGATTTTTTAAAATCTCCTGTAGAACATATTGATATAACTTCATTCGACTCTAGAAAAATAATTCAATCTATGAAAAAAATGTCTTTCGTTTCAAGGGAGACGGCAAATGCTGCTGATATATTCAATCAAATGATAAAAGACAAAGAATGTTCAATATTTTTAACTCTAGCTGGATCTACTTCAGCTGCAGGATGTATGCATATCTATAGAGATATGATTAAATACAATATGGTAGATGCAATAGTTGCTACAGGGGCGTCTATAATTGATATGGATTTCTTTGAAGCACTAGGCTTTAAACATTACCAAGGTTCTCAATTTCAAGATGATACTGTATTAAGAAAAAATTATATAGATAGAATTTATGACACTTATATTGATGAAAATGAGCTTCAGATGTGTGATAAAATAATTTGTGAAATTGCCGATAAACTTGATCCAAAGAGTTACACTTCTAGAGAATTTATTTTTGAAATAGGAAAATATCTAAAAAAAAATGCAAAAAAAAAGGAATCTTTAATTGAAATGGCTTATGACTATAATGTTCCAATATTTTGTCCAGCATTTACAGACTCAAGCGCCGGATTTGGGTTGGTAATGCATCAAGAAAACAACCCTAACAAACATATAACAATTGACTCGATTAGAGAATTTAGAGAACTAACAGAAATTAAAATTAAATCTAAAGGGTCTGGTTTATTTATGATAGGTGGAGGGGTTCCAAAAAACTTTATTCAAGATACAGTAATTTGTGCTGAACTATTAGGTAAAAATGTAGATATGCATAAGTATGCTGTTCAAATTACAGTTGCAGATTCAAGAGATGGTGCTTGCAGTAGTTCCACATTAAAAGAAGCAAGTTCTTGGGGTAAAGTTGATATTACCAAGGAACAAATGGTATTTGCTGAAGCAACAAGTGTGCTTCCATTAATTGCGAGTGATGCTTATCATAAAGGTGATTGGAAAAAAAGAGATAGAAGAAATTTTACAAAAATTTTTAGGTAATAATTTGAAATATTTGTCCAATAAAAGTGGTTTTCTAGGGGTCGATAACAAATTTAAATTTAAAGAAAAAGTAGTTATTGTTCCATTTGGTTTAGAAAAAACTGTGAGTTACGGAGGAGGCACAAAAAATGGTCCAAGAGAAATAATAAAAGCATCACACCAAGTAGAATTGTATGACGAAGAGCTTAGATGTGAGCCATATAAAAAAATTGGTATAAAAACTCATAAATTTTTTAAAATTAATAAGAATATAAAAAAAGCACTAGGGACAATTTCAAAGATAAATAGCGAAATATTAAAAAAAGGAATATTTCCTCTTACATTAGGTGGTGAACATTCAATTACTCCTGGATGTATTGATCCTTTTGCAAAAAAATATAAAAAATTATGTTTGTTACATTTCGATGCTCATGCGGATCTACGAGAGAGTTATAATGGAGAAAAATTTTCTCACGCTTCAGCAATTAAAAGATGTTTAGATAATAAAAATGTATCAGTAATTTCTTTTGGTATCAGAAATATTTCACAAAGTGAGATTCCAATATTAAAAAAAAATTCAAATAGAATTAGTATATTTTGGGCTAAAGATAAAAAAAAATGGAACTTAAATAAATTTAAAAAATTAATAAAAGGTAAAACTGTTTACTTAACTTTTGATGTTGATGGTTTTGACTCAAGTATAATGCCTGCTACAGGAACTCCTGAACCGGGGGGTCTTTTGTGGGATGAAACATTAGAAATAATTAAAATTGCATTTAAAAATTCAAATATTGTAGGAGCTGATATTAATGAATTAGCACCAATAAAAGGATTTAATTCATATAATTTTCTTGTGGCTAAACTTGCCTATAAAATTTTATCTTACAAATTTTGTTTAAAAAACTAAACTGTTTTAAAAGTTCCTATCAATAATTTAAATGGAATTAACATAACTAAAGCAACTAATATTTTTACAGTCAAATCCCCAAGAGCTAAAGTAAACCATGGGATGCCTGTCGCATAAAAAGATATAGAAAAAAATAAAAAAGTATCAATTGTAGATCCTACCAAGGAAGATGTAAGTGGTGCTATAAACCATTTCTTTCTTCTCAATTGATCAAATATCTGCACATCTAATAGTTGAGCAACAATAAATGCAATACCAGATCCAAATGCAATCCTTATGGAAATTAAGTCAGAAAAATTTGTTGAAAAAAATAATGTAAAAGAAATTCCTATTATAAAACCTATATATACAATTTTTCTAGCAACTAATTTTCCATACGATCTATTCGCTAGATCAGTTATTAAAAAGGCAACTGGATAACTAAATGCTCCATAAGTTAAAAGGTCTTCAAGACCGTAATATTTTACGGGGAATTGTACTAGAAAATTTGATGCTAGTACTACAAATCCCATCAAAAATGACAGGGTAAAAAAATATTTATTCACTAAGCTGATTTACTTAATAGATTTTTTTTTAACTTTTTTAATCGCACTGACAAATATTTACTTTTTGTACTTTTAATAAATTGGTCAAAACTTCCTTTTTTATCAACTGACCTTAGACCTGCATTAGATACAGTAAGTCTCATGCTTTTATTTAATATCTCACTTTTAAATTTTACTTTTTTTAAATTTGGTAAAAATCTTCTTTTAGTCTTGTTGTTAGCATGACTAACGTTATGACCTTTTAGAGGTATTTTTCCAGTAAGTTCACATTTTTTAGACATAAAAATTAAGATTGTATAAGTGCAATAAAGTTTCCAGTCAAGATCATTTTTCATTTCCTATTATATCAGATATATTTTTCACACCTTTTTTTTCTAATATATTTATTAATTCCTCACTTATTATTGATGCAATGTTTGGACCTTTGTAAACCATACCAGTGTAAAGTTGAACTAAATTAGCCCCATTTAAAAATTTCTCAAAAGCACTTTTGCCAGAGTCAACACCTCCAACTCCAATAATTAATATTTTACCTCTTAAAATTTTATAAAATTTACTTATTAAATTATTTGATTTTTTTTCAATTGGTTTTCCTGACAACCCACCTTTTTCTAATTTATTTATATTAATTAAGTTTTCTCTGGTACTATCTGTTGTATTTGAAATAATAACAGCACTTATTTCAAATTTTAAAAGTAATTCTGAAATAGTTGGTATATCGTCTTCTTGAATATCGGGAGAAATTTTTACAACTATAGGAACTGCAGAATTTAATATTTTTTTTTCTTCATTAATTAATTTTAGCAATTCATTCAACTCACTTTTATTATGAAAGCTTCTTAAATTTTCAGTATTAGGTGATGAAATATTAATAGTAATATAATCTGCAAAATTATGAAACTTTCTAAAACATACCAAATAGTCTTCTAATCTGTTTTGAGAATCTTTATTAGGCCCAATATTAATTCCTAATAATCCTTTTGGTTTATTTTTAGTTATTTTTGAAAGAACTTCTTCTGACCCTGAATTATTAAAGCCTAATCTGTTTATAAGAGCCTCATCCTCCTCAAGCCTAAAGACTCTTGGTTTTTTATTTCCATATTGTTTAAGAGGAGTCACTGTTCCAACTTCTACAAACCCAAAACCTAGATCAAATATACTATTATATACTTCTGCATCTTTATCAAAACCTGCGGCAAGTCCAATAGGATTCTTTATTATTTTTGAAAATAATTTTGTTTCAATTAATTTATTATTTGGAATTTTTTTAGGTGGAACAAAATTATATTTTAGTGCTTTAATAGCCAAGCTATGAGCAACTTCTGGTTCAAATTTAAATATTAAGGATCTTATCTTTGAAAACATTATTTAATCTTATCTCTAATTACCTCTTGCATTTCTTTAACACCAAAAAAACTAATAAAAAAACCCATTCTAGGTCCATTTTCATCTCCAAATACAACTTCATATATTAATTTAAACCAGTCTCTTAGGTTTTCTTTATAACCATTTTCTTTTCCAACAGTATATATTAGAGTTTGAATGTCTTCAGGTTTCATTTTGTCATCACATTTTTCAAGTATTTGAATTAAAGCTATCAAAGCCTTTTTTTCTAATTCATTTGGCTTTTTATATTTTTTATTTTTCTTAATAACATCATTAAAATATTTTATCGCATATTCTATCAACTTATCAAAAATTGGATGATTTTTTTCTAAAATATCTGCTTTGTATTTTTTTACAAATTTCCAAAGTAGTTCTTTTGAACTAGCGTTGCTTGTTTCAACCAAATTTAATAACATAGAAAAAGACATGATCATGTTTTCTTTTGGTATAATTCCATTATGAACGTGCCAAACAGGATTTAACAACATTTGAAGTTCGGTTTGATTTTTACCTTTATCGATAAAATCAAGATATTCGTCTACAGCTTTTGGTACAATTTCTTTATATAGTTTTTTTGCTCGCTTTGGGTTCTGATACATAAACAAAGAAAGACTCTCTGGTGAAGCATACTCCAACCATTGATTAATAGTAATACCATTTCCTTTAGATTTTGAAATTTTTTCACCTTTTTCATCTAAAAATAACTCATATGCAAAGCCAGATGGATTTACTTTTCCAAGACTTTTTATAATTTTTGTTGATAAGATAGCACTCTCTATTAAATCTTTTCCATACATTTCAAAATCAATATCTAATGCAAACCATCTCATAGCCCAATCAACTTTCCATTGTAATTTGCAATTTCCATTTAAAATACTTGTTTCCAATTTCTTACCAAAGTTATCAAAGACTATTTTTGAATTTTTTTGATCTATCTCTAAAACAGGTATCTCCAAAACAACTCCAGTATCAGGGCATATTGGTAAAAATGGAGAATAAGTTTTTTGTCTCTCAACACCTAAAGTAGGTATAATTATGTTCATTATTTCTTGATATTTATTCAGAATTAATTTTAAAGTTTCATTAAAAAATCCATTTTTATAAAGTTCAGTTGAGCTTTTAAATGAATAAGTAAAATTGAATTCATTTAAAAAATTTTTTAACATTTCATTATTATGTTCCCCAAAACTATTAAACTTTTGAAAAGGATCTGGAATTTGAGTTAATGGTTTATGTAAATTATTTTTTAATATTTCTTGGTTAGGTATATTATCAGGTACTTTTCTTAAACCGTCCATATCATCTGAAAAAGTAATTATCTCTTTTGGTATTTCTGTAATTTGATTAAGAGCATTTACAACCATAGATGTCCTTGCTACTTCACCAAAAGTACCAATATGAGGCAGTCCACTTGGGCCATAACCAGTTTGAAGAATTATCTTGCCCTTTTTTTCAATATATTTTTTTCTCTCTCGAAGAATTTTTTTTGCCTCAACAAATGGCCAGGCGTTAGTTTTTTCAATGTTGTTTTTATCGATCACAATTTTAACTTAATAATAACTCATAAAAATAGAGCTTTTAATAATTCTTATAGAGTTGAAATTTATTTACCATAAAATAATGTTCATTCAAAATGTCGAATTATAAAACAGTCTTTTTCACACTTGGATTATTACAAGTGATTCTTGGTTTTGCTATGATTATACCTGTAGTAGCTCAATTAATTTATCAAGAATTTGATTCTTCTTTCATCAGCTCAGGTATTATTACTGTAGTTTTTGGGGTATTATTTTTTCTCTCAAATTTAGATCACGATAAAAAATTAAACTTACCTCAAGCTTTTTTATTAACAGCTCTTTCTTGGTTAAGTATTGCAATATTTGGTTCCTTGCCTTTTATATTTTCAAATTTAAATTTAAGCATTACAGATTCTTTTTTTGAAAGCATGTCAGGGATAACTACTACAGGTTCAACTATTATTCAGGATTTAGAAATTGCTCCAAAAAGTATTTTATTATGGAGAGCTATTCTTCAATGGCTTGGGGGAATAGGTATTATTGTTATGGCTATAACGCTAATGCCAATTATGAATGTTGGAGGAATGCAACTATTTAAAATCTCAAGTAATGATACTGCGGAAAAAATTTTACCAAAATCAAAACAAATAAGTATTAGATTAATTGTTATTTACTCAACACTTACATTGATATGCGCTTTATTTTACAAATTATTTGGTATGAATTTTTTTGATAGCTTAACTCATTCTATGACTACAATTGCAACTGGAGGTTTTTCAAACTACAATGAATCTATAGGATATTTTGATAGTTTTCTTATTGAAATAACTTCAATGATTTTTATAGTTTTAGGTAGTATTCCTTTTATTGCTTATATAAAATTTTTAAATGGAGATAAAAAAATATTTTTTTCTGACACACAAGTTGTGGCATTTTTAAAAGTAACTTTTTTTTCTATTATTGTATTATCTATTTATTTATTTTTTTCAAAAGGATTTCAAAACGAAAGCTTGAGATCTGTTTCTTTCAATGTAATTTCAATACTTACAGGTACAGGTTATGTTACTAAAGATTTTGATGAATGGGGTAATTTTCCTTTAATATTTTTTTTAATTTTAATGTTTATAGGTGGATGTGCTGGATCAACCGCATGTGGTATTAAAATTTTTAGAGTGCAGTTGTTATATCGTTTTTTATTAAATCAATTAAAAAAAATTATTTATCCAAGAGGTATATTTGTAATTAAATATGATAAAAATATTATTGATGATAAATTTATGTCATCGGTAATATCATTTATATTTTTATATATTGTAATTTTCTTCTCTTTAACTGCTATATTATCTTTAACTGGTCTAGATTTTGTTACATCTATCTCAGGAGCAGCTACATCAATTTCTAATGTTGGTCCAGGCCTTGGAGATACAATAGGTCCAAATGGAAACTTCTCTTCTCTAGAAAATTCATCAAAATGGGTACTAAGTTTAGGGATGATTTTAGGTAGACTTGAGTTATTTGCTATACTAGTGTTATTTATTCCATCATTTTGGAGAAAATTTTAATGATTGAAAGAAAACAAACATGGTCTGAGTCATTGCTAGTGTACAAAGACATTAGAATGTTGAGAATATTATTGCTAGGTGCAATAAGTGGATTTCCTTGGGTATTAATTGCAAGTAGTTTGAGCTTATGGTTAAAAGAAGAAGGATTAAGTAGATCTACTATAGGATGGGCAGGTTTAATTTTTGGTGTTTATGCGTTTAATTATTTATGGGCTCCAATTGTTGACAGAATTCAAATACCTTTATTAACAAAAAAACTAGGCCATAGAAGAGGCTGGATAGTTTTAATGCAAATAGCAATTTTAATAAGTTTGGTTGTTTGGAGCTTTATAAACCCTACTGAAAATTTGGCGCTTCTTATCTCTGTAGGTCTAATAATAGCTATTGCATCAGCGACTCAAGATATAACGGTTGATGCATTAAGAATTGAACAAATAAGTGCCAATGAAGGAAAGTCTATGGCAGCTGGAGCTGCAATGGCTGTAGTTGGTTGGTGGACAGGTTATAAACTTGGAGGAGTTATAGCTTTATTTACCGCAGAATATTTTCAAAATATTGGTATTTCAGATTACTGGCAAACTACTTTTTTAGTTCTAGGAGTTGTAGTAATTTTAATGAATATTGGTCTAATGTTTGTTAATGAGCCTACCGACTCTGATAGAGAAGCAAAGCAAAAAGAAACTGACAAAATGATAGAGAAAAAGTTAGGATCAAGTAATATTTTTACAAATTTTATTGCATATATAACAGGGACTATTGGTGGTCCAATAATAAGTTTTTTTAAGAAGAATGGCTATTCAATCGCCATAGGAATTTTAGGCTTTGTATTTTTATTTAAAATTGGAGAAGCCTTTCTTGGAAGAATGTCTATAGTCTTTTATAAAGAAATAGGATTTTCAAAAGGTGAAATAGCAATCTATTCAAAAACATTGGGATGGATAACTACAGTAGTATTTACCTTGCTGGGTGGAATATTCGCTATGAGATCTGGAACAGTAAAAACAATGTTTGTTGCAGGTGGGTTTATGGCAGCTACAAATCTTCTTTTTGCTTTGCTAGCTTGGTCTGGAAAATCTGATTTATTATTTGCCTTAGCGGTTATAGCTGACGATATATCTGCAGCATTTGCTACTGTAGCATTTGTAGCTTTTATTTCATTGTTAGTAGACAGAACATATACGGCTACTCAGTATGCTCTTCTTGCATCAATCGGTACAGCGGGCAGAACAACATTGGCTTCTTCATCAGGG
>CABYPZ010000007.1 GCA_902521005.1 uncultured Pelagibacteraceae bacterium
TTATATCTTTTAAAATCAAAAATAAAATAATTTGGGGTCTTAACAAAATACAGAATGAAATTCTTAAAGGAAAATTTGATTTTAAAGTGGAATTAGAAGACATACATATGAATATAGAGAATAGGCTACATGAAATAATTGGAGAGGATGCTGGCTTTGTTCATACAGGAAGATCAAGAAATGATCAGGTAATCACTGATCTTAAAATATGGATGAAAACATCAACTCTAGATCTAATAAAGCTTTTAGAAAATCTAAATAAAGTTTTTTTAAGGGTTGCTGAAAAAAATATTGAAACTGTAATGCCTGGTTTTACACATTTAAAGAATGCTCAGCCGATATCTTTTGCACATTATTTATTAGCATATTTTGAAATGTTTAAAAGAGATAAAGTAAGATTTACCAACAATTTGAAAAGCTTAAATGAAAATCCTTTAGGTGCCGCAGCATTTGCTGGTACAAATTTTAATATCGATAGATTTTTTACAACTAAAAAATTAAAATTCAACTATCCAACAAATAATTCAATAGATACAGTTTCTGATAGAGATTTCGTTTTAGATTTTTTATACTCCGTTTCAACATGTTCTGTTCATATTTCAAGAATTGCTGAGGAATTTATAATTTGGAATTCAGATGCATTTAAACTAATTAAATTAAATGACAAGATTGTAACTGGTTCTTCTATAATGCCTCAAAAAAAAAATCCTGATCCTTTGGAATTTTTGAGAGGTAATAGTGGTTCAAGTTTTGGAAACTTATTTTCTATGCTTACAATTTTAAAAGGTTTGCCACTATCATATTTCAAAGATATGCAAGATGATAAAAAACTAGTGTTTAATTCTTATGATTTATTAAAAAACTCAATTCAGGTTCTTATTGATATTCTAAATAATTTTTCTCCAAATAAAAAAAGAATGTTGGAACTAGCTAATGAAGGATTTATATTGTCTACTGATTTAGCGGACTATCTTGTTCAAAAACATAATTTGCCATTTAGAAAAGCATATATGGTTACTGCAAAAATTGTTAATTTGGCAGAAACTAAAAACTTGAAACTATACGAACTTCCAATCAAAGAATTAAAAAAAATTGAACCAAATCTAGATGACAACGTTTTTAAAGTTCTTAATTTAAGAAACTCAGTAAAATCGAAAAAATCGTATGGAGGTACTTCTTTTGAAAATATAAAGAAAATGTTAAAAAAATATAAAAGAGAATCAAAATGAGAAAAAAAATATTATTTTTATTATTCTTTATATTTCTTTTAGCTTCTTGTGGCAAAAAAGCTGATCCTCAATTTAAAGAAAGTAAATTTATTTTATTAAGTAAAACAATTGCAGTCTTATGACATACAAAAATAAGCACTTTTATATTGAGAATATAAGTGTAGAAAAATTATCTAAGAGATTTGGGACTCCTGCTTATATTTATTCTTACAGCAATTTAAAAAATAATATTGAAAATTTTAAAAGGTATTTCAAAACATTTGAACCTATAATCTGTTTTTCAGTCAAATCTAATTCTAATTTAAAGTTGCTTAGTATAATAGGTAGGTTTGGTCTTGGTGCTGACGTAGTTTCAAAAGGAGAACTTCTAAAAGCTCTTAAAGCAAAAGTTAAACCAGAAAAAATTGTTTTTTCAGGAGTAGGTAAAACAGTTGAGGAACTTAGATTTGCAGTTAACAAAAAAATTTTTTTAATTAATGCAGAGTCTGAAAATGAAATAATAGAGATTGAAAAAATTGCAAAAAAAAATAAAAAAAAAATTAATATTGGTATTAGATTAAATCCTGATACTGATGCAAAAACTCTGAAAGAAATTTCAACTGGTAAGGAAGAAAATAAATTTGGTTTAACAAAGAAGAAATTTTTGCATATAATTAAAAAATATAAAAACTCAAATTTTATTAATATAACTTGCTTAAGCGTCCATATTGGTAGTCAAATCACCAATTATGTTCCTTATAAAAGAATGTTAGATGTAATAAATAAAACCATTAATGAAGCTAAATATAAATTCAGTTATATCGATTTAGGTGGTGGTATGGGAATACAATATAAAAAGAATAGTAATAAACTAAATTATAAAAAGTATAACTCATTAATTAAATCATTTTTAAAAAAAAATGATGTTAAAATTATTTTTGAACCTGGAAGATCAATTATAGGTAATGTTGGATATTTATTATCTAAAATAATTTACATAAAACAAACAAAAAAAAGAAATTTCATAATTTTAGACTCAGCTATGAATGATATGATGAGGCCGGCCTTATATAAAGCTGAACATATGATTTTACCTTCAAAGTTATCTAAAGCTAAAATTAAAAAAAAACATGAATTCGTTGGCCCAATATGTGAAACAACTGATAAATTTTTATCTACAACAAAATATCAAAAATTAAACCAAAATGATGTTGTAATTATTTGTGATGTTGGTGCTTACGGAATGGTATTATCTTCCAATTATAACTTAAGAGCAAAGCCTCCAGAAATTTTAGTAAATAAGAATTTATCAAAAATCATAACTAGAAGACAAAAATTGACTTCAATAATCTAAATCAAATATAATGATTAGAAGAATACTATTTTTAATTTTTTTTTACATTGGGGTAATTTTTCTTTGTTTGATTCTTCTACCAGGGTTAGTTTTAAATAAAAATATCGTTATTTTTGGTGGTAAATTACTTGGTAAATGGAGTAAATTTTGTTTGGAAATTTTTTTAAATACAAAAATAACCATTGAAGGCAAAGAAAATATTGCAAAAAATAAATTTTTTATCGCATGCGCACATCAATCTCAATTTGAAACCTTTTTTTTACAGACATTATTTAATTCACCAATATTTATCCTCAAAAAAGAATTATTTAATGTGCCAATATTTGGTTGGTATTTAAAAAAAATGGGATGCATAGGAATTGAAAGAAATAAGGTTACAAAAGAAAATTTGAACTTTTTTGAAAAAATCAAAGATCATTATAAAAATTCAAGTCGTCCAATAATTATATTCCCACAAGCTACGAGGGTTGATATACATGATAGGTCACCTTTTAAAAAAGGTGTTAAGAGAATTTATTCTGAATTAAATATAATATGTCAGCCTGTAGCTCTTAACTCAGGTCTTGTTTGGCCTAAAAAAGGTAAGATGAAAATAAATAAAAACCTAAAAATTTCTATATTAGAGGCTATTCAACCAGGAAAAGACCCTGATGATTTTTTTATTAAACTTCAAGAAAATATTTATAAGGAAATAGATAAAATGGTTTAACCTTTCATAGGCATAACCACAAAAATACTATCAAAATCTCCTGGATCTTTTATTAAAGCAGGAGAGCCTGTATCTTTCAAAAATATTTCTATTTTTTCACCATCCAATTGGGATGCTATATCAATTAAATATCTAGAATTAAAACTTATGTCTAAATCATGATCAAAAATTACATTAAGAGTTTCCTTTCCATCCCCACTGTTTGCATTATTTACTGACAAATTTAATGTATCTTTAGATAAATTGAATTTAACTCCATCTTTTTTATCTAATGAAACAGATGCTACTCTGTCTACTGAATCTAAAAATAATTTTAAATCTATTTCTAGTTTTTTTTGATTTTCCTTGGGTATAACTTGAAGATAATTAGGAAACTTTCCATCAATCAATTTAGAAATTAAAATACAATTATCCAACTCAAATTTTATTTTTGATTTTATATTTGATATTTTAACGTCTCCATCATAGTCCTCTAAAAGTGAGCATAATTGAAAAATAGTTTTTTTTGGCATTATTATTGGTTCAAAATCTTTTTTTTCATCTAATCTAACTTTAGATATTGACATTCTATGACTGTCAGTTGCAGCAGCGGTTAAAAATATTTTATCATCTACTTGGGTTTGGTGAAAAAATATTCCACTTAAATAATGTCTTGTTTCGTCGTTAGAAATAGAGAATTTACATTTATTTAATAATTTAAGTAAATGTTTAGATTTGATTATAAAGTTATTCTTATCAAAATTTTCATCTGTTAAGGGAAATTCTGAAGGATTAATGCAATTTAAATTAAAAACTGATTTGTCTGATTCTAGGTGAATTTTACTCTCACTTATAGTAGAAAAATTTATTTTTTTACCTGAAGAAAATTTTCTTACTATATCATACATAATTGAAGAAGATGTTGTTGTTTTTCCCTCATCAATAATTTCAACATTTCTAATTTCTTGTATAAAAATTAAGTCTAAGTCTGTGGCGGTAATTTTTAATACTGAGTTTTTAGCTTCTAATAGTATATTTGATAAGATTGGAAGTGTGCTTCTTTTTTCAATTACACCTTGGCAATAATTTAAAGACTTTTGTAATTCTTGTTGATTTACGTTAAACTTCATTTTCTTTACTATATAAAATCTTATTTTTCAGATTATCTATATTTAAGCTTAACTCTTTATCTTCACTCTTTAACTTTTCTATCGTTTTAACTGAATGTATTACAGTTGTATGATCTCTATTAGAAAATGATCTTCCTATTTCAGGCAGAGATTTAGAAGTTAGCACCTTTGCTAAATAAATTGCAGTCTGACGTGGTCTTACCAAATACCTAGATCTACGAGCAGATAACATTTCATTTTTACTTATTTTAAAAAATTTACAAACAATTGTCTGAATTAGATCAATGGTAACTTTATTTTCAGACATATTTAACAAGTCTTTTAAAATAACTTTTGTTTCAGCTAACGAAGGCACCTTGTTATAAATCCTCGAAAAAGATATAATTCTATTTAAAGCGCCTACCACCTCTCTAATATTTGATCTAATTTCAGTGCAAATAAATTTTAAAATTTCATCGGAAATTTTTATAGAGTCCCCATTGAGAAGCATTAATTCATTAGTTTTTGATTTTATTATTTTAAATCTCAAATCATAATCAGCATTTTGAATATCAACTACTAGTCCTCCTGAAAATCTTGATTTTATCCTTTCTTGAATTCTTGATAACTTATTGGGAGCTCTATCAGCAGTTATAACTATTTGAGATCCTTTATCTATTAAAGCGTTAAAAGTATGAAAGAATTCCTCTTGCATAGCCTCTTTGCCATTCATAAACTGAATATCATCTATTAATAATACATCTGTATTTCTAAAATAATCCTTAAATTTTACCATCTCATTCGATTTAATTGATTTAATAAAATGGTACATAAATCTTTCTGCAGATATAAACATTATTTTTTTATTATTCTTGAATTCTAATCCAATTGCATTGAGCAAATGTGTTTTTCCCATTCCAACACCGCTATATAAATATAAAGGATTATAATGAGATAAATCCTCTGTTATTTTTTTTGAAGCTTCAAAAGCCAGTTTATTACTAGATCCTAGAATAAAATTATTAAAATTTTTATTAGGATCTATTCTGTTATATTTTAAAAAAGAGTCTTCTATAAATGTTATATTTTTTTTGTCTGTAAATTGTGATTTTTTTTCACTTCCAGGATTTCCGATCTTATAATTATCGTTTATAGAAATTTCTATTCTGTTAATTTGCTTATTATAATTATTTATTATTTGTAAAATTTGGTCCAAATAACGAGATGTTATCCAATCTCTTATAAATCTGGTTGATACTGAGATTAATACATAATTTTTAAATTCCTCTACAAAGTCTATTTTTTTTAACCACGAGTCATAAATATCTTTTCCAAATTTCAACTTCATATCATTTTGAATACTTGTCCATTCAATAGCTTTTTGATTAAGATTTTGATTTAAATTATTATTCATGAGGAATTTTCAATTAAGCTCTTTAATAATTTATTGCAATAAATTTATTTAAATTTTTAAAAAAAAATAAAATCTATAATTGTAAAATCTATGAGTGAAAAATTTTTAACTTATGAATTGAATCTATTTAAAATTAGTAATTAATAATTTACTTTTTATTTTTTAATGATTGTCTACATATGGTATTTAAAAGGACAAAAAAATTACATTTAGTATCATAAAATAAATTATCATTATTAAATTTTTAAAAAAAAATTCAATTGAGGATTTTATTCTTAACAAAGAATTAAACTACTTGAAGTTGATTAAAATTTAAAATTTTATATTTAATTAATTTTTTTTGTAATTCTTTAAATATTTCTTGACGCGTTTTTTTTTTTTATAATACCAGTCTTGGCGATCTTCATTAATTCTGAATTAAGCTTTGGCAAATATGTAAGTGCATCTTTCTTATTTTTTTTATCAATAATTGAGTTCATTTTTTTTAAAGCGTTTTTGAATCTTGCTTTCCTATTTTTATTGACTTTTGTTTGTCTAGTTATTCTTCTTATTGTTTTAATTGCAGATTTTGTATTAGCCATAGCGGAGGTGTATAACTTGTGATTTAAAGTCGGTCAATACTTTAAATATCTATTTTTGGCAAATTTGGCACATATATGTTGATCTGTTTGTTTGAAAAAACTTAATAATTTTACCTTTACAATTATTTCTTGAACAAGCATACCCTTTTCTTCCGTATATTTTAAATTTTTTTTGAAAAGAACCGTTATCTCCGTCAGTATTTTTGAAATTTCGTATTGATGAACCTCCAAATTTTATAGCAATTTTAAGAACAGTATTAGAATATTTAATTATTTTTTTTATTTCTTTTTTACTTATTTCGGATCCCTTTTTTTTAGGATCGACCTTAGAATAAAATAAAATTTCGTTTACATAAATATTTCCTAGGCCTGCTATAATATTTTGATCCAATAAAATATTTTTAATATTTTTATTTTTGTTTTTAATTTTGTTGTATAGGTAAAAAAAGTTGAATTTTTTACTAAATGGTTCTGGGCCAATTTTTTTAAAGTAAATGTTTAACTCATCTAGACTTTTAAATAGCTTAAAAAAACCAAATCTTCTTGGATCATTATAAATAATTTTAAAATTTGAAAATATAAATTTTATGTGATTATGTTTAGCTGGAAGCTGTTTATATTGATAAAAACTTAAATTTGTTATTTTATCAATTTTTTTTTTAATTATGTGTACTGTTCCTGACATACCAAGATGAAAAATACAAAATAGACCAGATTTGAACTCAATAATTATGTACTTGGATAATCTTGATATATTCAAGACAACTTTATCCTGCAAAGTTTTCTCAAAATTAATAGGTAATTTAAATCTTAAATTTCTATTTTTCACAATTACTTTTCTTATTTTTTTATGATTAATTGCTCTTTTAAGTGACTCTTTCACTATTTCTACTTCTGGCAATTCTGGCATTTGATATTATATTAATTGAATTAAATTAGAATTAAACTATGAAACAATATCTTCAACAAAGAAAAGGTCTAGTTCAAGGTGTATTTGACAAGGTCTTTGATAAATATGACGCAATGAATGACTTTATGTCACTTGGAGCACATAGGGTTTGGAAAAAAAATTTTATTTTTTCTTTGAATCCATCTAAAAATAAAAGTTTAATTGATGTCGCTTGTGGAACAGGTGATATAGCAAAACTTTATATAAAATCTACAAATGAAGAGGCTAATATTATGTGTGTAGATCCAAATATAAACATGATTAAATCTTGTAAAAAAAGGCTTGATGAATTTAAAAATATTAAATGGAGTTTGTCCGGTGCAGAAAATTTGAAAATTAAAAGCAACAGTTATGATTTTTATACTATAAGTTTTGGTTTACGTAATACAAAAAATATCAAAAAAAGCTTAGAAGAAGCTTATAGAGTTTTAAAACCAGGTGGAAGATTTATGTGTCTTGAATTCTCAAAAATTGAAAATGAAAACTTTAATCTGCTATATAAAAAATATTCAAAAATAATTCCAAAATTAGGTAGATTAGTTGTAGGTGATGATAAGCCGTACGAATATTTGATTAAAAGTATAGAAAATTTTATTAATCAAGAGGAATTATTGGAATTGATGAAAAAATCGAATTTTCAAAAATGTTCATATAAAAACTTGAGTGGTGGAATAGTAGCAATACATTCAGGTTGGAAAATTTAATGATAAAAAAAATTTTTACATTGATAAAAATTGTAAGAAAAGTAGCTCTATCAGATGCTCTTAAAGTTGTTTCTAAAATTCATCAACCTCCTTTTTTAATAAAATTATTTGTAAACTTATTGTCTATATCTTTTAAAAAAAGCGATGATTTATCTCATAACCTGAGTGATGAAGAAAAACTTTGCAAATCAATTGAAGGAATGGGCACTACATTTATAAAATTAGGACAGTTTCTTGCAACAAGACCAGACATTATAAGTGAAGACTTGTCTAAACATCTTGAAAAACTTCAAGATAAGTTACCTCCTTTTTCAATTACAGAAGCAAAAGAAATAGTAAAAAAAAATTTGGGACAAAGTACGTTCAACTCAATCATTAATTTTAGTAAGCCGGTTGCTGCGGCATCAATAGCTCAAGTTCATAAAGCTCAAATAAGTGATAATGGAACAATAAAAGATGTAGCAATTAAAATTTTAAGACCTGATATTAAAAAAAAATTTAATGAAGAAATAGATGCGTTAATGCTTTTTGCTTATTTAATTGAAAGTTCAATTAAAAAAACGAAGAGACTGAAATTAATAGAAGTGGTTTTTTTACTAAAAGAAATTACAAATCATGAAATGGATTTGCGTTTTGAAGCTGCAGCAGCTAATGAATATTACGAAAATACTAAAAATGATGCTGGCTTCATAGTGCCAAAAATTTATTGGAACTATACAAGTGAAGAAGTATTAACATTAGATTGGGTAGATGGGGTCTCTATTCGAGAAAAAGATATCCTAAAAGAAAAAAATATAAACATTGAAAATATTGCAAATGATATAATACAACATTTTCTTAGACATGCTGTAAGAGATGGTTTTTTTCATGCTGATATGCATCAAGGTAATCTACTTATAAATGAAAATGGTCAAATTGTTCCAATTGACTTTGGAATTATGGGGAGACTAGATAAATTAAATAGAAGATTTTTAGCTGAAATTTTATTCGGCTTTATTCAAAGAGATTATAAAAAAGTTGCAGAAGTTCATATTTTAGCTGGTCTAGTACCTCAAAACGTACAAATAGATGAGTTGGCTCAAGCGCTTAGAGCTATTGGTGAACCTATATTTGGTCAATCTGTTAAAGATATTTCAGGTGGCAAACTTTTAAAACAACTTTTTAATATTACAGAAAAATTTAATATGCAAACTCAGCCTCAATTATTATTATTACAAAAAACAATGGTAGTTGTTGAAGGAGTAGCAAGAAAACTAAATCCTAATACAAATATTTGGAGCACCTCAAGGCCAGTCTTAGAAAAATGGCTCAAAGATACAAAAGATCCCATTAGTAATATTTCAGAAACAATTAAAGAGACATCTGAGGTATTAAAAAGATTACCTGAGTTTCCAAAGGTAATGGATAAAGCAAATCAAGCTTTATCTTATCTGGCAAGCGGTAAGATTCCGGATAATTCTAATTCTTTTTCGGCACTAAAAGAAAAGGAGTTAGAATTGAAATCATTCAGAAATCAAAGTATTGTTGGATTATTATTACTTGTATTTTTTGGTTTCATAGTATTTTAATTCTCAAATGAAAAAATTAGAAAATAAAAAAATCTTATTAATTATTTGTGGTGGTATTGCCGCTTATAAAAGCTTAGAATTAATAAGACTTTTTAAAAAAATGGGCGCAAGTGTGAAAACTGTTGTGACTAAAAATGCAAAAAAGTTTGTTACAGATCTTTCAATCGCTTCTTTGTCTCAAGATAAAGTTTACTCTGATTTATTTAACCACGAAAATGAAGCTGAAATGGATCATATTTCTCTTTCTAGATGGGCTGATTTAATATTAATTGCTCCAATTACCGCAAACACAATTTCTAAACTAAGTCACGGGTTAGCAGATGATCTTGCATCAACGCTGGTATTGGCTTCAAATAAACAAGTTTTTCTAGCTCCTGCCATGAATGTAAGAATGTGGGAGCATGATTCAAATAAAAAGAATGTAAATAAGCTTATCAGCTATGGTTATAGATTAATAGGTCCAGAAATAGGAGATATGGCATGCGGAGAGTATGGCGAAGGAAAGATGACAGAGCCGCAAAATATTATTAATTATATTTTAAATTACTTTGAAAATTTAAGAAAGAATAAGAAATTGAAAGCACTTGTAACAGCAGGTCCTACGCAAGAAAAAATAGATCCTGTTAGATTTATTTCAAATAAATCAAGTGGAAAGCAAGGTTATGAAATAGCAAATTCATTAAAAAATAATGGTTTTGAGACAACTTTAATTTCTGGACCAACCAACTTAAAACCAATAAGTGGTATTAATTTAATTAATGTAAATACAGCTGAAGAAATGTTAAATAAATGTTTAGATTGTTTGCCTGTGGACATAGCAATTTTCACTGCTGCAGTTGCAGACTATAAAGTTAAAAATTTTTATGAACAAAAAATAAAAAAGAGAGAAAATTTAAACCTAGATTTAGAACAAAATGTTGATATCTTAAAACATATTTCAAATCATAACTCTCTAAGACCTAAATTAGTGATTGGTTTTGCGGCTGAAACAAACGATTTAAAAAAAAATTCTATAGAAAAACTTTCAGAAAAAAACTGTGACTGGATTATATCAAACGATGTTTCAAACCCTGAAATAGGATTTAATTCAGAAAATAATAAAGTTTCAATATTTTATAAAAATAAAATCGAAGAAAATTTACCAAAAATGAACAAATCCGCTGTTGCTAATGAAATTGTAAATAAAATAATTTCTGATTTTAATTAATGGCAAAGGTTTTAATTAAAAGATTAAGTTCCAAAGTAGAATTGCCAAAGTATAAAACACAAGGTTCTTCAGGACTAGATTTAATGGCCTTTATTGAAAAATCTATAAAATTAAACCCGAAAGAGTCAGTATTAGTTCCCACCGGAATTTCTGTCGCAATAGCAGAGGATTTAGAAATTCAAATAAGACCTAGATCTGGACTTGCGGCTAAATCTAATATTTCTGTCCTTAACACACCTGGAACAATTGATAGTGATTATAGAGGTGAAATAAAAGTAATATTGTTCAATCACGGTAATAATGAATTTATAATAAATAATAAAGATAGAATTGCACAAATGGTTTTAGCTCCAATCATTAAAGCAGAGTTTGAAGAAGTTAATGAATTGCCTGATACAATAAGAGGTGAAGGTGGCTTTGGATCTACAGGTAAATGAATAATATTTTCAGCAAAAGTATTATAGAAAGATACTCAAGACAAATTATATTAAAAGATATTGGTCCCAAGGGTCAGAAAAATATAATTAAATCTAAAGTACTAATTGTTGGTGCAGGAGGTTTGGGTTGTCCAATTATTGATTATTTATCTAGAGCTGGAGTTAACAATATAGGAATAGCTGATCATGACAAAGTGAGTCTATCTAATTTACATAGGCAAAACTTTTACGATTTATCTGATTTAGGAAAATTTAAAGTTGAAGTTGTTAAAAAAAAAATAAAAAAAATTAACAATAAAATTAATTTGAAAATTTATAAGAATAAAATAAGTGAAAAAAATATTAATCTGATAATAAAAAATTTTGATATTATTTTCGATGGGAGTGATAATTTTAAAACAAAATTTTTGTTAAACAAATATTCCATTAAACATAAAAAAGTCTTGATTGTTGGCGCAATTAATAAATTTGATGGTCACATATTTACATTTAATTTTAAAAATAAACAAACCCCATGTTTGAAATGTTTTTATCAATCTGATCCCTCTGATGAAATTCTAAATTGTGAGGCTGAAGGTATTTTAGGTCCAGTAGCTGGAATTGTAGCAAATATTCAAGCTATAGAAGGTTTAAAACAAATGCTTAAAATTGGCAAAGATTTAAATAAATTGATCTTAATTATAAATTTACTAAATCTTGAATTTAGAAAAGTCACTTTTACAAAAAAGAAAAATTGCATATGTGGAAAATTATAACTTTAATTTTTCTTATTTTAAATTTTTTAACATATTCTATGGCTTTAGAAAATTCAAAATTTTTAAGTTTAAAAAATGATAAAGTAAACGTCAGATATGGTCCAGGATTTGATTTTCCAATTAAATTTATTTATTTTAAAAAATTTCTGCCTGTAAAAGTTATTGATACTAAAGAAAATTTTAGAAGGATAGTTGATCACAAAAAGAATAGTGGGTGGATACATAGAACACAACTTAGAAATGCCAATTCACTTATAGTTTTAGAAGATAAAATAATTTTTAAAAAAAATAGTAAATTCTCAGAGCCTGTTATAAAAATTGAAAAGGGTAGACTTGTAATTATTAAAAAATGTTTAAATGATTGGTGTAAAATAGAAACTGATGAGTATGTGGGTTGGCTAGAAAATGATAATGTTTGGGGTTTTAAAAATTAGATTAATTAAATCGATCTAAATTCATTACTTTAGTCCAAGCAACAACAAAATCATTTACAAACTTTTCATGAGAGTCGTCTGTTGCATAAACTTCAGCTAGTGCTCTAAGTTGTGAATTTGATCCAAATATAAGGTCAGCCCTTGTTCCAGTCCATTTAAGTTTGTTTGTATTTCTGTCTCTTCCTTCAAATGCATCCTCTTTTTTAGAAGTTTCTTTCCATTTAACTTTCATATCTAATAAATTTATGAAAAAATCGTTTGAAAGTTTTCCAATATTTTTTGTTAAAACTCCATGTTTAGAATTGTCAAAATTAGTTCCTAAAACTCTCATTCCTCCTACGAGAGCTGTCATTTCTGGAGCAGACAAATTTAAAAGTTGTGCTTTATCAATTAATAATTCTTCAGCAATTGTAGAGTTATCTCCTTTTGCATAATTTCTAAAACCATCTGCAACAGGCTCTAATAATCCAAAAGAAAAAATGTCTGTTTGATCTTGAGTTGCGTCACTTCTTCCTGGGTTAAATGGTACTTTTACTTTTTTTCCAGCTTTTTTTGCTGCAATTTCAATTCCTAAATTTCCACCTAGCACAATAAGATCTGCTATTGATACGAATTTTGATTTCGAATTAAAATTTTTTTGTATTTTATTATATTTGTTAATTACTTTTGAAAGTAATTTTGGATTATTTACTTTCCAATCTTTTTGAGGAGCAAGTCTTATTCTTGATCCATTTGCACCACCTCTTTTATCCGATCCCCTATATGTTGATGCTGAAGCCCATGCGGTTGAAACTAAATCAGAAATATTTAAACCTGATGTTGCAATTTTCTTTTTTAAAACTTCGATATCTTTATTTTTAAGTTTATATTTATTTTTTGGAATTGGATCCTGCCAAATTAAATCTTCTTTAGGCACTTCACTGCCCAAATAATTCACTCTTGGTCCCATATCTCTATGAGTTAGTTTGAACCATGCTCTTGCAAAAGCGTCAGCGAACTCATCTGGATTGTTATGAAAATGTCTAGAAATTACTGAAAATTTTGGATCCATTTTTAAAGATAAGTCAGTAGTTTGCATCATTGGAAAATTTTGTCTCCCTTTAATATGCGCATCTGGTGTCATTGAAATTGCATGACCATTTTTTTTTGGCTTCCATTGGTAAGCACCAGCTGGACTTTTTGAAAGTCCCCAATCGTAACCAAATAAATTATCAAAATAACCCATATCCCATTTAATTGGATTTGAAGTCCAGGCACCCTCTATTCCACTACTTATTGTGTCAGCCCCTAATCCTGATTTATAGTTACTATTCCAACCTGTTGCTTGATCCTGTATTTTTGACCCCTCTGGTTCTGGTCCTTTGTGTGACTCTGGAGCTGCACCATGAGATTTTCCAAATGTATGACCTCCTGCAACTAATGCAACTATTTCATAATCATTCATTGCCATTCTACCAAAAGTTTCTCTAATATCTCTAGCTGCTTTAATTGGATCTGGATTTCCATCTGGTCCTTGAGGGTTAACATAAATTAATCCCATTTGAACTGCACCTAAAGGGTTTTCTAATTCTCTATTTTTGTCATATCTATTATTTGCTAACCATTCTTTTTCAGAACCCCAATAAATATCTTCTTCAGGTTCCCAAATATCTTCTCTTCCTCCACCAAATCCAAAAGTTTTTAACCCCATTGATTCTATTGCTACATTACCAACCAAAATAAAAAGGTCAGCCCAAGAAATTCTTTTTCCATATTTCTTTTTTATAGGCCACAGAAGTAGTCTTGCTTTATCTAAATTAACATTATCTGGCCAACTATTTAAAGGTGCAAATCTTTGATTTCCAGTTCCTGCTCCACCTCTCCCATCACCAGTTCTATAAGTTCCAGCTGCATGCCATGCAAGACGAACAAATAATGGTCCGTAATGACCATAATCTGCAGGCCACCATTCTTGGGAATCTGTCATTAATTTATGTAAATCTTTTTTTAAGGCTTTGAAGTTAAGCTTCTTAAATTCTTTTTTATAATCAAATTTTTTATCCATTGGATTGACCAAAGAAGAATGTTGACTTAAAATTTTTAAATTTAAGCTATTAGGCCACCAATCTTTATTAGTTTGACCTTTTCCGGTTGGATTTTTTTGAGGTATTCCATCGCCGTGAAAAGGGCACTTGCTAATTTCTTTATTTATCTCACTGCTCATAATATATCTAATTTATAATCATTCTAAACTGTAAGTCAAGTGCGCTAATTTGGATATTTTATATTTAATATAATATAAATTTAATAAATATTATTTTGGTTCTATTTTAACTAGAACTTCGACAGATTTAATTTTTTTTCCTGGAATAATTTTTTTTAATTCTATTTTTTTGATATCTTCATTTTTTAAATCTATTAATTCATTATTAGTTTCATCATAAAAATGGTGGTGGTGAGATGTATTTGTATCGAAATAATTATTATTAGAATCGATATTAACTTGTTTTAAATAACCTGAGTTTTTAAAGGCATGAACTGTATTATAAACTGTTGCAAGTGATATTTTTTGCACTAAGTTATTTGTTAGTAAATTATAAAGATCTCTTATTGTGAAATGAAATGTTTCTGACCTATCAAATAGAGCCTCACAAATTTTTAGCCTTTGTTTTGTAGGTCTCAACTTAGAATTTCTCAATTTAGTTATATAATTTGAGGTTTTTTGGGTCATTTTTTTAATTAAAACAAATTTTTTGTATATTATAATGTTATTAAATCAAGTAAGAAATACAACACTAATAATGAAAAAAAATTCCTTCAATTATGACGAACTGATTGATTGTGGAAATGGTGGACTTTTCGGTCCAGGAAATGCAAAACTTCCATTGCCTCCAATGCTAATGTTTGACAGAATAACTGAAATTAATGAAAATAAAGGTGCTTTTAAAAAAGGAATTATTAAAGCAGAACTAGATATTAAAGATGAACTTTGGTTTTTTAATTGTCATTTTAAAGAGGATCCTGTGATGCCGGGTTGTCTAGGGTTAGATGCTATGTGGCAATTAGTTGGTTTTTATTTAGGTTGGCTGGGTAACCCTGGTAGAGGAAGAGCTCTTGGTGTTAATAATGTAAAATTTACAGGAGAAGTTCTTAAAAATGTTAAAAAAGCAACGTATGAAATTGATATGAAAAGAATTTTAATTAAAGAAGGAACTACTGTAGGTTTAGCGAATGGAATTTTACATGCAGATGGTAAAAAAATTTATTCTGCTGAAAACTTAAAAGTAGGTTTGTTTAAATAATGAAAAGAGTTGTTATTACTGGAATTGGAATCGTATCTTGTCTTGGGAACAATCAAGAGGAAGTATATCAGTCTTTGTTAAATTCAAAATCTGGAATTACTTTTTCAGAAGAGTACAAAGAATATAACTTAAAAAGTAACATACATGGAAAACCAAAGATAAAATTAGAGGATCATGTAGATAGAAAATTTATTAGATTTATGGGACCAGGATCTGCTTATAATTATATTTCAATGATGGAAGCAGTGAAAGATGCTGGTTTAGAAGAAAAAGATGTAAGTAATATTTCATCTGGTATGATTATGGGTTCAGGAGGACCTTCAATTGAGAATGTTATTTTAGCTGCAGATAAAACAAGAGAAAAAAATCCAAAAAGAATGGGACCATTCGTTGTTCCAAGAACTATGTCTAGTACTGCATCAGCAACACTTGCAGTACCATTTAAAATTAAAGGGGTAAATTATACAATTAGCTCAGCATGTGCAACAAGTGGGCATTGTATTGGAAATGGTATGGAATTAATTCAATTAGGAAAACAAAAAATTATATTTGCTGGTGGAAGTGATGAAGTTCATTTTGCAATGACAGCAATGTTTGATGCAATGACAGCACTGTCATCAAAATATAATGATACTCCTGAAAAAGCTTCTAGACCTTATGATAAAACTAGAGATGGATTTGTAATATCTGGTGGTGGAGGTGTATTAGTTTTAGAGGAATATGAACACGCAAAAGCGAGAGGAGCAAAAATTTATGCTGAGTTAACTGGATATGGAGCTACTTCAGATGGATATGATATGGTTGCTCCATCTGGAGAAGGGGCTGAAAGATGTATGAAAATGGCTTTAAGCACTTCAAAAAATAAAATTGATTACATAAATACTCATGGAACATCAACCCCAGTTGGAGATATAACAGAGCTTAACGCAGTTGGAAAAGTATTTACAGATTATAAACCTAAAATAAGTTCAACAAAATCACTATCCGGTCATTCGCTAGGCGCAACATCAGTGCATGAGGCTGTTTATAGTTTAATTATGATGAAAAATAATTTTATATCTGCATCTGTTAATATTACAGATATGGACGATGAGGCAAAACACTATCCAATAGTAACAAAAGTAGAAAAGGATATTGAACTAAATTCTGTTATGTCTAACAGTTTTGGTTTTGGTGGTACAAACGCAACTCTAGTATTTGAGAAAATATAATATGGATATAATGAAAGGCAAAAAAGGTCTTATAATGGGTGTTGCCAATGAAAGATCTATTGCTTGGGGTATTTCTCAAAAACTTGCTGGGGCAGGTGCAGAACTTGCGTTTACTTACTTAGGGGATGCACTAAAAAAAAGAGTTGTGCCTTTAGCTGAAAAATTAAATTCCAATGCTACATTTAGCTGTGATGTAGAAAAGAAAGAGGAAGTAATAAAACTTTTTGAAGATATAAAATCAAAATGGGGTCAAATTGACTTTGTTGTTCATGCGGTTGCATTTTCGGACAAATCAGAATTATCAGGAGAATATTTAAATACTACAAGAGAAAATTTTATAAAAAGTATGTTAATTTCATGTTTTTCATTTACTGAAGTCGCAAAGGAAGCTTCCAAAATAATGAATAAAGATGGGAGTATGCTTACATTAACTTACGAGTCTAATAAAGCTATCCCAAACTATAATGTAATGGGTGTTTGTAAATCAGCACTTGAAGCAAGTGTAAAATATTTGGCTAGAGATTTAGGTTCAAAAGGAATTAGAGTAAACGCAATAAGTGCTGGGCCAATTAAAACTTTAGCAGCATCAGCAATTGGTGACGCAAAATTTCTATATAAGTGGAACGAAGATCATTCTTTTTTAAAAAAAAATGTAGATATTCACGATGTTGGTAATTCAGCTTTATATTTATTGAGTGATCTTGGAGGTGGAGTTACTGGTGAAATTCACTATGTTGATGCGGGATACAACAAAGTAGGAATGCCAGACCCTAAAAATATTACATAAATGTCTAAGAGATATAGTGGAAAATCATTCAAAGACTCAAGTTTAATGAAAAAACCAAAACTTTCCTTAAAAGAAAAAAGAAGGATAAAAAAAGAAAAAAAAAAGAAATAACTGCGATTATTTGCAAGTTTAAAAGCCAAAAAATAATAATACTTTATTACTATGAGACGAAATTTTTTAAAGATATTGGGTTCCTACTTTTTAGGTTTCTTGGTTTACCCTTTTAGCTCGGCTATAGCAAATAATGTAATAGGATATAATACAAAACTAAGTAAAAATGAGGATGAATATAACATTATTAATACAGATTTAACTGATGAGCAAAAGAAAATTATGTTCGATGAAGCAACTGAAAGAGCTGGATCGAGTATTTTAAATAGAGAAAAAAGAGAAGGAACTTATCATTGTGCCAATTGTGGGGTAAAATTATTTGAGTCTACAGCTAAATTTGATAGTGGAACAGGTTGGCCATCTTTTACTGAAGCAATACCAGGTGTATTCAAAACAAAAATAGATTACTCATTTGGAATGAAAAGAACTGAGTATCATTGTGCAAATTGTGGAGCACACCATGGGCATGTGTTTGATGATGGACCAAATGGTGGAAAAAGATATTGCAATAATGGGTTATGTTTATTATTTATTCCAAGTAGTTAAATACTTATGAAAACATTTATTTTATTTTTAATTTTATTTCCTAATATTTTGTATGCGGGATCGATGAAAATGATAGGTGAAGAGGGTAAACTGAACGAAGTTGATAGAATTATCGAAGTAAAAATGTATGATAATTATTATATTCCAACAGAAATAATGATAAAAAAAAATGAAACAATAAAATTTGTTGTAAAAAATTTTGGCGATCTAGTTCATGAATTTAACATTGCAACAAAAGAGATGCACATTAAACACCAGCCAGAAATGATTAAAATGATGGAACATGGAATTTTATTGGGTAACAAAATTGATAAAGAAAAAATGAAAGAAATGGCAAAAAAAGATCATTCTATGGCACATTCTCATTCAAACAGTGTTTTGCTTGAACCAGGACAGACTGGAAAATTAATTTGGAAGTTTAATTCAAATACAAAAATTGAAGCAGCTTGTAATGTTCCTGGACATTATGAATCTGGTATGATTGCAAAAATTAGCTTATAATTTATTTACAAGATAATAAGATTTAGCAACAGCTACAACTTTTTTTCTTTTTAGTTTTTGGCTTTTGCTCAGTTTCTAATTGTTTTTTTTCTACTTCAATAGCCTTTGTCTGTTTTAAAATTTTATCCTCAAAGTAAGCATAAAGTGAATTGAAACCAAGTTTTGAAGCTTTTTTTTCCTCATAATTTCTTCTACCTTTGAGATTTTCAATAATTTTTATAATTTCTTGATTTTGCATCTATTTATATAGCAGCCTGTTTTATAGAAAGTTTAACTTTTCCTCTATCAAAACCAATAACTTTCACTTTTACTTGATCACCTTCTTTTACAACATCTGTTACTTTCGCAACTCTTTTTTCTGCAAGTTCTGAAATATGCACAAGCCCATCTTGTTTTCCAAGAAAATTAACAAATGCGCCAAATTCCATAATTTTCATAACTTTACCATTATAAATTTTATTTAATTCAGCCTTAGCAGTTAAATCTTTTATAAATTGTAAAGCAATATTTCTAGACTCTTCGTCTGGTGCCGCGACAGTGACCACACCCTCATCATTTACGTCAACTTTAGCGCCAGATTTTTCAACTATTTCTCTAATTGTTGCTCCACCTTTTCCAATTACAGTGGCTATATCTTTTTTATCTACAGTTATTTTTTCCATTTTTGGAGTATGTTTGCCTACGCCATCTCTTGACTTGGAAAGAGATTTGTTCATTTCACCTAAGATATGAATTCTTCCCTCTTTGGCTTGCTTTAGAGCCTGTTCCATTATTTCAAATGTAATTCCTGTAATCTTAATGTCCATTTGAAGTGAAGTAATACCATTTTTAGTTCCTGCAACTTTAAAATCCATATCACCAAGATGATCCTCATCTCCGAGAATATCTGACAACACACTAAAATCATCTCCCTCTTTAATTAATCCCATTGCAATACCTGCAACTGGTTCTTTTATTGGCACACCAGCATCCATTAACGCAAGAGAAGCTCCACAAACTGTTGCCATTGATGATGACCCATTTGACTCTGTTATTTCTGATACAATTCTAAATGTATATGGGAAACCTTCTTTTGGAGGTAAAGATGAGTTAATAGCTCTCCAAGCAAGTTTTCCATGTCCAATTTCTCTTCTTCCTGTTCCAATTCTTCCAGTTTCGCCGACTGAAAAAGGAGGAAAATTATAGTGCAACATAAATCTTTGTCTTTGAAGACCCTCTAAACTTTCAATTCTTTGTTCATCATCTGAAGTTCCAAGTGTAGTTGTAACAATTGCTTGGGTTTCTCCTCTTGTAAAAAGTGCTGATCCGTGTGTTCTCGGTAAAATTCCTACTTCACACATAATTGGTCTTACATCAGAAAGACCTCTTCCGTCTATTCTTTTTTTATTCTTTAATATGTCAGTTCTAACTATTCTTTTTTCTAAATTTTTAAGCTCGGAGTTAACATCTAAGTCTGTAAAATTTTCATTTTCCTCAAACAATTTTTTTGCTTTGTCTGTTATTTCAGAAATTAAATTTGATCTTTCTTTTTTGTCTCTTATAGAAAAGGCTTTTTTTAATTCATTAGTAAATTCATTTTCAAGTTTTTTCTTAACTTCTGATAGATCTTTTTTTTCTACTATCCAATCAGGTTTCTTACATTCTGCGGCAAGTTCCTCAATCATATTAATTATTGGTATAAAATTTTCGTGACCAAATTTAACTGCATTTAACATTTCCTCTTCAGTTAATCCGCTTGTTTCAGATTCAACCATTAAAACTGCATCTTTTGTACCTGCAACAACGAGGTCCAATTTTGAATTTTCTAATTCTTTTTTTGATGGATTAAGGACATAATTGCCATCTATAAAACCAACTCTAGAGGCTCCAACAGGTCCCATAAATGGCATGCCTGATATAGCTAAAGCTGCAGATGATGCAATAATTGATAATATATCAGCTTCATTTTCTTTATCGTAAGATATTACTGTTGGTAATAATTGTACTTCATTTTTAAACTCATCTGGAAATAATGGTCTTATAGGTCTATCTATTAACCTTGAAATTAATGTTTCACTTTCAGTTGGTCTAGCTTCTCTTTTAAAATATCCACCAGGTATTTTTCCAGCTGCATAATACTTTTCTTGATAATTAACTGATAATGGAAAATAATCTATATCTGGATTTATTTTTTTTGCTCCAACAACAGTTGCTAAAACAACTGTTTCTCCACACGTTGCTATTATCGCTCCATCGGCTTGTCTTGCAATTTTGCCTGTTTCTAAACTTATTTTTTTTCCTGCTATTTCAACTTCTTTTTTTACTATTTTAAACATTTACTTCCTTAAATTTAATTTCGATAAAACATTTTTATATGAATCTAGTTTATTTTTTTTCAAATAATCCAATAATTTTTTTCTTCTATTAACTGCTCTTAACAGTCCCACTGAAGAATGCTTATCTTTTTTATATTGTTTAATGTGTTTTGATAAATTTCCTATTTTATCAGTTAATTGAGCTATTTGAACTTCTGATGAACCGGTATCTTTATCGTGAATAGCTAGCTCTTTACTTTTCTTTTTCATTACATTCCTTGTTTGTTAGTTTGTTTTATTAAGTTTTCAATTTTTTCGGCATAATCAAAAGACTCATCTTTAACAAATAAAATTTTTGGTAGGTATTTCATAGTTATTTTTTTTGACAAGGCTTTTCTTATTACAAATGAAAATTCTTTTAGTTTTTCAACGATTTCATGCGAATTTTTTCCTCCAAGTGGTAACACAAAGGCTTTCGCAACCTTGAGATCTTGGCTCATTCTAACTTCAGTTACTGTTATCTCTTTTGTCTCCAAGTTTGGTAATTTTGCTTCCCCCCTTAAAAAAATCATTCCTAAAGCTTGTTTAACCATCTCACCAACTCTTAATTGTCTTTGAGATACTGTTTTTCCAAGTTTGCTCATATTTAAATTTGTCTTTCTATAACTGTAGAGTTGTAAACTTCAATTATATCTTTTTTTTGAAATTCAGTGAAATTTTTTACTGTAATACCACATTCTAAACCTTCGGCTACTTGTTTGGTCTGGTTTTTTTCTCTAAAAAGTGAACCAATTTTTCCTGTAAATATAATCGCTCCATCTCTTATTATTCTAGCATCACTTTCTTGTGATATCTCACCTTCAATTACTTTTGATCCTGCAACCTTTCCAACTTTGGAGACCTTAAATATTTCTAGTACTTCAGCTGATCCGATAATTTTTTCTTGAACGTCTGGTGTAAGTAAACCAGACATTTTTTTCTTAGTAAAATCCAGTAGTTCATAAATTATATTAAATGAATTTATATTTATTTTTTCTTTCTCAGCTAATTTTTTTGCTTCTTTATTTGGTTTAACATTAAAAGCAAGAAGTAAAGCATTAGATGCTTTAGCAAGACTAACATCTGTTTCTGTAATCATTCCTATATCAGATAATATAATTTTAGGTTTCACCTCTTCATGCTTTATTTGAGATATTGCATTTTTAATTGCTTCAGAAGACCCGTGAACATCTGACTTAATTATAATATTAAGTTCTTCTGAAATTTTATCTTGGAAAGCTGAGTCTTGTGTAACAAATGTTAAAGGATTTTTACCTTTTTGAGTTTCAATTACTCTAGCTTCACATAAAGATTTGGCCTCTTTTTCATTTTCTAATACGAGGAAATCATCTCCTGCTTTTGCTGCACCATTAATTCCTAAAACTTCTACTGGAGTTGAGGGATTTGCAGTATCAATATTTTCACCATTATCATTTATAAGAGCTCTAACCTTGCCCCATTTTAATCCACTGACAAAATAATCTCCTTTTTTTAAAGTCCCTGATGTAACTATAATATTTACTATTGGTCCTCTACCAATATCTATTTTTGATTCTAAAACTATACCATTTGCTTTCAAGTCAAAGTCTGATTTCAAATCTAAAAGCTCCGCTTGAAGTAAAACTGACTCTATTAATTTATCAATGTTTCTATTTTCTTTGGTTGAAATTTCAACCATTAACGTGTCTCCTGAAAGCTCCTCAGCAATTAATTCATGTTCTAAAAGTTGATTTTTTATTTTTTGTGGATCTGAGTCTGGGAGATCACATTTATTAATTGCAACTACTATTGGAACTTTTGCAGCTTTCGCATGTTTTATAGACTCTATAGTTTGTGGTTTAACACCGTCGTCGGCAGCTACAACTAATATAACTATGTCAGTTAATTTTGAACCTCTTGCTCTCATCTCAGTGAAAGCTGCATGCCCAGGCGTATCTATAAAAGTAATTTTATTAGTCTTATATTCTATTTGGTAAGCTCCTAAATGTTGGGTAATCCCTCCAAATTCACCTGAAACTACATTTGTTTTTCTAAGTGAGTCTAAAACTGAAGTTTTTCCATGATCAACATGACCCATTACAGTTATAATCGGTGGACGACTCTTAAGATTTTCAGATTTAACATTTTTAATTTTTTTTATTATTTCTTCTGCTTTTTGCTCTTTTATCGGATTGTGTCCAAATTCCTGAACCAAATATTCTGCAATATCTGCATTAATATTATGATTTATTGTTGCTGTAACTCCCATACCAAGCAATTTTTTTATTAAAGAACTTGATTGCTCTGCCATTCTGTTTGCTAACTCTCTTATAGTAATTACTTCAGGAATATTAACGTCTCTTTTAATTGGTTTTAAATTATCTTTTAATTCATCTTTTTTAAGTTCTTTATTCTCTTTTTGTTTAGCCCTTTTATAAGAGGCAAGGCTTCTACCTTTGAGTTCGATATCTTCATCACTTAAAGCTCTTGATACTGTCAATTTTAATTCTCTTCTTTTGGATCCTATTTTTCCTTTTTGAACTGGTTCACCTTTTAACCTTTTTGTAGCTCTTTGTTCTGCTAATTTCCTTTTTTCAAAATCATTTGATTTAGAGGGTGAAATAAAATTGTCTTGTTTAAACTTAAAATTTTGCTTAGGTTTAAAATTTTTAGTTTGTGTTTGATTTTTCTGGAATGATGTTTTGTTACCAAACTTTGGTTTTTTTTCTATTATTACTGAATTTTTACCTTGTGATTTTGCAAGTTCAATATTGTTTATAGTTTTTTTGGAACTTCCAGAAATAGATAGTTTTAATTTTTTTTTTTCCATTTATCATCTCTCAATCTTTATATGCTTTTTCTCTAGCAGACATTATTAAATCATCAGACTCTTTTTTTGATAAAGCAAAATCTTCTAAATAACCTTTGATCTTTATTCTTTCACCTTTAACTATATCATATGTTCCTGTTAATTCGTCAGAAGAAAGGTCGGCAAAATCTGTTAGGGTTAATATTTTTTGTTCCCCTAAAGTCACAAGCATACCAGGTGTTAATCCTGAATGATTTATTAGATCATTTTCAAGACCTAAATCTCTTATTTTTTTTGTAATTTCTTCTTGATCTTTTTGATAAAACTCTTGAGCTCTTTGTATTAACTCTTTAGCAGTATCGTCCTCAATACCTTCAATTTTTGTCAAAGCCTCTGGCTGACTATCTTTAATATCATCAATAGATGAGAATCCTTCAGCAACTAACAATTGACCAAGTGTTTCATCTAATTCCAGATTTTTTACAAAGTTGTCAGTTTTTTCCTTAAATTCAATTTGTCTTCTTTCAGAGTCCTCTTGATCGGTAAGAATATTTATTTCATAATTCAAAAGTTTTGTTGCCAATCTAACATTTTGACCTCTTCTACCTATCGCTTTACTTAAATTTTCCTCTGTTAATATCACATCTAATTTTTTAAATTCGTTGTCGACGTTAACTCTTTGAACAATAGCTGGAGAAAGTGCATTTGAAACAAATACTGCTGGGTCTTCTGACCAATTAACTATATCAATTTTTTCACCTTGAAGTTCATTTACTACAGCTTGCACTCTACTTCCTCTCATTCCTACGCATGCTCCAACAGGATCTAAGGAAGTATCTATTGCCTTAACACATATTTTTGCTCTACTACCTGGATCCCGAGCAGAAGACTTAATCTCAATTAATCCATCATATATCTCTGGAACTTCTTGAATAAATAATTTTTCCATAAATTTAGGGTGAGCACGTGATAAAAATATTTGCTGACCTCTTGGTTCTCTTCTCACATCCAAACAGTATGCTTTTACTCTGTCTCCAGCTTTTATATTTTCTCTTGGTATCATTTCATTTTTTTGAATTATTGCCTCTGTTCTTCCAAGATCTACAATTATATTTCCAAATTCTAATCTTTTAACGATTCCACTTAAAATTGAGTCTTTTTTATCTATGAAATCATTAAATTGTCTTTCTCGTTCTGCTTCTCTTACATTAAAATTTATTACCTGTTTTGCTGTTTGAGCTGCAATTCTCCCAAAATCGAAAGATGGTAGTGGCTGTAAAACCTCGTCTCCAATTTTTTTGTCACTATTACTGCTATTCATTTTTGTTGCCTGGTCTAAACTAATTTCGATATTTGAATTTTCAGGTTTTTCAACAATTATTAGTTTCCTGTAAATTCCAATTTCTCCATTCTCTCTATCGATCAAGACCTTAATTTCATTTTCAGATCCAAATTTTGATTTTGCTGCTTTTGCAATACCATTTTCCATAGAGTCGATAATTAATTCTTTATCTATCGATTTTTCTAAAGCAACAGCTTCAGCTATTCTCAGTAATTCTAATTTGTCAGCTCTTCTATTTAACATTTTTATTTTATCCAAAAAAAAATGGGCCGAGGCCCATTTTGAAATTTCAATAATATGAATTGAATATAGGTATTTTTATCTAATTTTCAATATTAATTACTTGCTAAAAACATTAGCTTTATCTGTTTTTTCCCATGAAAATGAGCCATCAGAGCCGTGTTCTCTTCCAAAGTGTCCATAGGCAGCAGTTTGCTCATATATTGGTTTATTTAATCCCAGCATTTCCCTTATACCTCTAGGACTTAAGTCAAAATTTTCACTTATCAATTTTTCTACATGTCTATTTTTTTCTTCATCATTATCGAAAAGATCAACATAGATTGATAAAGGTTTTGACACCCCTATAGCATATGCAAGTTGAATTAAACATTTGTCAGCAATTTTAGAGGCAACAACATTTTTTGCTAAATATCTTGATGCATAAGCAGCAGACCTGTCTACTTTTGTTGGATCTTTTCCAGAAAATGCTCCTCCTCCGTGAGGTGCAGCACCTCCATAAGTATCAACAATTATTTTTCTTCCTGTTAATCCACTATCTCCATCTGGTCCACCAATTACAAAATTACCTGTAGGATTTATATAAATCTCTTTTTCATCAAGATTTCCTAATAAACTTTTTGGAATAGATCTCTCAATATATGGCATGCAAAGCTCTTTAACTTTTGCTAAATTAACATCTTTAGAATGTTGCGTAGAGATTACTACTGATTTTACAGCATTAGGCAAACCATCTTTATACTCAATTGTAATTTGACTTTTTGAATCAGGTTCTATTCCTTTAAGCTTTCCAGATTTTCTATCTTCAGCCATTAATCTTAAAATTCTATGTGAGTAATGAATTGGAGCTGGCATTAAAACATCAGTTTCGTTACACGCATATCCAAACATAATTCCCTGGTCTCCAGCACCTTCATCTTTATTTCCAGATGAATCTACACCCATAGCTATGTCTGCTGACTGAGAGTGTAAATGTGTTTCAATCTTAGTAGTGTCTCTCCAACTAAAACCATCTTGATCATAACCAATATCCTTAATACATTCTCTGACTTTTTGAATTAAATCGTCTTTTTTAATTTCAGGTCCTCTAACTTCTCCTGCTAAAACTACCTTATTTGTTGTTGTTAAAGTTTCGCAAGCTACCCTTGATTGTGGTTCTGCACCTAAATAGCTATCTACAACCATGTCTGATATTCTGTCGCAAACTTTATCTGGATGTCCTTCTGAAACTGACTCGCTAGTAAATAAATAATTTTTTTTCATCTTAACTCCCTTTCTTTTTTAAAAAAAAAATTAAACTAATATAAATTAACAAGAAATAAAAGAAGATCTTGTTACCGTGTGAACTAAAAAAGGTTTTTTTTATAAATTTTAAACTTCTAATTTCAATTACTCCCCTGTCAGTTGATTCAATTTTATTGATTATCTCCCCTTTGTAATTAATAAATGCAGATATTCCATTGTTAGTAGAACGAATAGAATTTTTTCCCTCCTCTATAGATCTAAAAATCAAATGTGAAAAATGTTGGTATGGTCCTATAGAATTTCCAAACCAACCGTCTTCGGATATATTTAGTATTAAATCATAATCAGTTTTTGAATAATTCAATTTACCAGAATAAATTATTTCATAACAGATTAATGGAAGGAAATTAATTCCATTAATTTCAATTATTTCCCTTTCTAAACTTTTTGAAAAAGAACCATAACCTGGAGTTATTTTTTTTAAACCAAATTTGGTTAATAAACTTTCTAAAGGTAGAAACTCTCCAAATGGAACAAGTTTATTTTTATCGTATATTTGTAATATATTTGTGTCTTTATCAATAACAGCCATAGAATTATAAACCTTATTGTTATCAGCTCTATTAATACCTAAAATTATCTTATGGTTCTCCGAAAAATTGTTTGAAAATAATTGTTTATATCGATGCAGATCATCTAGATACACTGATGCAAAAGTACCTTCTGGAAAAATAAAAATAGAGTTTTCAAATTTATTTGGACTGCTGAGTTTTATTAATTCTTCAATTAATTCATAAGTATCATAATTCTGAAAAAATTTATTGATTTCAATTTTAGGAGAGATGATTTTGACTAAAAAGTTTAGATCTGTCTTTTTAACTGAAAGATCTTTTTTTAACATTGATGAACCATATAAATAATTAAAAATTAATAATAATAAAGTTGAAAAAATAAAAATTAATTTTTCTTTTTTTCCATATTTAAAAAAAATTACAGAAGGTATTAAAAAAATATTTATTACCAATAAATTTAGAGAGTAAGTTCCTACTAATGATAAAATTTGAATCATTGGTAGATATTCAGTTAAAGAAAATACAATTAGATTCCATGGGAAACCGCTCAAAACAAAGCCTCTAATATATTCAACTGATCCAAAAATTATTGAAAAGATTAAAATTGAGGAAACCTTATTATTTAAATTAAACATTGAAGAGATTAACGTTACTAATCCATAAAAAATACCAAGAAACAATGGAATTAAAATTAGAGCAAATGGTATCAAAGCTTTATAAATTTCCTCAAAAGTCAAAGAATGAGTTAACCAATATAAGCTGGAAATAAAGTAACCAAAACCAAATATCCAACCAATACAAAAAGATATAATTTTACCTTTTTTGTAGTTAGAAATAAAAAAAATAAATAATAATGGGAAAGTAATAAAATTAATAAAGAAAAAATTATAAGGAGGTAGACTGAATGAAGAAATAATACCAAGAATAATTGGGAAAAAAAATATTAATAATCTATTTTGTAATATCAATTTATGCTTTTTTATTTAAATAATTTAAAATTAAATTTTCTTTTTTATTCATTCTATTAAAATCCCTTAAATTTTTATGATCATATCCCATTAAATGTAGGTAACCATGTATCCAAATTTTATCAAATTCAATATAAAAATTTGATTTTTTTGATCTTTGATTAATTATGTCATAACTAATTGCTATATCACCAATATAATTTTTGTTATTAGGTAAATTTTTAATTGGAAATGAAAGAACATCTGTTGGAATATTTTTTTTTCTAAATTTATTATTTAAAAATTTCATATTTTTATTATCAGTTAACAATATTGAGAATTCTTTGTTGGTATTAAAAGCTCCAACTTTTGAAAGTTTGTTAAATTTATTTTTGATGTAAATAGATGGATTTTTTATATATTTTTGCCATTTTTTATTATCTAAAATTACATTAGTTTTTATCATTAATCATTATTTTGATCTGCATATGCCTTAACAATTTTTGAAACTAAAGGGTGTCTAACAACATCCTTATGATCAAAATCTACAACCGAAATTTCATCTAGATGACCAATTAATTTTTTTGAACGACTTAACCCTGATAATGATTTATTTGGTAAATCAATTTGTGATGGATCACCATTAATAACAATTTTGGAATTTTCCCCTATTCGAGTTAAAAACATTTTTATTTGAGTATCTGTTGCATTTTGTGCCTCATCTAAAATAGCAAATGAATTTTTCAAAGTTCTACCTCTCATAAAAGCTAAAGGTGCAATTTCTATATCTCCAACCTCAATTTTTTTTTGAATTTTTTCGAAATCTAAAAGGTCGTATAGTGAGTCATATAATGGTCTAAGATATGGATCTACCTTTTCTCTCATATCGCCTGGCAAAAAACCTAATCTCTCTCCAGCTTCAACTGCAGGCCTAGATAAAATAATTCTTTCAATTTTTTTTTCTAGTAACATTGTTAACCCTACGGCTACTGCTAAAAATGTTTTTCCAGTTCCTGCTGGACCTGATGAAATAATAATTTCTTTTTCCTTTAAAGCTCTAACATAATTTTTTTGTTTTTCTGATCTTGGAATTACAGATTTCTTTGGAGTTTTAATTATATATTCCAAATTTTTTTCAGAACTTATTTTTTCATTAATCATGAAATTATTTATTGATGAAATTATATCTTTTTTTTCAATTGATCCATTAATTATAAATCTATCATTTAAAAATTTAATAGCATTCTTAACAATTTCGTTATTTTTTGTGGTACTTTTGACTAAAATTGAATTGCCTCTAGAATAAATATTTATATTAGTAAGTTTTTCAAGTTCTTTTAAATTGTTATTAAATTCACCAACTACTCCTAGTAGATTCTCATTGCTTTGAAAAATTATGCTTAATGTATCGTTATCAGCATAAACATACTTTAAATCAGATTTAAATTTTTTTTGAGCAGAATTACTCAATTTAGAAACTCTTTTTTTTCATTAGTTATTCCAAATAGAGTATTCCGGTTTACTTTTTCAATCTCAACTTTTACTATTTTACCTAAATATTTTTTATTTCCATGAAATATAACTGAATTCATATATTTATTTCTTCCAAATAATTTGTTTTGACCAATTATTTCATTTTCTACAAGCACATCAATAGAATTATTTATGAAAGATTTATTAATACTTAGTTGATGAAAAGATAATTGTTCTTGAATTTTTGTTAATCTTTCTTTTGAAACTTCATTTTCTATTTCTTTTAATGTAGATGCTTTTGTTCCTGGTCTAGGGCTAAAAATAAATGAAAATGAGTTTATAAATCTAAAATTTTTAATAAAATCTAAAGTTTCTAAAAAATCATTTTCAGTTTCACCAGGATAAGAAATAATAAAATCACTAGAAAATTCAATTTCAGGATTTATTTTTTTAAGATTTTCATAAATTTTAATATAAGTTTCAACTGTATGCTTTCTATTCATAAGTTTTAACATTTTATTTGAGCCACTTTGAATTGGCAAATGAACAAATGGCATTAACTTCCTGCTAGTTGAATAACAATCAATTAAATCATCCGTCATATCTCTTGGATGAGATGTGGTATATCTTATTCTATCAATCTCTGAAAATTTTTCTAAATTATTTATTAAATTAGAAAGTCTGTATTCCTTATTTTGATCTTTATAAGAATAAGCATTTACATTTTGACCAAGAAGAATAATCTCTTTTGCTCCGTTTTTAACTAATTTCTCAGCTTCTAACATAACTTTATCAAATGGCCTTGAGTACTCTGGGCCTCTAGTAAAAGGCACTACGCAAAAGTTACAAAACTTATCACATCCTTCCTGGATCGTAAGATATGCAGACACATTTGAGTTATCATTTTCTGTGCTATCTAAATAATTAAATTTATTAACTACATCAAATTCTGTTTCTTCTATTTTTTTTCCAATTTCAAAATTTTTAATCAAGCTGTTTATTTTATGATAAGATTGAGGTCCTACAACCATGTCTATGTAAGGCTCTCTCTTTAACATTTCTTCATTTTCAGCTTGAGCAACACAACCGGTAATAATTGTAATTGGTTTATTTCTTGATTTATAAATTTCTCTAATTCTACCCACTTCGTGGTAGACTTTTTCTTTTGCTTTATCTCTTATATGGCATGTGTTAATAATATAACAATCTACATTTTCTTTATTATCAGTTTTTAAATAACCAATTTTTTTGACTGTGTCGTAAATTCTATTAGAGTCGTACTCATTCATTTGACATCCAAAAGTTTTAATAAATATTCTTTTTTCCATTAATTAAGGTTTTTTTTTTACACCATACAATTCTAACTTATGGTCAACTAAACTATATCCATATTTATCTGCAACTTTTTTCTGCAAAATTTCAATTTCTTCATCAACAAATTCTATAATTTCACCAGTTTTAATATCAATTAAATGATCATGATGACTTTCATTTATTTGCTCATATCTTGCCTTGCCTCCTTTAAAATCATGCTTGGTTAATATTCCTGATTCTTCTAATAACTTTACAGTTCTATATACTGTGGCAATACTTATTTTAGAGTCTATCTTTGATACTCTCTTATAAAGTTCATCGACGTCTGGATGATCTGACTCTCCATAAAGCTCTTTAGACTCTGATATAACCTTCGCAATTATTTTTCTTTGCTCAGTTAATTTAACACCCTTTGCGATACATTTATCTTCAATTGTTGATGACATTTTTTGTATTTTAACTCGAATAATATGGTTTAATCAAATTTTTTTTTAAGTGGCCATTATTAAATAAATCAATAATTTTATCATATCCATGATCTTTTATTTGATCTGAATTATAGCCATATATATCAATCTTTTTTGCAAATCTAAGTCCTTTGACTATAGCCAAAGATGCCCTGATACCAGAGAATTTTCCAACTCCCTGATTAACAAAAATATTGGTGATTTCATCAATTTTTATACTTTTTGAGTTCAGAAATTCAAATAATAAAATTACAATTTTATCAAAATTTTTTCTATTGTTAATGTATTCACTGGTATATGATTTATCATTTGAGATGATATTAAAAAATATTTTATCTTTTCCAGCATCTATTATTAAATTTTTCATTATATTTATTTTTTCATTTAATTCTATTTCAGATGATGATGTTAGTAAATATTATATTGAAGATAAAGGTACAGTTTCTTTAATGTATCACAGATTTAACGAAAGTAAATATCCCTCTACAAATATACAAATGGATATCTTTGAGAAGCAATTAAATTTAATAAAATCTGAAAACTTAGAAATTGATGATATAGAAAATTTTAATTTAAATTTTTCTAAAAATAAGGACAAAAAAAAAATCTTAATTACTATTGATGATGCTTTTTCATCATTTTATAAAAATGCTTGGCCTTTTTTAAAAAAAAATAAAATTCCGTTCATTTTATTTGTTTCAACCGAACCAATTGGCAAAAATGGATATATGACTTGGGAACAAATTAAGGAAATCGGAAACTCAGAATTTGGATATATTGGAAATCATTCTCATTCACATGAGTATCTAATTAATTATAAATTTAATGATTTTAAGAAAGACATCGATAAGTCAATAAGAATATTTAAAGAAAATTTAGGATACAATCCAGTTTATTTTTCTTATCCATTCGGAGAATATAGTAAAGAACAAAGAAATTATATTAGCAAAAATTTTAAATTTGCATTTGGTCAACATTCAGGTGTCATAGATTTCAATAAAGATAAGTTTGAGCTTCCAAGATTTCCGATTAACGAGAAATATGGTGATTTAGATAGATTTAAGTTTTTGATTAAACTACTACCATTACAATATAATAAGATTAAACCGGATGATAAATATATAAAAAAAGAAAATAATCCTCCTGATGTATCTATAGAATTTTTTAAAGATCAAAAAAATATAAGAAATATCAACTGTTTTTCAGATGAAGGACCAGGGTGGAAAAAAACTAAAATTACATTTGAAGAAAATCTATTAAAATTAAATTTTATTGATAAATTTAAATTTAGAAGAGGAAGGATCAACTGCTCTTTAAATGATGAGGCTGGATGGAGATGGTTAGGAATACAATTTTCTATTGAAAATTAAATTATTTTTTTCATTTTTTTGCTGCTAGGTAAAAGTTCTGCATCATCAAAATCAGTTAAATTATTTTGTTCAATAATTTTTTTTAAGATTTTTGTATATTCTAATCCAGTTTCAGCATATTTGTCTAAATAATTTACAAGCTCTAGACTATTCAAGTTTCCTTGATTGTCTCTTTGAATAGCTCTCATTTTTCTAAACTCTCTGTAACTTGAATGAGTATTTAAATTTCTCTGATACGCTCTTACTGAGGCTTGTAAAACTTTAAATTTCATAACTTTGTGAGTATCTCCAATATCAGCACCCTTAGGTTTAATTCCTTCACCACTAAATGTCCACTGACCAAACAATGCGTTCCCCTCTAATGCAAATCTAGAAGTACCCCAGCCAGTTTCCTTTGCAGCTTGGGCTATCGCAAGAGATACAGGAATTTCGTCCATTCGTATCTTCAGAGTAGTCAAATCTCTATTTACAACACCGTATTGTTTAAATTTACTTTTAAGCCACTTAATCTCCGAGTCTGAGTTATTATTTTTGTTTAATACAGCAAAAAGTTTCTTACGCTCAACTTTAATTCTTGTATTTTCTTCAAGGATTAAGGGTAAAACAATCTGAATAAAAAGATTTTTCCTTTTTTTTGTATTTTCAATTTGTTTAATTTCTTTTGGTAATAAATCTATTTTAACTGGTTTTACAATTTTATTGTTTCTAATTTCATTTAAATTAAACCCGTTGTCCTTATAAATTTCTTCTAATGTAGAAGCACTAAATCTAACTGTATTATCTGGTACACCTTCAAATTCAAAAATATCTAGGAATAAATCAGTTACTTTTAATTTATCACTTTCCTCTTTTTTATTATTTAGTTCTAAATTTTTTCCATCTAAAACTTTTTCAAAGTTTAATTTTGAATTATTTTCCACTGTTAAAGGGCTTGATAGAAGTTTTGAAGATAACTTTATAACAGAAGGCATGATTCCAAATGAAAATATTAAAATAACACTGGCCAAAATAGTATAGTTAAAGCTTTTAAAGGGTTTAAGATTTATTAAAGAAGAATTTTTTTTAATTATATAACCCTTTTTTAAAAGTATTTTTTTTATTTTAAGTAAATTTAAATTTTTTGGATTCATTTTTAATTTATATATGATTCTTGAAAAAAATTAGATAGCTATTACCTCTTTTATTTCGGGAATATAGTGGCATAAAAGATTTTGAACACCTTGTTTTAAAGTCATTGTAGAACTTGGACATCCAGAACAACTTCCTTGAAGGTTTACTGTTACAACTCCATTTTTAAACTCTTTAAATTTAATATCACCACCATCCTTTGCAACAGCAGGTCTTACTTTTGTTTCCAATATATTAATAATTTTTTTTTCTATTTCAGAAAAACTTTTATTTACTTTGTTTATATTATTTTTATCTATTATTAGTTCTGCCCCATTAGAATAAAAATCATTGATTAGAGATATAATTATATGCTTTAAATCATTCCATTCAGTATTTTGATCCTTGTTTACTGATAAGAATTCGTCGGTTAAAAAAACACCTTTTACACCATTAATTGATAAAATATTTTTTATAAGCTCATTATCTGTTAAAGTCTTGTCAGTTATTTCTATTGGTGAGTCATTTGATACTTTCTTTCCTGGAAAGAATTTTAATGAGTTTGGATTAGGTGTTATTTCTGTTTGTACGAACATAATTAATATATAGTTACAAATATTTAAAAATAAAGACTATTTACTAAAAACCAACTATTTTTTTTAATTCACTAACCTTTTTTGAAGCTATTTTATTGGCCTTTTCTGCCCCATCATTTAAAATTTTATCAATAAATTCTTTATCTTTATATAACCTATTAATTTCATTAGAAATTGGTGATATTTTCTCAACAACTAATTCAGAAAGTTTTTTTTTGAATTCAGAAAAATTTTTTCCTGAAAATTCGTTAACGCTGGATTCTAAGCTTTGATCAGATAAACTCGAATATATTCCTAACAAATTTTCAACTTCAGGTCTTTCATTTAAATTTTTTTTATCCGAAGGTAAAGTTTTTTCATCAGTTTTTGCCTTTTTAATTTTATTAATAATTGTATCTTTGCTATCATTTAAATTGATCCTACTTAAATCTGAAGGGTCTGATTTGCTCATTTTTTTTGTTCCGTCTTTTAGACTCATAATTCTACTAAAACTTTTTTGAATTAAAGGTTCAGGAGCAACTAAAAAATTTTGACAATTAAATTCTATATTAAATTTTTGGGCAATATCTCTACATAATTCTAAATGTTGTTTTTGATCTTCACCAACTGGTACATGAGTAGAGTCATATAATAATATATCAGCTGCCATCAAGATTGGATAAATATATAATCCAACGCTTGCTTTTTCTTTATCTTTGCCAGCTTTTTCTTTAAACTGAGTCATACGATTAAGCCATCCCATTCTAGCTGTACAACTTAATACCCATGATACTTCGCTGTGAGCAGCTACCGATGATTGATTAAATATAATACTTTTTTTGTAATCAAGACCACTTGCTAAAAAAGCTGCTGTGGTCTCTCTAATATTATCTTTTAATTCATTTGGACCCTGTTTAACTGTAATTGCATGCAAATCAACAACACAATAAACACATTCATTATTCTCTTCGTTTTGAAGATTAACAAAGTTTTTTATTGCTCCTAAGTAATTACCAAGGTGTAAATTACCAGATGGTTGAACTCCAGAAAATATTTTTTTGGCCATTTTAATACTTTAATTTAATATCTGAAATTTTAAAGGCTTTAGTAATAATTGAAGCAATTATATAGAATATTAATGTTATAATTACTAATATAATAATTATTAACAGTTTAATATCACTTTCATAAATTAAATAATCAGAGAAATATCGAATTAATTGACTAAATAAGAATGCAGAAAAAACAGATAAACAAGAGATATTTAATAATTTAAAAAGAAAATTTTCATTAATAGCAAAATAATTTTTTTTCATTAAATAAAATAAAAGCAAAAAAGAATTTATCCATGAAGAAATTGTTGTTGCAATAGGAATGATAATAAAACCAATAGATGAAAAAAAATATAAACTTATTATTATATTAATTGAGACTGAAATTAATGAAAAGTAAAAAGGTATTTTGGTATTGTGTCTTGCAAATAGAAAACTTGAAAATACTTTAATAAAAGCGAATGCAGGCATTCCTAAGGCAAAATAAAATAATGCTAAACTTGTATTTTGAACACTCAATTCATTGAAGGAACCATAACCAAAAAGCGCTGATGTAATTTCATTAGAGGCAACTAAAAGCGCTGCAGTAGCTGGTAGACTTAAAAACAAACTTAATTCCAAAGATTTGTTTTGTATAAAGTTTATTTTAGAGGTATTTTTATTATCAACGTACTTTGATAAATTAGGAAGCAATACGGTTCCAATTGCAATACCAGCCACAGCTAAATTGATTTGATAAATCCTATCTGCGTAGTAAAGATAAGATACAGCATTGGCTTGAAAAGATGCAATAATAGTTCCTATCAAAATATTAATCTGTGTTACTCCAGAAGAAAATATACTTGGAAATAATTTATTAAAAAATAATTTAATTTTATTGTTATAATTTAACTTTAAAGAAACTTTTGGTACATAATACTTTTTTACGAAAAAAATTAAAAATAGTAATTGAATAAGTCCGGCAAAAGTAACTGCATAAGAAACATAATAAACTAGGTCATCTGATAAAATTTTGCCAAATAACAAAACTAAAATCAATATAATGTTTAAAATCACTGGTGTTGCAGATGCAACAGCAAATTTATTATGAGAATTTAAAATTGCAGAAAAAAAAGAAGATAGGCTTACCAAAAATAAAAATGGAAAAGTTATTCTAGTTAGTGTTGTCGCAAGCTGTATTTTTTCAGGATTTGCCTTAAACCCTGGCGCAATTATTGATACAAAAAAAGGCATAAAAATTTCAATTATAAAAACGATTACTAACAACCAAATTATTAGAATATTAAAAACGCTATTAGCAAAATTTTGCCCTCTTTTTTTTCCTTTGTTTAATTCTAATTTGTAACTTGGAACAAAAGCTGCATTAAAAGTACCCTCTGAAAATAATCTTCTAAATGTATTTGGGATTCTAAAAGCTACAAAAAATGCATCTGCAACAGGTCCGGCTCCTAGATAGATTGCAATTAAAATGTCCCTAAAATATCCAGATATTCTGCTTATTAAAGTAAAGAAACTAAATGTACCGGTTGACTTAATTAGGTTCATAAATCATATTAGTCTTAAATTTACCCTATTTGTATATCTAATTGTAATAAATGAAAAAAAATAAAATTGAACATTATTCTGACAAAGAAGCACTGGAGTTTCATAATAGCATAAAATCTGGAAAGATTGAGATAATTTCATCAAAACCAATGACTACTAAAAGAGACTTGGCATTAGCATACTCACCAGGTGTTGCAGCGCCAGTTAAAGCAATATCAAAAAATCCAGATTTAGCATATGATTATACAACAAAAGGAAATTTGGTAGCTGTAATTAGTAATGGTTCAGCAATCCTCGGTCTGGGTAATCTTGGCGCTTTAGCATCTAAACCAGTAATGGAAGGAAAAGCAGTTTTATTTAAAAGATTTGCAGACATTGACTCAATAGACTTAGAAATAGACTCAAATGATCCGAAAGAAATAATATCATCTATAAAACATTTTTCTAAAAGTTTTGGTGGAATAAATTTAGAGGATATAGCATCACCAAATTGTTTTATAATTGAAGAAAAATTAAAGAAAATTCTTGATATACCTGTTTTTCATGATGACCAACACGGTACTGCAATCATAACCTCAGCGGCTTTGATTAATGCTTTAGATATAGCAAAAAAAAATATTAAACAAATAAAAATTGTTGTTAACGGAGCTGGTGCTTCAGCGATGGCGTGTACTAAACTTTTTATTAAATTAGGTGTACAGCCAAAAAATATTACTATGATTGATAGGAAAGGAGTTATCTACAAAGGAAGAGATAACTTGAACGAATGGAAACTTCCTTTTGCAATTAACACAAGAAACAGAACACTCAGTGACGCTATTAGTAATGCTGATGTTTTTTTAGGTTTATCTTCTGCGGGTCTTCTAAAAAAAGATATGGTTAAAAAAATGTCAAAAAATCCGATAATTTTTGCTTGTGCAAATCCTGATCCTGAAATAACTCCTGAAGAAATAGAACAGGTTAGAAAAGATGCAATTATTGCAACAGGAAGATCTGACTATCCAAATCAAGTAAATAACCTAATAGGTTTTCCATATATATTTAGAGGAGCTCTAGATGTAAGAGCAAAAACAATTAATGAAGAAATGAAAATAGCAGCTGTAAAATCTATTGCTAAATTAGCTAGAGAGAGAGTGCCGGATGAAGTTGCTGCTGCAATGGGAGGCGATAGACCAGTATATGGCAAAGAATATATTATCCCATCAACGTTTGACCCTAGATTAATAAGCGTAATACCATTAGCAGTCGCAAAAGCAGCAATTAAAAGTGGAGTTGCAAGAAAAAAAATTGAAAATTTTGAAATTTATTCTGACCAGCTTAAACAAAGATTGGACCCATCAGTAACAATTATGCAAGGTATTAATTCTCAAATAAAGAAAAATCAAAAAAGAGTTGTTTTTGCTGATGGTGAAGATGAAAATACACTTAAAGCTGCAATAGCTTTTCAAAAAAGCGGTTTTGGAATTCCAATTTTGGTCGCAAAAGAAAAAGTGGTTAAACAAAGGTTAAAAGAAATTGGATATAGCGAAAACTTTAATATTCAAATAATAAATTCTACGAATAAGGAAAAAAGAGAAAAATATAAAGAATATATATTTGAAAAACTTCATAGGGAGAAGGGTTTCCTAGAAAGAGATTGTGATAGACTTGTAAGAAATGACAGAGTTGTGTGGGGTTCTTGTATGGTGTCATGTGGTGATGCAGATGCAATGGTTACAGGTAATACAAGACGATATGGCCAATCACTTCAAAAAGTTCTAAGAATTGTTAAATCTAGACCAGGAGAAATAATGTTTGGACTAAATATGGTTGTAAATAAAGGTAGAACAGTATTCATTGGTGATACAACTGTACATGAATATCCTTCATCTGAGCAGTTGGCTGAAATTGCCCTATCAGCAGCAAGAGTGGTAAGGCTTTTTGGTTTTAATCCAAAAGTAGCCTTTCTTTCACATTCAACTTTTGGTCAACCTATAACCAGTAGAACAAAACATATCAGAGACGCAGTTGAAATTTTAAAAAAAAAGAAAGTAGATTTTAAATTTGATGGGGATATGCAGCCCGATGTTGCTCTTAGTGAAGAATATAAAGACTTGTATCCATTATCTGAAATAGTGGGTAATGCAAACGTGCTGATTATGCCTGGTCAGCACAGTGCTGCAATATCATATAAAATAATGAAGACTCTTGGTGGAGCAAAAGTGATTGGTCCGCTTTTAATAGGTTTGGGTGAAGCCATTGAAATTGCACCTTTAAGGTCTTCCACGTCTGATATTTTAAATTTGGCGTCTGTAGCTGCCTACTCTGCTGGAATTATTGATTACAGTATAAAAAATTAATCTTTTTGTATCCTTAAATCTTCAACAAGCAATATACTTGCAATAACATTTTCTACATCAAGAATTTCTTTTGCTTCTTTTATTACTTCATTTTTTTCATCTTCTGTTTCAGCAATTCCATATATGTAAATTGTTTTTTTATAGGTATCTATCGAGTAATTTGCTGATTTTATTTTTTTATTAAATATAATTGCTGATCTCAGTTGTGATGTTATTAAAATATCTTTTGATGATTGTTTAAAATTAAATTTTTCTTTAATTTTTAAATCATTTCTAACAGACCTAACACCCTGAGTTTCCCATGCCAATTTTGTGATTTTTAATTTTTCCTCAGGACTTTCTACTTTCCCAGTTATAAATATTCTACCATCCAATACTTGTGTACTCACATTTAAAAAATAGTTTTTATCAACTAGTAATAATCTGGCGTCCAAATTTTTATCCATAATTCCATCATCTATTTGTGTACCTAAAGTTCTAGGATCAAGAGCTACTGTTACACCAGTTCCGAAAACGCCTTTGGATGAGGCTCCAACACATCCTGACAAAATTATTAAGATAAATAAAAGATGTATTTTTCTTGTTATCATTTTTTCAAACTCAAACAGTAATTATATATCTCTTTTTTTGAGATATTTTTTTCATAATTTAACAAATTAACTATTTCTTTTGTGGATAGTTTTTTTATTAACATACCTATTTTTTTTTTATCTGATTCGTTAAGATTATTCGAAGCTTTTTTTTTATTATTTAACTCAGAAATTACTATAGTAATTTCTCCTCTAAGATTTTTAAAGGCTTTCAAATCTGAAACTTTAGATCTAAAAAACTCTTCATAATATTTTGTAATCTCTTTACAAATAACAATATTTCTTTCAGAGAAAAATTCTTTAATTATATTCAAGTTTCTATTTAATTTTTTTGCTGATATAAAAAATATAATTGAACAATTCAGATTAGATAAATCACTAAAATTTTCTTTAATTTCACTATTTTTTTCAGGAAAAAAACCATAAAAAAAATATTTTTCTGAAAAACCACTTATTGATAAAGCTGCTGTAACTGCAGATGAACCTGGTATAGGTACTATATTTATACTTTCTTTTATGCAAGCTTGTACTAAAACTTTTCCTGGATCTGAAATTGTTGGGGTACCTGCATCAGAAATCAAAGAAATAATTTTATTACTTTTAAGCTCAATCAATATTTTTTCGATACTCTTTTTTTCGTTAAACTTATGATATGAAATTAAATTTGAGTTAATACTATATTTTGAGATTAGTTTTTTTGAAACTCTTGTATCTTCACACAAAATAAGATCTGAGTTTTTTAAAACACTAATTGCACGATATGAAATATCCGCCATATTACCAATTGGAGTAGAAACAAGATATAGACCAGTTCTTAGATTGCTTTTATTATTCTTAGATTGTAGATTCATTATTTTATATTGAATATAATAATACCATTAAAATGAAAATTATTAGCCAATTTATTCTAACAATCCTTTTTTTAATTAATTCTAATTATGAAAAAGCTTATTCGTCAGATAATATAAAAATTGGTTTAATGATTCCTTTAACAGGAGAATACAGAGAAATAGGCAAATCCATTTTAAATGCAACCAAATTAGCAATAAATAAAATCGACAATGATAAAGTTTTAATTATACCAAAAGACACAAAAGCTAGTCCTGAAATTACTTTAAAAGTTGCAAAAGAGCTAAAAGATAGTGGTATTAAAATCGTTATTGGGCCGTTGTTTAATGAGAGTCTTCTTTACCTAAATGAATTAGATGAAATGATTTTTTTATCATTATCCAACAAGGTTTTAAAAATACCAAATAATGTGATATCAGCTGGCATAAATGCTGAGTCTCAAGTTAATACAATTAAAAAATTCCAAAAAGAATTTAATATTAAAAGAACTATTTTTTTAATTCCTGAAACTGACTATAAACCTGAAATAGAAAATGCAATTAAACAAACAAAAATTAAGCTTAAAGATAAATTTATATATAATACTGATCCCACTGAATTAACTTCACAAATTGAAAAACTAACAAGATACCCTCAAAGAAAACAAAACTTATTAGATGAAATTGAGAGAATAGAGAATTCTAATGATTTAAATAAGGAGAGAAAAATAGAAAATTTAAAAAAAAGAGATACGCTTGGAGGAATAAATTTTGATTCAGTAATAATTGCAGATTTTGATGAAAGTTTAAAAAGTGTCGCTACATCGTTACTTTATACTGACATTTCAGCTGAAAGAATAAATTATATTGGTCTAAATCAATGGTTTGATAGATCATTAATATCTGAAAAATCCTTGCAACCTTTTTATTTTCCATCAATTAATAAAGAAAATTATGAAGATTTTAAAAAAGAATATTCAAATATTTTTTATGAAGAACCAAATCAAATATCTTTTCTTAGCTATGACTTGGTTGGTCTAATTTATTTTTTGATCTATAAGAATGATTTTATTATTAATGAGAAAATATTTTATAAAAAAAATAAGTTTAAAGGTAAAATAGGTATATTTGAAATTAATAAAAATAAAATTAATCATATACTTAATTTTTATTCTGCTGAAGGTGAAAGATTTAAAAAAATTTTCTAATTTTTCTAAATGCTTTAAATCTATGATCTTTTTTAATTTTTTTTGAATATTTCATTTGTCCGTAAGTAATTTTATATCCATTCGGAATAAATATTGGATCATATCCAAACCCATTTTTTCCTAATTTTTTTTTAGAAATTGAACCCTCTACTTTACCGGTGACCGTTAAAAATTTTCTAGAGCTCCAAAAAATAGTGAGGGCACAGACGAACCTTGCTTTTATTTTTTTATTCTGCCAATTTTTACTTTTTTTGGAAAGTTCATTGTAAACCTTGTTCATAGCCAAATTAAAATTTCCTTTTTTCCCTCCCCATCTTGCAGAGTAGATACCAGGGGCTTTATTAAGTATATCAATTTCAATTCCAGAATCGTCTGCGATACAAACCATATTAGTTTTTTTTGAGTAGTACTTTGCTTTAATAAAAGAATTTTCTGCAAAAGTTTTGCCATTTTCTTTAGGACTTTTTAAATTAAAATCTCCTGTACCTAAAATTTTCACTTTATTTGGTATTAAATCTCTGATTTCCTTTATTTTTCCTTTATTATTCGAGCCAATCAAAATTCTTGAAATATTTTGTTTTTTGATCTGGAAATTCTTAATTTTCATACCATATATGTATCTATGGAAAAAAATGAAAATTTACAAGATAAATCAGAAATAGAAAGTGAGAGCACTGATAAAGAAAATCAGGAAAACCTCCATCAACATACTAGTAAAAATTTAAATGAAGATGAAGTTGAAAAAAAAGAAATTTTACCCGAAGATAAAATTAATGATTTAGAAGATAAATTAAAAAGAACATTTGCGGAAATGGAAAATCAAAGAAGAAGGTTTGAAAAAGAAAAGGATGATGCATATAATTATGGTGGATTTAATTTTGCTAAAGAGGCTTTAAATCTTTTAGATAATTTAGAAAGATCCAAAACATCTTTAGAGAATGATAACACATTAAAAGATTCTGAAATATTAAAAAAAACAATAGATCACTTAAATATTATTTATAGTGATATGATTTCAATTTTTAAAAAAAATGAAATTGAAGAAATTAAGTCAATTGATCAAAAACTTGACCCAAATATTCACCAAGCAATGTTAGAAATAGAAGATAAAAATAAGGAGCCTGGTACTGTAGTACAAGAAATACAAAAAGGCTTTATGATGAAAGGTAGATTGTTAAGACCATCATTGGTAGCTGTTTCAAAAAAACCATCTGAAAATGATGAAAAAACTGAAAATTCTAAAAAAGATGAGGAAAATCAACCAAAAAATGAGGAAAAAATATAAGTTACAAACTTGTACAATTAAAATTAACACATATATGAAAGAGAAATATTTAATATGAGCAAAGTAATAGGAATAGACTTAGGAACTACTAATTCATGTGTATCTATAATGGAAGGTACGCAACCCAAGGTATTGGAGAATTCAGAAGGTGCAAGAACAACTCCTTCAGTAATTGCATTTACTGACGAAGAAGAAAAATTAGTAGGACAACCTGCTAAAAGACAGGCAGTAACTAATCCTGAAAATACTATTTTTGCAGTTAAAAGACTAATTGGAAGAAACTTCGAAGATCCAAGTGTAAAGAAAGATATCGAAACAGCTCCTTTTAAAATAACACCATCAGATAGTGGTGATGCGTGGATTGAAGCAAAAGGTAAAAAATATTCGCCATCTCAAATCTCAGCATTTGTTTTACAAAAAATGAAAGAAACTGCAGAAAAGTATTTAGGACAAGAAGTTTCAAAAGCAGTTATAACAGTTCCCGCATATTTTAATGATGCCCAAAGACAAGCAACTAAAGATGCGGGTAAAATTGCTGGATTAGAAGTATTAAGAATTATAAATGAACCAACAGCAGCATCTTTAGCCTATGGACTAGATAAAAAAGCTAACAAAAAAATTGCTGTTTATGATCTTGGTGGTGGTACTTTTGATGTGTCAATTTTAGAATTGGGAGATGGTGTATTTGAAGTTAAATCTACTAATGGAGATACATTTTTAGGTGGTGAAGATTTTGATAATTCGATTGTAGAGTATTTGCTAAACGAATTTAAAAAGGAGAACGGAATTGATCTAAAATCTGACAAACTTGCTTTACAAAGACTAAAAGAAGCAGCTGAAAAAGCTAAAATCGAACTTTCATCAGCTACACAAACTGAAATTAATTTACCATTTATAACTGCAGATAAAACAGGCCCAAAACATATTAATCTTAAAATGACAAGGGCAAAATTAGAAGCTTTGGTTGAAGATTTAATTTCTAGAACAATTCCACCTTGCAAAACAGCTTTAAAAGATGCTGGGCTTTCGGCTAGTGAAGTTGATGAAATAATCCTTGTTGGTGGAATGACAAGAATGCCAAAAGTAATAGATGAAGTTAAAAACTTTTTTGGTAAAGAACCAAATAAAAGTGTAAATCCTGATGAAGTTGTTGCAATGGGAGCTGCAATACAAGCGGGTGTTCTTCAAGGTGATGTAAAAGATGTACTGCTTTTAGATGTTACCCCTTTATCATTAGGTATTGAAACTTTAGGTGGAGTATCTACAAAATTAATTGAGAAAAATACAACAATACCAACTAAAAAAAGTCAGGTATTTTCAACAGCAGAAGATAATCAGCCCGCAGTTTCTATTAGAGTTCTTCAAGGTGAGAGAGAAATGGCATCTGATAATAAAATACTTGGAAACTTTGAATTAGTTGGGATAGCTCCAGCCCCAAGAGGTGTGCCTCAAATTGAAGTAACCTTTGATATTGATGCAAATGGAATTGTAAACGTTTCAGCTAAAGATAAAGGAACTGGTAAAGAACAAAAAATCCAAATCCAGGCATCAGGTGGGTTAAGTGATGAAGAAATTGGCAAAATGGTTAAAGAGGCAGAGGCAAATAAAGAAGCTGATAAGAAAAAAAGAGAAGCTGTAGATGCTAAAAATCAAGCAGAGACCCTGCTTCACTCTACTGAAAAAAATCTAAAGGAACACGGAAGCAAAGTTTCTGATGCAGATAAAAAAGTTATTGAAGATGCATCCGCAAACGTAAGAAATGCGTTAAAAGGGACAGATGTTGAAGAAATTAAAAAGAAAACCCAAGACTTAGTTCAAGCTTCTATGAAGTTAGGTGAGGCAATTTATAAATCACAGCAAAGCGCTAAACCTAGTGATGCACCGAAAGATGCAAAAGAAGAAGGAAAGAAAGACGATAACGTTGTTGATGCAGATTTTGAAGAAGTAAAAGACGAGAACAAAGAGAAAAGCGCCTAAACTAACAACTGTTTGTCTATAACTTGTTATGGCAAAAAGAGATTATTATGATGTTTTGGGTGTTAGCAAAGGCTCTTCAGCAGATCAAATAAAAACAGCGTATAGAAAACTAGCTGTAAAATACCATCCAGATAAAAATAAAAACGATAAAGCGGCTGAGGAAAAATTTAAAGAAGCATCCGAGGCTTACCATGTATTGTCTAATTCTGAAAGAAAACAAAACTACGACAATTTTGGTCATGCAGCATTTGAAAATACAGGAGGAGGAAGAGGAGGTTTTAGTAACTTTGATTTTTCAAGTTCTTTCTCTGATATTTTTGAAGATTTTTTTGGAGAAGGATTTGGAGGTGGAAGGAGATCAAGAAAGTCTAACAATAGAGGTTCCGACCTGAGATATGATTTGTCAATTTCTCTAGAGGAAGCATATACTGGAAAAAAACAAGATATAAAATTTTCAGCCTCTGAAAAATGTGATATTTGTAAAGGCTCTGGATCTAAGCCTGGACATAATACTAGTTCTTGTTCAATGTGTGGAGGTCATGGACAAGTAAGATCTTCACAAGGATTTTTTACAGTTCAGCAAACTTGTCCTCAATGTGGTGGAGAAGGAGAACAAATAACTAATCCATGTATAAGTTGTAATGGACAAGGTAAAAAACAATCCTCAAAAAGAATTTCAGTAACTATTCCAAAAGGGGTGGATGACGGTACTAGAATTAGATTGGCAGGTAAAGGAGAGGCTGGATCTAGAAGTGGAAGTAATGGAGATTTGTATTTGTTCATAAATGTTTATGCACATGATCTTTTTAAAAGATCAGATGAAAATCTTTTTTTTGAATGTCCAGTATCTATAGCTGACGCAGCTTTAGGAACATCAATAGAAATACCGACTATTGACGGAGGAAAGGCAAAGATAAAAATTCCAGCAGGAACTCAAAGTGGAAAGCAATTTAGATTAAAAGGTAAAGGAATGCCGTATATGAGAGGTGGGGGGGATGGCGATCTTTATGTTCAGGTAAATACTGAAGTTCCAATATCTTTAAACAGGGAACAAAAAGAATTACTAGAAAAATTTAGAGAAATAGAAAACGAAAAATCTAATCCAAGTATTAAAAAATTTTTTCAAAAAGCAAAAAGTTTTTGGAAAAATTAATTTATTTATCTAAAATTTTTTCTTTAGCTTTTTTAAATTCTTCTTCAGTAATTGCACCTGATTGAAAAAGATCGTTTAATTTTGTTAATTCTTCAGAAATATTATTTCTAATCAAAGTATCATCCTCTAATAAATCTTCTTTAATTTCACCAATACCTTTTTTTGATTTTAATCCTTTTTGAACAGCAGAAACTCCTAAATAAATTACAAATAGGATTATAATTAATGACAGTGATATAAATATTAAGGCTTGCATATAAGTACTTTTAAACTAGTAATCGTCATCATCTTCTCTCCATCCTTTTTCATACATTAAATATGCAGCAATAATTACACTAATTACAGCAACAATCATCCCACAATCGAAACCACGTTGTTTACCAAAAAAATACCATCCTAATTGAGTTGCCCCTATTGGAGGAATTGTAAGTATGCCCATTAATATGGGGATTCTATAATAATAAGGAGGTTTTTTCATAAAATAATTTTTACCTTGTTATTTTTTAGTATATTAATTGAATATTAAAATTTACTAAATGAGTAAAATTAACCTAACTATTACAGGATGCATGGGAAGAATGGGTCAACAGCTCATTAAATCTGTGAAAAAAGATAAGTCTATGAAAATAGTTTCTCTTACAGAAAGTAGATTGATTAATAAAAAAATTAGTGGCATTAAACCAAGTTTAAATACAGAAGATGCCTTTAAAAAAGCAAATTTAATAATAGATTTTACAACTCCAAAATGTACTTTAGAAGTTCTTAAAATAGCTTCTAAATTCAAGAAAAAAGTAGTTATTGGAACAACTGGTTTTTCTAAGAACCAAGAAAGGCTTATTAAGAAATATTCAAAAATAATGCCCATTTTAAAGGCTGGTAATATGAGCTTAGGTATAAATCTATTGATGTATCTAACTGAAATTACTTCAAAATCTCTAGGAAGAAATTTCCTGAGCAAGGTATTTGAGATTCATCATAAACATAAAAAAGACCATCCCTCGGGTACAGCTTTAATGCTAGGAAAAGGTATAGCTGTTGGTAGAAATAAAGACTTCTACAAATCAATGGGTAAAAAATATTTAAATAGAAAATCATTTCCATATGGAAATAAAATTAATTTTAACTCATTACGCAAAGGTGAGGTTATTGGAGAACACGAAGTAAAATTTTCAAGTGGTAAAGAAATAATTACATTAAATCATGAAGCTTTTGATAGAGCATTATATTCAGAAGGAGCTCTCACTGCAGCTAAATGGTTAATGAATAAAAAACCAGGCCTTTATTCTATGAGAAATTTATTAAACTTTAAATAATGAATGAAGCTCAAAGAGCAAAGGTAGTTTTAAAGATATTGAATCAAACTTATCCTAAAACTCCTATACCTTTAAAACATAGAAATATTTTTACACTTTTAATTTCAGTTCTTTTGTCTGCTCAATGTACTGATATAAATGTAAATAAAGTAACCAAAAAAATTTATCCTAAACATAATAAACCTCAGCATTTTGTAAAATTAGGAAGAAAAAAAATTGAAAGGTTAATAAAAAGTATAGGTATTTTTAGAATTAAGGCAAAAAGTATTTATTATTTATCAAAAATTTTAGTTGATAAACACAATGGCAGAGTACCAAAAACTTTTGAACAGTTAGAGGAATTGCCAGGTGTAGGGCATAAGACTGCGAGTGTGGTAATGTCACAAGGGTTTGGATATCCCGCTTTTCCAATAGATACCCATATACACAGACTGGCACAAAGATGGGGCTTATCAAATGGAAAAAACGTTTTTCAAACTGAAATAGATCTAAAGAGACTTTTTCCTAAAAAGTATTGGAATAAATTACATCTTCAAATTATTTATTACGGTAGAGAATATTGTAAAGCTAGAGAATGCTATGGTTTATCTTGTAAAATCTGCACTACTTGTTATCCTAAGAGAAAAAAACCAGTTATAACCAAGAAAGCATAAATAATGAAAATATTAGGAATTGGAAATGCAATAGTAGATGTAATTTGCAAAGTAGAGGATGATTTTATAACTAAAAATAATCTGACAAAAAGTACAATGAAATTAATTTTTGATGAGAAAGAATTCAAAAGTTTACTATCTAATCTTAAAATAGAAAAAACTGTTTCAGGAGGATCAGTAGCCAATTCAATTGTTGGCTTATCCCAACTTGGGGATAAAGTAGGTTTTATAGGAAAAGTAAATGATGATGAACTTGGAAGTAAATATGAGGAAGGTCTTAAACAAGAAAATGTTCAATATTTTTATTCAAAAAAAAAAGAGCAACTTCCTACTGGTACTTGTCTTATATTGGTAACTCCTGACTCAGAGAGGACAATGTGTACTTTTTTAGGAACTGCAGGAAAAATAAATGAGAGTGACGTTAATTCAGATGTTATTAAAAAGAGTGAGTTAATACTTTTAGAGGGATATCTTTGGGATGAAGGAGAACCTAAAAAAGCATTTGAAAAAGCAATTCAAAATGCAAATAAAGTTGCAATGTCTTTGTCTGACCAGTTTTGTGTTGATCGACATAAAACCCATTTTTTAGAATTGGTAAAAAATAAGTTGGATATAACGTTTGCTAATGAGCAAGAAATAATGTCATTAATTGATGCAAAGTCTTTTGACGAAGTAGTCAATTTTTCTAAAACTCTCGGTAAAATAATAGTTTTAACTAGAGGTGAAAAAGGTGCAGTAGCTATTAATGGACAAGAAGTTGTTGAGTGTGGAGTAAAACAAAATCTTAAAATTGTCGATCTAACTGGCGCTGGCGATCTTTTTGCTGGAGGATTTCTTCATGGATATATAAATAATATGTCTTTGAAAGAAAGTTTAGATAAAGGAACCGAAATGTCTTCAAAAGTGATTCAACAAATAGGTGCTAGACTTTAATATATCTAAATATTTATTTTTTTTTTCTTTTAAAGCTGCCCTTCCCTTTTTTTGGCTTAACTATTCTAGGCTTATATTTTTTTGTTAAAAGATCTTTAGCAATTATATTTCTTTTTTTCATGAGAGTTTGTAACCATCTTCAGTGCTAATTATAAATTCATTATTATTAAAAGCCTCATTTATTTTTTTTCTTAACCTATAGATATGGGTCTCAACTGTATGTGTCTCTAGTGTAACCCCATGACCCCAAACTTCCTTTTGTAGATTTTCTATCGTTTGACTATTGCTTGATTGATTTAAATATAAAATTATATCAATTTCTCTTTCAGTTAATTTTAAGCTTTTATTATTGAAGGAAATTTTTCTAGAATTTAAATCTAATTGAAATTTATTAATCTTAATTTTGGACTGATTTACAAATTTATTTTTTAGAAGATGAATATTAAATTTTTCAACAATATCTTTTATTTTTGAGGGACTTTCAGTGAGATAAATTGACCTTAAATTTAAATGATCTGGGATTTTCGTATTAGTAACTATTAAATAATTTCCATATTTTGACTCGGTTAAATTCTCTAGATCGTTTAAATTTCTAAATTCAAATAATTCAAAATTAAAACTAACCTTTATTTCATTTAGAATTTTAAACAAAACTGGTATGTTAAAAATGATTAGACTTTGTTTATTCATTTATGGATAATTTATGATAATTAGACTTAAAAATAAAGACACTCTTATTGTTGATCAGTTTAGATTCAAGTGTTGTGTAGGAAAAAATGGTCTCAAAAAAAATAGAGTAGAAGGTGATTTTTCCACACCAAAAGGAAAATTTCTTTTAGAGAATTTATATTATAGAAAAGATAAAATTTTAAAGCCTGTAACTAAATTAGGTAAAATAAAAATAAAAAAAGAATTTGGTTGGTGTACCGATGTCAAAAATAATTTATATAACAAAAGATTTAAAATTAATAAGAAATTTAAACATGAAAAACTATTTAGGAAAGACTATAAATATGATCTATTAATAGTACTAAGCTATAATAGAAAAAAAATTATTAAAGGAAAAGGCAGTGCAATATTTATTCACTTAACAAAAGACTATAAGGCCACAGCTGGATGCATAGCTTTAAAAAAAAATGATCTTCTTGCACTTTTAAAAGTAATTGATAAGAAAACAAAAATAATTATTAGCTAGGATCTTTCACCAAAAATTTTACTTCCAATCCTTAAAAAAGAAGATTTGAATTCTAAGGCATTTAAATAATCATTAGACATTCCCATACTAAGTTCTTTGTAACCAAGATCAGAATTTATTTTTTGCATATTTGAAAAATATAAATTTTGATTATTATCATCTGGTGGGATGCACATAGTTCCTAAAATATCTAAATCTAATTCTTTACAATAATTAGTAAAATCATATAAATTTTTTAAACTAATTCCTGATTTTTGATCTTCAGAACCTATATTAATCTGAATAAATAATTTTAATCTTTTATTAATTTTTTTTTGCTCGTCAGAAATTTTTTTTGCAAGCTTCTCACTATCTAACGAATGAATAAAGTCAAATAATTTTACAGCAAATTTTACTTTATTTGTTTGTAATTTACCTATCATGTGTAGCCTGACTCTATTATTGTTTACTTTTATATCATTCCATTTTTCTAAAGCTTCTTGAACTTTATTTTCTCCAAAATGAATATGGCCATGCTCTATTAGTGGATTAATATGATCAATTTTAAATGTTTTTGATACTGCTATTATTTTTGGATTATAATCGTTATAATTAAGATTATTTATTTTAGATTGTATATTCTTTTCTAAATTAAGTAAGTTTTTAACAGTAATATGCATATTATTAAATTAAAAAAATTTTACTTTATCAATAAACTAAATTTTAAAAACTTAAATAAACTAAATAAAAATGTTTCAATTATATATAGAAAATATTCAGGAAATATTGATGAAAAAGAGATAATTAAAATAAAAAAAATATGTAAAAAACAAAAAAGAGAGTTTTTTATCTCCAACCAAATTAAATTAGCTTTAAAACTCTCACTGGATGGTGTTTATTTGCCGTCTTTTAATAAAAGCCTTAAGCATAATATCTATGGGTTAAAGAAGAATTTTCAGATTATTGGATCTGCACATAATATCAAAGAAATTAAGGAAAAAGAATTACAGGGTGTTAAAGTTATTTTTCTTGCTCCCTTATTTAAAAAAGAAAAAAAATGGTTAGGCATAAACAAGTTTAATTTTTTGTCCAATCAGACTAATCAAAAGATAGTTGCTTTGGGTGGTATCTCAAAACAAAACTTAAAGAAATTACATTTGCTTAAAATTTTTGGTTTTGCTGGAATAAGTTATTTTGAGCAAAAAAAAACGGCCCCAAAAAGGGGCCGTTAATATTCTTTAAATTTCTAAGTTAAACTTAGAATGCGATCGACATAGTGATGTGTTTATCTTCATCACTTGCACTAGCTGATCCACCTTGGTTATCAAGTTTAGATACTCTTCCTGAAAAGCTGATTGAACCCATAGAGTAAGAAGCTTGAATACCTGAGTGTTCTTCATCAGAAGAAGATCCAGAGAAATCAGTTTCTTGTCTTAGGTAACCGATAGTGAAGTCGTCGTTTACGTTGTAAGTTACACCCATGTAAACACCTTCTTCGTTTTCAGTTGTACCTTCTGTTTCAACATCAGTTATCTGTAAACCAAAAGTTAATCCACCTGTTGCATATTTAGCACCAAATGTTGTTGACTCAACTTCTGCAGTACCGCCTGTTGCAGTCATACCAGTACCAACTGCTAATGTTAAACCATCAACACCTGTGTAAGTAACACCGTAAGTATTGTCAGTTCCACCAGCTGATGTGTTTCTAGCTGCTTCAACAGATAGAGTTATACCACCGTCTAAAGCTAATTTGTAACCTAAGTTACCTACGTCTTGTGCAGATCTTGCAACACCGTAAGATACTGTGTCAGTACCTACAGCAGAGTAGATAGCTGTATCAACAGCAGGAACCATGTTTGATGCAATATCGATACCGTAACCACTGTTACTTTCACCGTATGCGAACTCACCCATGTCTCCCATGTCTAATTTAAGTTGCTCATCATCAAACGCACCACCATCTAATTCATATTTGATTGATGCTGTGAAACCGTTATCTAATTCACCTGATCCAGTGAAAGTAACAGAGTCACCCATTGTAAACGCTTGTCCGTTTACAGCGTCGTCGTCTTCTGATGTATAACTTAAAGCCCAGCTACCAGAAGCAGAAAGCTCTGCTGAATGAGCAGCTGTAGCAACCATAGATCCTGCAAGTGCAGTTAATCCAAGTTTTTTAATGTTATCCATTATGTCTCCTATTTGTTTGTTTTATAATTAATTATAAACAGGGTAGTAATAACAAAAAAAAGTTAGATTTTTCGCTATAAATCTTAATTTTTTGCTTTTTTTTACTAATATGTTGCATTTTTGCATCATAATATTATTCCCAATTTTACTTGGTTTTTTGAAGTTTTTAATTATCATGTTTATACAACATAGATATAAAAAATCTTTATAACCATGATTAGAAAAAATACCCCTTTTTTAAGACTATTTTCTACTTTTTTTTTGATAATTTTTTTAAGTTCCTGTGGTCCATTTAAACCCGCTCCATCTGATGCAAGAAAAGTACCTCCAAATGTCAACGAAAGAGTAAGAAAAAATATCGAAGAAGGAAGAGGTTTTAGATTAATGGGTGGTCAAAAAAAAGGTGGAACTTTTGATTTTGCAAGCTCTAATGAGCTTTGGAGAGCCTCATTGGACACAATAGACTTTATGCCACTTTTATCAGCAAATTATAGTGGAGGCATAATAATAACTGATTGGTATTCGGATGGAAAAAATCAGGGAGAGTCAATAAAAATTTCTATACGTTTTTTAACTAATGAAATTCGTTCTGATTCTTTGGATGTTAAAGTTTTTATAAAAAAATGTAAATCTTTAGAAAATTGTTTAGTAACAGAAACTAAAGGAGTTTTGATTTCTGAACTTAAGAAAAAAATTCTTTATCAAGCATCAGTTTATAAAAAAGAAAATGATAAGAAAAACTTTAAACCTTACGATAATACTAGCAAACCTAACGATAGAAAAAAGAAAAAGTAAAGGTTAGTAACTTAAAGTGAGTAGATATAATTTTAAAGTTGTTGAAGATAAATGGCAAAAATTTTGGGAAGATAATAATTCATTTAAGTCTGAAGTAAATAAATCAAAAAAGAAATTTTACTGCTTGGAAATGTTTCCATATCCATCTGGAAAAGTTCATATGGGACATGTGAGAAACTATACAATTGGTGACATTTTATCCAGATATAAGACAATGGAAGGTTTCAATGTTTTACATCCTATGGGGTGGGACTCTTTTGGAATGCCAGCTGAAAACGCAGCTAAAGAAAATAATCTTGATCCAAAAGTTTGGACAGAAAAAAATATTTCTACTATGAAAAATCAACTTAAAAAACTTGGATTATCAATAGACTGGGATAGGGAAATTTCAACTTGTTCAAATGACTATTATAAGCATCAGCAACTTTTTTTTCTAGAACTATATGAAAAAGGATTAGTTTATAAAAAAGAGAACTATGTAAATTGGGATCCTATTGATGAAACTGTTTTAGCGAATGAACAAGTTATTGATGGTAAAGGTTGGAGATCTGGAGCTATAGTTGAAAGAAAGAAATTAAGTCAATGGTTTTTCAATATTTCAAAATTTTCTGAAGATTTATTAAAAGGTCTCGACGAGCTTGAAAATTGGCCAAATAAAGTAAAAGTGATGCAAAAAAACTGGATTGGAAAATCTTTTGGTTGTGAAATCGATTTCAAAATTGAAGGAGATTTGCCAGTTAATAATATTAAGTGTTTTACCACCAGGCCTGATACTTTATTTGGTTTTTCTTTTTTAGCTGTTTCAGTTGATCATCCAATATCTAAGTTTTTCAAAGACCAGCCAGACTTTAAAAAGTTCAGAGAAGACTGCTCAAAAACCGGTACTACAGAAGAATCTATAGCTCAGGGTGATAAAATTGGATTTAAAACTAACTTGTTTGCCATTAACCCTCTTAATAACGATCAAAAGGTTCCTGTTTTTTTTGCTAACTTTGTGCTGATGGATTATGGACTTGGAGCTGTTTTTGGTTGTCCTGCTCACGATCAGAGAGATCTAGATTTTGCGAATAAATATAATTTATCTATTAAAACTGTAGTTCAACCAAATGACTCAATTGATGAACTTGTGGTTAAAAAAGAAGCATATACTGGTGGAGGCAAAATAATTAATTCAGAGTTTTTAAATGGTTTAAATGTTCCTGATGAGTCAATTATTAAAACTATTGAAATTCTAGAAAAGAAAAAATTAGGTACGAAAAAAATTAATTTTAGATTGAAAGACTGGGGTGTATCAAGACAAAGATATTGGGGATGTCCAATTCCGGTTGCCTATGATAATAATGGCAATGTTTTCAAAATTCCAAAAGAAGATTTGCCAGTTTTGTTACCTGAAAATATTAATTTAAAAACAAAAGGTAATCCTTTAGATGTTCAAAAAGAATGGAAGTCAGTAAAAATTAATTCAGAATTATTAACCAGAGAAACTGATACTCTTGATACATTTGTTGACTCATCATGGTATTTCTTGAGATTTTGTTCACCACACAATAGCTCTTATGGATTTAACTCTGATGAAATTAATTATTGGATGCCTGTAGATCAATATATAGGAGGTGTGGAACATGCAATTCTCCATCTGCTTTATTCTAGATTTTTTATGAGAGCGATAAATTATAAGAATGAAAATTTTGAAATAAAGGAACCTTTTCAAGGGTTATTTACCCAGGGAATGGTATGTCATGAAACATATAAGGATGAAAAAAATAATTGGCTAGCTCCTGACGAAATTGAGTCCGAAAATGGTAAAGATTTTTTTATAAAGAAATCTAAGAAAAAAGTAATTGTTGGACCTTCTGAATCAATGTCAAAATCAAAAAAAAATACGATTGATCCAGAAAAAATTATAGAAAGTTATGGGGCAGATTCCGTAAGATTGTTTATAATATCTGATAGTCCTCCAGAAAAAGATGTTCAATGGTCGGAGCAAGGAATGAATGCATCTTATAAATTTATTCAAAAACTATGGGATTTACATATAAAAATTAAGTCTAAAATAAGTGAGAAAAATTCTTCAGATGCAGATTTAGAGATCACAAAATTTACTCATCTACTAGTCGATAAGATCAAGTATAACTTAGATAAATTCAACTATAATGTTATTGTTGCTAATATGTATGAAACATATAACTTTTTAATTAAAAAGATAAATATGCCTTTAAATGGAGAAAAACTAAAAGAGAATTATATAAAAATTTTATCAGCATTTTCCCCGGTAATACCACACTTTACGTCTGAGTGCTTTGAAGATATAAATTTGAAAACTTTTCAAAGTTGGCCACAAATAGATAAGAAACTTCTTGAAAAAACAACTATACAATTTGTTATACAAATAAATGGAAAAAAAAGAGGATCTTTAGAGGTAGACAAAGATATTTCAGAGGAGGATATAATTAAAAAAATACAATCTGAAAATTCTTTAAAAAAAATATTTTTAAATAAAAATATTGATAAAAAATTTTTTGTTAAAAATAGATTAATTAATTTTCTTATATCATGATTAAAAAATTATTAATTTTAAGTTTACTTTTTTTATACGCATGTTCGGGGTACACACCTATTTTTTCAAAAAAAACAAATTATAAATTTAATTCTATAGAACTAAATGGTGAAGATAGACTGAACCAAATTCTTTATAGAAATATTAAAAGTCTTGAAAATGAAAATGCTGAAAATATTCTATTTCTGAGTTTAAAAATTAATACTCAAAGGACCAAAAAAATTCACTCAAAAGATGCCAAAGGAGACCCTAACAAATATAAAATGGAGATCCAAACATCACTTGAGGTTGATTTAAATAATAATACAGCTGGTAAAAAAGATTTCATAGTGTCAGAGATTTATGATGATTTTGATAGTCAATTTGAACTAAATAAATATGAAAAAAAAATAATGGATATAATGAC
>CABYPZ010000008.1 GCA_902521005.1 uncultured Pelagibacteraceae bacterium
TGAAGAAGAAGAAGTTTTTATAAACTATAATGAATTTATTGCTAATTTACTAAATAAATCCTTTTTTAGTGATAAAAAACTTCTAATATTTTCAAGAACTTCAGAAAAAATTCTTAAATTTATTGAAGAAATTATCTTAAAAGAGATAAAAGATTTAACAATTATTATTAATTCCAAGACTTTAGAAAAAAAATCAAAACTTCGAACATTCTTTGAAAAAGACGAGAATTGTGCATGCATTCCATTTTATGAAGATGATGAGAGGACACTACATCAAATATCCTCTAATTTTTTTAGTGAACATAAAATTTCTATTTCGAGAGAAATGATAAATCTAATAATCGAAAGATGTAGAGGAGATAGACAAAATCTTTTTAATGAAATCGAAAAAATTTCATCATTATTATTAAGTAAAAAAAAAATCACAACCGAAGATATAATTAAACTAACTAATTTGGCAGAGAACTACAGTATCTCAGAACTAGCAGATAACTGTCTTGCAAAAAATACTAACAAAGTGAATAAAATTCTTAATGAAAATAAGTTTTCTTCTGATGAGTGTATTCTAATTTTAAGAACATTACTTTTTAAAACAAAAAGATTACTCGAACTTTCTAGGAGGAATATTCAAAATAAAAATGTCGAACAAACAATATCATCATCTAGACCTCCCATTTTTTGGAAAGATAAACAAATTGTAAAAAATCAAATTATGAATTGGAGAGTAAGTGAAGTGGAAAATTTAATAATTAATATTAAAAATTTAGAAATTGATGTTAAAAAACATGCATCTTGCTCACTAAATCTAGTCTTAGATTTTATTTTAAATACTGCGAGTGCTAATAATTAGCCTTAATAATCATTAATAAATGATTGAGTTGATCGTTGTCCCTATACTCAAACAATACACTTCCTGAATTATTCTTTTTGCTATAAATTTTCACTCTTAGGCCAGTTTTACTCTCAACATTTTCCTCCAAATTAATTATATTTGGATCCCTAGATTTTGATTTAGAATTTTTTCTAAATTTCAAAACTCTAATAAGGTTCTCAGCTTGTCTTACTGATAGTTTTTTATCTACAATTTTTTTTGCAAGAAAATTAGCATTTTCCATGCCCACTAATACTTTTGCATGACCTTGCGTTAATTTTTTAGTTTCTATTAAATTTTGAACCTCGTTAGGAAGAGATAGCAATCTTAAAGAATTTGATATATGTGAACGACTCTTTCCGATAAATTTAGAAACTTTTTCTTGGTCATAATCAAATTCTTTAATTAATCTTTGATAACCCATTGCTTCCTCTATTGGATTCAAATCGGATCTTTGAACATTTTCCACGATAGCAAATTCTAATGATTTTAAATCATCTACATCAATCTCAACAATTGGGACTTCATGAAGACCTGCATTTTGTGCTGCTTGCCACCTTCTTTCTCCAGCAACTATTTCAAATTTGTCATTTTCAGTTTTTGATTTTCTTACAATAATCGGTTGAATAATTCCTCTTTCTTTGATCGAATTTGTAAGTTCTTCTAACGCGTCCTTTTCAAAATATTTCCTTGGTTGAAATTTATTTTTAGTTATAGAACTAATAGATATTTTATTTTTAGAGACTCTAATTTCGTTATCTCCTATCAAAGAAGAAAGGCCTCTACCAAGACCCTTTTTTGCTTTAAATGGATTCATCATGCTGCGCTTTCAACAATTTTATCTTGGTTCAAAAATTCTTCTGTGAAACCGAAGTAAGCTTTACTTCCTGGACATGATTTATCATATAGCAAAACTGGTACACCATGTGATGGTGCTTCGGATAATCTTACGTTTCTAGGAACCACTGTTCCATAAACTTTTTCCTTAAAATAGTTTCTAGCCTCGCTCTCAACCTCTGCTGAAAGTTTATTTCTCCTATCATACATTGTAAGAAGTATTCCTCTTATCTCTAATGATGGATTAAGATTAGTTTTGATCCTTTCAATTGTCTTCATAAGCTGAGTTAAGCCTTCTAATGCAAAAAATTCTGTTTGAAGAGGAACTACAAGGGCGTCTGATGCTACAAGAGCCATGATTGTGAGTAGACTTAACGAAGGAGGGCAATCAAGTAAGATATAATCATAGGATGCTCTAGAACTATTTAAAATAGCGGTTAATTCGTCTTTCAATTTAAAGGCTCTTCTGCTATCTCCAGCCGTTTCTACTTCTAATCCGGACAAATCGACATTAGATGTTATCAAATTCAAATTTTCAAAGCTTGTTGACTGTATTACTTCTTCTATTTTCTTATTTCCATTAAGAACATTATAAATTGTCATGTCAGAACTTGAAGTGTTCGATAATCCTAGTCCAGTTGTTGCATTACCTTGAGGGTCAAGGTCAATTACTAAAACCTTTTTTCCTTTCATGGATAATCCTGCTGCAAGATTTATTACAGTTGTTGTTTTGCCTACTCCTCCTTTTTGATTTATGATTGAAATAATTTTATTATCCATTTTTTTTTTTCAAATTCCAAATTTTCACTATTATTGAATCTTTATTTGTTAAACTGTTTCTTTCTTCATAATCGAACTTCCAATTTTTTAGCGCCTCACCTAAAATTTTTCTTCCAGTCTTACCTAAATATAAAATTATATATTTAAAATTTTTGAAATTAGTTAAAGCAATTTCAAAAACTACCGGCAAAGGTTTGAAAGCACGAGAAATAATTACATCAGTATTTAAATTTTTTTCTTCAAAAATATTTTTTCTATGAATTTCAGAGTTTAATTTAAATTTTTTTGACATCTCTCCTAAAAAAACTGCTTTATGATAACTTTTTTCATAAAAAATCAGTTTAAATAGCGGTTTTTTTGGTTTCATTAAAATGCCCAAAACTATCCCAGGCAAACCAGCTCCGGATCCAAGATCAGTACAAGTATCAATCTCATTTTCATCAATAAAATCAATTGTTTGCGCACTATCTTCAATATGTCTTGATTTTATTGATTTTTCGGTCGTCTTGCTTATTAAATTTATTTCCCTATTTCTAAGTATTATAGATTTGCTGAATTCCTCCAGCTCATTTAATGTTTCACGTGAAACTTCTAGAGGCCCTAAGTTATCAATTTTTAAAATATTCGAATCAATCAAGCTATATGCTTAATAGACTTTCTTTTGAGATGAGACAACAAAATATATACTGCTGCTGGAGTTATTCCATCAATTCTTAACGCTTGACCCATAGTTTTAGGTTGAATTTTCTTGAATTTTGACTTTACCTCATTTGATAGGCCTGAGAAATTATCATAGTTTATGTTTTTTGGGATAATGAGATTTTCATCTCTTTTGAATGCCAATATATCTGCATTTTGCTTCTTTAAATACCCTTTGTAATGAGAATTTATCTCTAATTGCTCATCTATTTCACGTGAAACATACTTAATTTCAGGCCATATTTCCCTAATTTTGCACATGTTTACATCCTTTTGTCCTAAAACTTGGCTAGCTGAACGAGTTATTCCATCTTTAGCTATATTTATTCCATATTTAGAAATTTTTGTAGGTGTAATATTTAGTTTATCCATCATTTCTTGCATTTCAGTCAACTCTTTAGATTTTTGTTTAAATAATTCTGACCTTTTATATGAAATTAAACCTATTTTTATTCCTTTTGCGGTAAGCCTTATATCTGCATTATCAGATCTTAATGATAATCTATATTCAGCTCTTGAGGTGAACATTCTATAAGGTTCTGCAACTCCCTTGGTGACCAGATCATCTATCATTACTCCAATATATGCATCTGATCTGTCTAGTATAAATGGCTCCTCACTCTTAATAGAGAGGCCGGCGTTTATTCCAGCTATCAATCCTTGAGCTGCAGCCTCTTCATAACCTGTCGTTCCATTGATTTGTCCTGCTAAATACAGATTTTTGATTTTTTTAGTCTCTAATGTCAAGAAAAGCTCCCTTGGATCGACATAATCATACTCAATAGCGTATCCAGGCCTTATTATTTTAACATTTTCTAAACCATTGATTTTACTGCATATTTCTTGCTGCACTTCTGAAGGCAATGAAGTTGATATACCATTCGGGTAAATAGTATGATCGTTCAACCCTTCAGGCTCCAAAAATATTTGATGTCTCTCCTTGTCTGAAAATTTTTTAATCTTATCCTCTATTGATGGACAATACCTAGGTCCAACACCTTTGATGTTACCGGAGTACATCGCACTTCGTTTAATATTTTTAGAAATTATCTTATGAACAGTCTCATTTGTATACGTCATACGACATGAGATTTGTTGATTTAAATTTTTTTTAGTAAGGAAAGAAAAAAAATAAGGATCATCATCTGCGAACTGTTCTTCCAAATTTTCAAATTTGATCGTACGAGCATCTAGTCTTGGAGGTGTCCCTGTCTTCAGTCTTCCAATTCTAAAGTCATACTTTTCTAATTGCTCGCTCAAACCAGTTGAGGGTTTTTCATTAAATCGTCCTGCGGGAGTCCTCTCTTCACCAATATGTATTAATCCATTTAAAAAAGTGCCAGTAGTAAGTATTACCTTGTTTGTTTTAATTTTTTTTCCTGATTGAGTTATAAATCCATTTATTTCATTTTTTGAAAATATAAACTGAATTACAGGATCAGAAAATATGCTTAAATTACAATAGTTTACAAGTTTTTCTTGCATATATTTCTTATATAATGATCTATCACTCTGTGTTCTTGGTCCTCTTACGGCAGGTCCTCTGCTTCTATTTAGTAATCTAAATTGGATTCCTGACTTATCAGCAACTTCACCCATTAAACCATCTAATGCATCTATCTCCCTAACTAAGTGTCCTTTGCCTAATCCACCTATAGCAGGGTTACATGACATCTCGCCAATTGTATCGATGTTGTGAGTATATAAGGCTGTATTTAGACCTAGCCGTGCTGATGCAGCTGCTGCTTCACATCCAGCATGGCCACCACCGACTACTACAACATCAAAATATAAATCCATTTTCATTTTATAAATTTACAACTCATAATGAAATTTACAAGATGACTTTAATTTTTGATAAATAAACCACTATTACCAACGATTTTGGCTTAAAATGGTCTAAAAATGTTGATAAATTAAGGTTATTTACCTATACAAAAATCGTTGAAAATACTACCTAATATCTCCTCAACATCGAATTTTCCAACGATAACCCCAAGCTCTCTTGCTGCTTGTCTTAAATCTTCGGCTGCTTTATCAAAATCTTGTTCGTCACTTTTATTTTCAAAATTTTCAAGATGAATTAAACATTGCTCTAAATGAAGCCTGTGTCTCTCTCTTGTAATTAAAATATTTTGATTAGATAAAAATTTATTTTTAAGATTATTTCTTATTTTAGAAATTAAAGTGTCTACATTTTTTTCTTTTTTAATTGAAATGTAAATAGGGTTATATTGCCTGAAGTCTACTAACATGTTCTCTATACCTAAATCTGATTTATTAACCACTACTAATGTCTTGTCGGATGACACTAAACCTTTTAAAAAGCCAGTAAAATGGGCCTTTTTGGGCTCAATCACTACTATGTTTAGATCGGCATTTTCAGCTTTTTTTAATGCTAAATTTATCCCTTTTTTTTCTATTTCGTCTTTTGATTCTCTTATTCCAGCGGTATCAGAAAGAATGACAGGATATCCATCAATATTTAAATGAACTTCAATTACGTCTCTTGTTGTTCCAGCAACTTCTGAAACAATAGCAGCATCTCTTTTTGAAAGATAATTCAATAAGGAGGATTTACCAGCATTAGGAGGTCCTAAAATCGCAATCTTGAATCCTTCTCTTATAATTTCGCCAACTTTTTTATCATCTAATACTTTTTTAATTTCAGATTTTATTTTTGAACTACTTAATTTAATTTCGTTTATAATCTTTTCAGGCAAATCTTCCTCTGGAAAATCTATTTTTGCTTCTACATTTGCTAAAATTTTTAATAATGAGCTTCTCCAGAAATTATATATTTCAGAATTTTTTCCAGACATGATTTTTATCGCTTGTTGTCTCTGCATTTCAGTTTCTGATCTTACAAGATCGGATATGCTTTCTGCTTTTAATAAATTTATTTTTCCATTTTGGAATGCAATCTTTGTAAACTCTCCAGGTTCTGCAATTCTACAATTTTCAATTTTGGAAATAGAATTCTGAATGGCTAATACTACCGCAACGCTACCATGGACATGAAATTCTGCCATATCCTCACCTGTGTAGCTATTTGGCCCAGGAAACCACAATAATATACCTTCATCAATAAGCTCATTACTGTTGATTTTATTGATTTTTCTTAATGTTGCTTCTCTTGGTTTAGGAATACCTCCGTCAGTAAGCTTTGATATTACAATTCTAGTATCTGGACCTGAAATTCTTATAACCGAAATACCAGAAATCCCTTGTCCTGAAGATAGCGCATAAATAGTCATAATATTAATTATAGCTTGATTTAAATTTTAATATATATTTTTTTATATGATCGTTTGGTTAGCTTCCTATCCTAAAAGTGGCAACACATGGGTTAGATTATTTTTAAATTGTCTATTATATTCAAAAAATTGTTCAGTGGATATAAATAAGGTTTATATTCGTCAGTTTCCATTGAGAAAAGATTTTGATCAGATTACAAACAACATTGGTAACGTTGATGATTTCGTCAAAAATAGTTTATATTCACAAACTAAAATAAATTTAGATAATAAAATAAAAATTTTTAAAACTCATAATGCCTTTTGGAAATCTGGTAATTTTAGTTTTACAGATATAAAAAATACATTGGGCGTGGTTTATATAGTTAGAGATCCAAGAAATGTAATTACATCAGTTAAAAATCATTATTTATTTGAGAGTTATCAAAAATCATACGATTTTATGACAAATGACAGACAAACAATTGGTGCTAAAGATGACCCTAAATTTGAAATAGATTTACCAACAATAATTTCATCATGGAAAAATCATTATAATTCATGGAAAAAACTTAAGGTTAATTATTTATTAATAAAGTATGAAAATCTTTTAAAAAAACCATTAGAGGAATTTACAAAAATAGTAAATTTTTTAAACTTATATTCTGAACTTAATATTAAAAAAGAAAATATGGAAGATTGTATTAAGAATTGCGATTTTTTAAAATTGCAATCACAAGAGAAAAGAAATGGTTTTAGAGAGTCTCCAGTTGATAAATTTGGCAATTCAATAAAATTTTTCAATTTAGGTAATAAAAATAATTGGAAACAAATAGCTGAAACGCAAGTAACAGCAAAATTGGAGGAAAACTTTAAAGATGAAATGAAAGAACTTGGATATTTATAAAGCTAATTTTTCAAAATATGAATTTAAATAATTTTCATATTTCAAACTAAGATTTTTGGAAGATTTATAAATTGGTTTTCTGGCTTGAATTATACTAACTGTATTAATGGTTCCTTTTGTATTTTTATGATGAAGCAAACAATTCTGATCCCAATTAAGATCGCAATTTTTAAGTAAAATTTTAATTTCTTCTTCTTTGTTCTGAACAAGTTTATCATAGTCCAATACATAGATATCTTTAGGATATTTTTTAAGCCAAAAATTAATTAGATCCAAATACATATTAAAATAAGTAATAATATTTTCTGGATTAAAAGACCATCCCATATGTTTATTTGATGCAAAATAATTTTTAAATATAGATAGAAAATTGTCTTTTAGATTTCTTTTACATAAAATTATTTTTGCGTTTGGAAAAGAATTTTTAATAAAACCTAACCATCTAAAATTATGAGGTGTTTTATCTACTATTGTATTTTCAAGATATCCAAAGACTTCAATTTGTTTCATATAGAAATTAAAAAGATTATTACTATGAATATTATTTTTAAAATTTTGTGACAGGATTTTATTATCTTGAACAATTAGCTCGTTTAAACCTTTTTCTAAATATTCAACTTCACCTATCCCTATAACGTCTTTATGAGATGACAGAATTTGTTCGACTAATGTGGTCCCTGATCTAGGCAATCCACATACAAATATTATTTTTTTACTTTGTGTTTTTTCTAATTGAATATTATGAAAATTATCAAAAGTTTTTTTAATACTATTAAATAATTTTTTCTCATTTTCTAATCTAAAATTTAAATTTTTATCTATTAAATTATTTGCCTTTTTAAAAAATATATAAGATTTTTCAAAATTTCTTAAATCCTCATAAGCTTTTGATATCCCAAAACATAGAATCCCTTTTTCTTTATCACTTAATTTTTGTTTATTATAAATATCAGTCATTTTATCTAAATGTGTTCTATCATTTGAATAATTTATTAATCTACTTAAAGAAATATGTGCATCAATTAGTAATGGAAATTTATCAATTAGTTTTTCATATAAATTTTTTGATTTTTCAAATTCACCAATATTTAAATATATCTTTGCTAAATCATTCATAATAAACATTTGAGAATTTGATTTTTTGACTGCATCTTCATATAATTTTACAGCTTCTTTAAATTGCTTAATTTTTTTTTTAAAATTTGCATAATTTGCAATTAACAAAAATTCATCAGGTTTTTCTAAAAGCAATTTATTAAAAATTTTTTCTGCGTTTTGAAAGTCATTTAAATACATATATGTATTTGCAAGATTAATTTTTGGAGCAAAATCTTTTTGATCAAGTTCAATGGCTTTTTTAAAACAAATTAGTGACTCTGAGTGATTTAATTTAGCCTGAAAAGCAAGACCTAGAAAGTTATAAAGTATGGATATATTGGGATTAACTTTGATTAATTTATTACAGTCATTAATTACATCGTTAAATTTTTTTAAATTGAGCTTGTTGTTTATTTGATCAATTTTTTTGTTTATATCCACTTTTTGGACTTTAAATTAAATAAAATATATTAAAAGAGAATTAATTTTAAGAAGGTTTATTCATTGAATTAAAAAACTCTGCATTACTTTTAGTATTTTTTAATTTAGAGTTAATAAATTCAATTGCATCCATAGATCCCATTGGAGCTATAATTCTCCTTAGAACATTCATTTTTTGGAGATCATTTTTATCAAATAATAATTCTTCTCTTCTTGTTCCTGATTTAGTTATATCTATTGCTGGGTAAATTCTTTTTTCTGAAATTTTTCTATCGAGAATAGTTTCACTATTACCAGTTCCTTTAAATTCTTCGAATATAACTTCATCCATTCGACTTCCAGTATCGATTAAAGCTGTCGCAATAATAGTTAATGATCCACCTTCTTCTATATTTCTAGCCGCACCAAAAAATCTTTTTGGTCGTTGTAAAGCATTAGCATCAACACCACCTGTCAAAACTTTTCCTGAACTTGGAACAACTGCATTATACGCTCTTCCCAATCTAGTTATAGAATCTAATAAAATAACAACATCTTTTTTATGTTCAGTTAATCTTTTTGCTTTTTCTATAACCATTTCAGCAACAGCAACATGTCTTTGGGCTGGTTCATCAAAAGTTGAACTTATTACTTCACCTTGAACTGTTCTTTGCATATCTGTAACCTCTTCAGGTCTTTCATCAATTAAAAGAACCATTAAATAGCATTCTGGATGATTGGCGGTTATAGAATTTGCAATACTTTGCAGAATCATTGTCTTACCAGCTTTTGGAGGTGATATTATTAAAGATCTTTGTCCTTTTCCAATGGGGCTAACTAAATCTATTAGCCTAGGAGTTAAATCAGGTTTTTTTTCAATTTTGTTACTTTCTACTTCTAAAGTAATTTGTTTGTTAGGATAAAGTGGTGTTAGGTTATCAAATGCAATTTTATGTTTTGATTTTTCTGGCTCTTCAAAATTAATCTTATTTACTTGCAACAATGCAAAATATCTCTCACTTTCTTTAGGGGCTCTTATAGGACCCTCAATAGTATCCCCAGTTCTTAAACCAAATTTTCTTATCTGGTTAGGGCTTATATAAATATCATCTGCACCAGGAAGATAATTTGACTCTATTGCTCTTAAGAAACCAAATCCGTCCTGCAACAACTGCAAAACTCCACCTGCTGTAATTTCCTCTCCTTTTTCAGCTAATTTCTTTAAGATTGCAAAATATATTTCTTGTCTTCTTAAAGTACTTGCATTTTCAATACCTAATTTTTCAGCTTCCTCAATTAGTTGTTCAGAACTTTTTTGTTTTAATTCTTGGATATTCATTTTTAGGGGGGTTCCGTTAGATATGATTAATATATATTTCTTTTAATAAATTTCAACCCTAGATTGGCTTAAAAATAACAATAAATACTGTAATTATTAGTAAAATAGTAGGTATTTCGTTAATAATTCTAAAAAATCTAGAGCTTCTTTTGAAAATATTGTTCTTCAAATCATTAAGACAAATTCCTAGATAAAAATGATAAAAAGTTAGAATTGCCACAAATAAGATTTTTATTTGCATCCACAAGAACGAGAGGCTTGAAAAACCTATTATGGAAATCAGTATTAAACCAAATATCCAAGATAAAGCCATTGCAGGAAACATGATGTAATAAAATAATTTTCTTTCCATTGTTTTAAAAATATCAGTAGTTTCATTTTTGTTTTGATTTTCGGTGTGATATACAAATATTCTAGGCAAATAAAGAAGCCCAGCCATCCAAGATATAACAGCTATTAGATGTAAGGATTTAAATAATAAATACGAATTCATTAAATATTTTTTCTAGAAATTAAATACTTTAAGAGTTTGATATGATCATCACTATCATTAAGACAGGGCACCATCTCAAAATTTAATCCACCTGATTTTAAAAAAGAATCTTTTGCTTGAATAGATATTTCTTCCAGCGTTTCTACACAATCAGATGAAAACCCTGGACTTATAACTAAAATATTCTTTTTTCCTTCCTCTGGCAATTTTTCAATTGTTTTGTCAGTGTAAGGTTGCAACCATTCCTGTGGTCCAAATCTAGATTGAAAAGTAGTTTTTATTGGTATTTCTTTGAATTTTTCAGATAACAATCTAGTAGTTTTATGACAATAACAATGGTAGGGATCTCCTTTATCAAAATATTTTTTTGGAATACCGTGATAAGATGCAATTACCAAGTCGGGTTTCCAACTAATTTCATTTATTTTTTTTCTCAAACTGTTAATCAAAGCATCAATATAAAGTGGTTCTGACTCATAATGAGGTATAATTTGTAAGTTGGGTTGCCATCTCATCTTCATTAAAGTTCTATAAACTTCGTCACATACTGTTGCTGTAGTGGCTGCTGCATATTGAGGATATAAAGGTAAAACAATTAGATTTTCACATCCATTTTCTTTGAGACCATGAATTTTAGACTTAATGCTAGGATTTCCATAACGCATAGCATAATCAACTAATAAATTTTTATTTCCTATCTCTTTAGTAAGTTTGTCTGCTTGTTTTAGTGTATAATATCTTAAGGGGGACATGTTTTCATCTTTCATCCAAATCTCTTTATAAGCTTTTGCTGTTTTAGAAGGCCTTAAATTTAAAATGAATAAATTAAGAATAATCTGCCATAATATTGGGTTTACCTCAATAACTCGTCTATCAGATAAAAATTCTTTTAAATATTTTCTTATGTCAAACCAACTTGTTGAGTCCGGTGTACCAAGATTAACAATTAAAACTCCTGTTTTACCAAATTGTACTTTTGGATGGTCTTCAATCATTTAAAATCTTTTACAGTGTTAACTAAATATTTAACCATATCAGGATTTGTTTCCGGCAAAACACCATGCCCTAAATTAAAGATATAGGGATGATCTCTAAAAATTTCCATATATTTAATTGCATTTCTTTTAACATTATCTTTGTCAGTCAAAAGTACTTTGGGATCTAAACCACCTTGTACAGGGATTTCTATATTTTTTACAATTTCTTTAGGATCTACACTGTAATCAATATTGACCACATCTGGCTTAACATTATTAACAAACTTTTTGTAATCTTTTATTTCTCTAGGAAAACATATCACAGGTACGTTTAAAGTTTTGACAAAATTTACTAGATCTAAAGTTGGTTTATATATTAAGAAATCTAATTTTTTTTCTTCTACCAGACCTGCCCAACTATCAAAAATTTGAATAATTGTTGCGCCACTGTTGATTTGATTTTTTATATGTAATTTTAAAAATTTAACTATGGTTGTAAGTAATTTTTCAATTAATATTTGATCATCAAAAAAATCTTTCTTTAGTTCTTTTTTTGGTGAAAGTTGATTTATCATATAAACTAAGATTGTCCACGGTGCCCCAACGAAACCGAATAAATCTTTTTCTTGTAGTAAATTATCTTTAGAAGAAATATCTATTAGTTTATAGACAGGATCTAATTTGTTTGTAAATTCATTTTCAGTTACTTTTAAAATATCATCAACATTTAATTTATCTAATCTAGGTCCAAAATTCTTTTCAAATTTAACGTTTTGACCCAAACCATAAGGCAACATCAAAATATCAGAAAATATAATTGCTGCATCTAAATTAAATCTTTTTAGTGGTTGAAGTGTTATTTCGGAAGATAATCTTTCATCTAAACACAATTTAACAAAGTCGGGATTTTTGGATCTTATCTCTCTAAACTCAGGCAAATATCTTCCAGCCTGTCTCATTAACCAAATAGTATTAATTTTTGTATCTTCATTTTTTATACATTTTTGAATTGGACTCATAATTAATAGTAATAGTAATTATATTATTAGATTTATATCTTGTTAATTATCTTTATTAATTACTATTAACAGATTACTAACTAAATATTCACATTTTTAAGATATAATTAATTAAAGTAAATGTGATATTTTCGATAAATATTAGTAATTATAGGAATTTCTGTATAAAAATATTAACCATGTTTAATTATGTTAATAATTCAGCGTTTATACTTAAAAAACATTAAAAACTACATTTTTAGAAATAACTATATATTATTACAATATTATAAACATTTTATACATGAGTTCTAAACATCATATTTATTTAATTTCTGACTCTACAGGAGAAACAATAGATAGAATTTTTCTCGCAATAAAAGCGCAATTTCAAGGTTTTCAATATGAGGATCACCAATACTCATTCACTAGAACTGAAAATCAAATTAAAAAGATTTTAGAATTAGCAGAAAAACACCAACATCCAATAATTCTGTATACTATAGTGGACAGTGAATTAGCTAACTTTTTAGAATATAATTCTAAAAAATTAAATATACCATGCTTTGGAGTTTTAGGAAAACTTATAGAAAATTTTTCACAAATTATAAAAAGAACGGCAACTCACATTCCAAGTGCTCAGTATTTATTGAATGATGAATATTATAAAAAAGTTGAAGCAATACAATTTACAATGGATCATGATGACGGAAACTCTTTAGATGATATTGAAAAATCTGATATAATATTGCTTGGGGTTAGTAGAACTAGCAAAACCCCAACCGCAATATATTTAGCGAACCGAGGGTTTAAAACTACAAATATTCCTTTGGTTAATGAAAAATCTATTCCTGATTTTCTTAAAAAAAACCCAGATAAAAGGTGTGTTATTGGTTTAACATTAGAACCTGTAAGATTAGTGGAACTGAGAAAAAATAGGATGAATTCTTTGAAAGAAAACCACAGCATAGACTACACAAACCAACAAAAAGTAGAACTTGAAATTCAAAATGCAAAAAAAACATTTAAAAAATATCAATGGCCTGTAGTTGATGTCACGAGGAAGTCAGTAGAAGAAACTGCAGCTTCAATAATCAAAATTTATGAAATTAAAAGAGAAAATAGATAAGATAATTTTAGCTTCACAGAGCGTAGTGAGACAAAAAATTCTACTTGATCACAACATTAATTGTGATGTGGTTCCATCCAAGTTAGATGAAGAGCCAATTAAAGAAAAATTAATAATTAATAATATTGATCCAGATAAAATATCTCAAAATTTAGCTTCTCTGAAAGCAAAAAAAGTGAGCAATAAGTTTTTTGATAGATTGGTTTTAGGCGCAGATAGTGTAATTAATCTTAATGGTGAACTGATATCTAAACCATCCAATAGAAAACAAGCTATGGAAATTTTAAAGAAATTAAATGGAAAAATACATCATTTAATTAGTTCGGTTAGTATATTTAAAAATGGAAAAGAAGTCTGGAAATATACCGATAAAGCCTCATTAACTATGAAAAATTTTACCAATGATCAATTAGAAAACTATTTATCAAAAATAAGCGATAGAGATTTATATGCTTACAATGTTTATCAAATAGAAGGACAGGGGAGACAGCTTTTTCAAAAGATTGAAGGGGACAAAAATACAGTGATGGGGCTGCCGGTAAGTAAAATTAAGGAATATATAAATAGTTTAAAATGTTAATTCTTGTTTGGTTTATAGTTTGTATAATATTTGCTTTTGTGCAGTATATCATACCTAATTCTGGTCATTCCTTAGAACTATTTGCCTTATTATCTGCAATTGCCTTGTTTATATTAAATAGATTAACTAGAAAAACCAAATAATAAAATGAAAAAATTTTTAGTAATCGGGAATCCAATTCAACATTCGTTGTCCCCAAAACTTCATAACCACTGGTTAAAGAAAAATAAAATCGATGCAATTTATGAAAAAAAATTAGTAGATGATCATAATATAAAAGAAATTATTACTGGAATAAAAGAAAATAAAATTCAAGGAATTAACATTACAGTACCTTTTAAAAAAAAAATTATAGAATTCGTTGATGAATTAAGTGATGAAGCAAAAGAAACACAATCTGTGAATACAGTATATAAAAACGATAACAAATTGATCGGACATAATACTGATATCTCTGGATTTGAATTAAGTTTACGACATATAAAATATAACGTTAATGAAAGGAAAGTTTTTATACTTGGATCAGGTGGAGTAGTTTCTTCAATCGTTTTAGCTTTAAAAAAAATGAAGCCATCGCAAATTATATTGAGCAATAGAACCCAATCAAAAGCTGAAAAAATTAAAGCAATGTTTAAAGGACTAGAAATAGTAAAATGGGGGGAAGTTCCAGATTTTGATCTAATTATTAACGCAACAAGTTTAGGTTTAAATGAAGCTGATGATTTGGATTTAGATTATGAAAAAATAGGAGAAAACAAACACTTTTATGATGTAATCTACAATCCAAAAGAGACAAACTTTCTTAAAAAAGGAAAGCTTTATGGGCACTCAACTACTAACGGTAAAATGATGTTTATTTATCAAGCACATCAATCATTTACTATATGGCATAAAATTATGCCCAAGATAGATGATGATACAATAAAGCTTATAGAAAATGATTAAAATTGCAATCCTGGGAGATATTGGAGCTGGGAAAACTTTTGTTTCAAAATTATTTGGTTTTCCAGTTTTTAATGCTGATAAAGAAGTAAAAAAAATTTATAAGAGTAATAATAAATGTTTTAATAAACTTAAAAAAAAATTTCCAAACAAACAAATTTTCTATCCAATAAATAAAAAAGTTTTAATTGATATTATTATAGAAAAAAAACAAAATTTAAAAATTATAAATGAAATTGTTCATCCAATTGTTAGAGGAAAAATGAAATCCTTTCTGAAAAAAAATAAAAATAAAAAAGCCATTGTTCTTGATATACCCTTATACTTAGAGAATAAGTTAAATAAAAAAAGAGATTATCTAGTTTTTGTAAATGCTAAAACTGGAGATATAAATAAAAAAATAAGTCGAAGAAAGACCAGTAATAAATTAATAAAAATACTTAAAAAATTCCAAATGAGTAATAAAATTAAGAAGAAAAAAGCAGATTTTATAATTAACAATAACTTTAGAGAATTAAATGTTAAAAGAAATGTTAGAATTATTAAATCAAAAATATTAAAAAATGAGAGAAATTATACTTGATACAGAGACAACCGGGTTGTCAGTAAAAGAGGGACATAGAATAGTAGAAATTGGTTGTATTGAAATTGAAAATTATTTACCTACAAAAAAAATCTTTCATTGTTATTTAAATCCAGAAAGAAAGGTTTCACAAAAAGCACTCGAAGTTCACGGTTATACAGATGAATTCCTTGCCGATAAAAAAAAATTTATAGATATAGCTGAAGAATTTTTAGATTTTATAAAAGAAAAAAGGATAATTATTCATAACGCAGAGTTTGATATTGCACATTTAAATCATGAATTAGAAATAGCTGGTAAAGGCAAAATAGATATCAAGAATACTCTAGATACTTTAGAGGTAGCTAGAGATAAATTTCCAGGATCTGGTGCCAGTCTTGATGCCTTATGTAAAAAATTTAGAATTGATAATTCGAAAAGAGAAAAACATACTGCCTTAATAGATTGTGAATTATTGTACAAAGTTTACATCAATCTATTCAATCAAAAAGAACCGAGTTTAGATTTCAGAAGTGAGAATGAAAAAGTATTAAAATTTGATAAAACAGGAAGCAAAGAATACTTCAAAGGCTTAGTTGTCCCATCTTCTGAAGAATTAAATGATCATAAAAATTTTATAAAAAATTCTCTTAAAAAAAATAATTTTTAATTTTGTCTTGAATTATATAATTCATTGAAATCTATTTTTTTATTTGGCTTAGGCTCTGGATAACCTGAGTTGACTACCAATTTAAAAAATGTTTTTTCAATGTCTGAATAAATTTTATTTTGTAAGTCACAAAGAATAATTTTCTCAATTTCGTTTTTTTCCTTTAAGTCATCGTCGATTTTAATAACAGTGGCAAATATTATTTCAAAGTAAGATTTTTTTTCATTTTTATTTGGGTCTGATAAAGATAATTTAGTATTAACTTCTATAACTTTATCTTTTACCGCAATAGAATTTATATCAATATTAAAATTATATTTAGATATATAATCCTTAACAAAGATATATGTTTCAATGTTGGGGGTTTCTGCTGAAACATCTTTTATAAATCTTGCTAGAATTTTATATTTTTCAGTCATTTTTATTTTTCATCTAAATCTTTATATTCACCATCAATAAATTTATTTTTTTCTTTATACTTTGAAGAAACTTTTTTGAAAATCATTTTTCTTGTAATTGGGAACACAAGTAGTAATCCGATAGCATCTGTCAAAAAACCTGGCAGAAGAAGCAAAAAAGCTCCAATTACTAAAGCTGCACCAGAAACTATCTCAAATAAAGGAATTTCATTTTTAATTAATTGCCCCATGGCAGATCTTAGTGTGTTGAATCCCTCATATCTTACATAAATTATTCCTATAAATGCAGTAGATAAAATTAGTAATATTGTTAAAACTGCTCCAATCTTTGAACCTATTTCTATAAATAGATATATTTCAATAATTGGGACACCAATTATAAAAAAAAGTAGTGAGTTCATTTGTCTTAATCTAATTTGTCAGTTGAAATTAAGCAACATAGTAAATATTATAATATATATGAGTTATAGTTTTGAATACATAGATATTATATTATTAGCAATGATTGCTGGGTTTATCTTCCTCAGATTAAGAGGAATATTGGGAAAAAGAACAGGCCATGAAGAAAATATGGCGGCTAGTTTTGCTCATGAAAGTCCCCCAAAAAAAACCACAAAAATTTTAAATAAAGATAATTTTGATGATGCTGCCAAAAAAGAATTCCTTAACGGTGCTAAGATTGCCTATGAAACTATCATAACAAGTTTTTCGTCTGGAAATTTAAAAGATATAAAATCTTTATTAGATAAAAAAGTCTTAAATGAATTTAATGATGCATTAAAAGAAAGAAAAGATCAGGGACTTACATCTGAAACAACATTTATAGGTATTAATTCTGCTGACATAAAAAACCATAATGAGTCTAATAATATGCTTGAGGTTTCAGTCGATTTTGTAAGTGAAATCATTTCATGTGTTAAAGACAAAGACAAAAAAATTGTTTCTGGAAATCCTAATAAAATTAAAAAAGTATATGACACATGGAAGTTCTCAAGGGATGTAAGATCTCAAAGTCCAAATTGGTTTTTGGTTGACACACAAGGTTAATTGAAAAAAAAAATTTCAGATAAAGATATAAAAGATTGGCAGGATTTTATAAATAAATCTGAAAAACTTGAAGATAAAGACAAAAAATCTAATTTAGAATCAAACAACAAGGAAGAAAAGATATTAGATCTCCACGGATGCTCACTTGAAAAGGCCAATCATATTGCTGAAGAATTTATTAAAAATTGTTTTTCTAAGAAAATAAAAAAAATAACATTTATAACTGGCAAAGGTACTAGATCTAAAAACAAAGACAATCCTTACCAATCTGACACTTTAAGTATTTTAAAATATTCTGTACCTGAATATATAAAATCAAACCCAAATTTAATGAAACTCATTCAATCCATAAACGATGATAGTATAAACAATACTACAAAAGGAAGTTTTGAATTGTATCTAAAAAGATTTAAAGGATAAACTTTGATAAATCTGTATCTTTAACTAATTCACCAAGATTTTTTTCGACATAATCAGAATTTATAGATATTTTTTCACCTGCTCTATCAGTTGCAGTGAAACTTATTTCATCTAGTACTCTTTCAATTATAGTGTGCAACCTTCTAGCTCCAATATTTTCTATTTTTGAGTTCACGTCCGATGCAATGTTTGCAATTGTATCTATTCCATCTTCAGTAAATTCTAAATCAACATTTTCAGTTTTTAGAAGCGCTATATATTGTTTAATTAAACTATTGTCTGGTTCTTTTAAAATTCTTTTAAAATCATCGCTATTTAAAGCATCGAGCTCTACTCTTATGGGTAATCTTCCTTGAAGTTCAGGTAATAAATCTGAAGGCTTTGCTAATTGAAATGCACCAGAAGCAATAAATAAGATATGATCTGTTTTGATAGTGCCGTATTTTGTGCTTACAGATGTACCCTCAATTAATGGTAACAAGTCTCTTTGGACACCTTCTCTAGAAACATCCCCACCTACTCTATCTGTTCTCGCTGAAATTTTATCAATTTCATCTAAGAAAACTATTCCATTATTTTCAGTTGAGTTTTTTGCAGCTTTAATAATTTTGTCTTGTTCAATTAGCTTATCTGACTCTTCATTTATTAAAATTTCATGAGATTCTTTAACTGACATTTTTTTCTTTTTAGCTTTACTGCCCATAGATTTACCAAGCATATCCGAGATATTAATCATACCTACATTAGCTCCTGGCATACCAGGGATTTCAAACTGAGGCATTTGATTGTTTTCACTTATAGCTATCTCAATTTCATTATTATCTAAGTCTCCAGTTCTTAATCTTTTTCTAAAACTTTCTCTTGTTGCAACAGTTGCTTTTTCACCAACTAATGCGTCCAAAACTCTTTCCTCAGCTAGTTTTTGAGCTTTTGCATGAACTTCTTTTCTTTTTTTAACTTTTTCCATAGAAATTGCAATTTCAAGTAAGTCTCTGATAATCTGCTCAACATCTCTTCCAACATAACCAACTTCAGTAAATCTAGTTGCTTCAACTTTTACAAATGGAGCCTCTGCTAATTTTGACAATCGTCTTGAAATTTCAGTCTTTCCAACTCCTGTAGGCCCCATCATTAATATATTTTTTGGAAGCACCTCGTCTTTCATATCTCCTTCAAGTGCCTGTCTTCTCCACCTATTTCTTAAAGCTATTGCAACTGCTCTTTTTGCATTTTTTTGACCTACAACAAATCTATCAAGTTCCGATACTATTTCTCTAGGCGACAAAGAATTTAAAATATTTTCATTATCTTTTTTGTCTTTAGGTACAAGTGTTGTAACGTTTGATTTTTCCATTAAATTTTTTCTATACTGATATTATTGTTTGTAAAAACACAGATATCTGATGCAACTTTAATTGCTTTTTTTGCAATTTCTTCTGCTGATAAATCAGTATCCATTAATACTTTTGCTGAAGCTAATGCATAATTTCCACCAGATCCAATACCGATTACGTCTCCTTCAGGTTCTAATACATCTCCAGTTCCAGAAATTATAAAACTTTTTTCTTTATCACCAACTGCCATAAGTGCCTCTAATCTTCTTAAATACTTGTCAGTTCTCCAATCTTTAGCTAATTCGACAGCAGCTCTTGCTAAATTTCCTGCATGTTTTTCTAGTTTTGACTCAAGTCTTTCAAATAGTGTAAGTGCATCTGCAGTTGATCCTGCAAATCCAGCAATCACATTTCTTTTCTCAATCTTTCTAACTTTGTTTGCGGTACTTTTGATTACTGTATTGCCCATGCTGACTTGCCCATCGCTAGCAACTACAACATTATTTTGTTTTCTTACTAAGACTATCGTTGTCATACCTATTAAATGGATATTATTTTATATAGTTCAAGGGGTGTTTAGTTTTATTGATATAAGAAGAATATGTTATATACCTTACAAAATTAATGAAGAGAAAAGCTAAAATTTCAAGAAAAACCAAGGAAACGTCTATCAGTGTAGATTTAAATATTGATGGAAAAGGTAAGTATAAGGTTGACACAGGCATAGGATTTTTAAATCACATGCTTGAGCAATTATCAAAGCATTCATCGATAGATTTAACATTAAAAGCAAAAGGAGATACTCATATTGATCTTCACCACACAACTGAAGATACAGGAATTGCTATAGGAGAATGTCTAAAAAAAGCATCAAAAAACTTTATTGGCATTAAAAGATATGCGCATGCTTTATTGCCAATGGACGAAACCTTAACTAGAGTAGCAATTGATGTATCAAACAGACCTTATCTTATATGGAATGTTAAGCTAAAAGTTGAGAAATTAGGAGAGATGGATACTGAACTTTTTAAAGAATGGTTTCAAGCTTTTTCCCAGTCAGCTGGTATTACTTTGCACGTTGAAAATATTTATGGTGATAATAGCCATCATATAATTGAGTCATGTTTTAAAGGTCTAGCACGATCATTAAGATCTGCTTTAGAAATAGACCCAAGAAATAAAAAAACAATACCATCTACTAAAGGTTCTTTATAAATTTGATGAATGTCACAATTGTTGACTACAAATCAGGCAATATTAGTTCTGTAATTAATTCTTTTAAGGAAGTTGCAAAAGGAAAAGTTAATATAGATGTAACTTCAGATTTAAATAAGATTGAAACGAGTGATAAAGTAGTTTTGCCAGGGCAAGGTTCGTTTAAAAGTTGTGTTGATGCACTAAATAGTATTAATGGATTAGTTGAAACTTTAAATGAATTTGCAATTACTAATAAAAAACCACTCCTTGGTATTTGTGTTGGCTTACAAATGTTTGCAGACATTGGTTATGAAGAAACAGAAACTAAAGGATTGGGTTGGATTTCAGGAAAAGTTTCAAAAATCAATAATCAAAATGGAAAGTATAAACTTCCTCACATTGGTTGGAACCAAATTAATATTGTTAAGGATAGTAAAATTTATAAAGATATTGAAAATAACTCACACATGTATTTTGTTCATAGTTATGAATTTCTACCAGAAGACAAAAATTTAATTTCAGCAACAACAGAGTATTCGTCAAATATTGTTTGTTCTGTTGAAAAAGAAAATATCTTTGGAACACAATTTCACCCAGAGAAGAGTGATAAAATTGGATTACAAATTATAGAAAATTTTATAAAATTATAAAAATGAAAATATTCCCAGCTATAGATATTAAAGACAAAAAATGTGTAAGGTTAGTTAAAGGGAACTTCGATAACAAAACTGAATATGAAATGTCTCCCGTTGAGCAAGCAGGAAAATATAAAGATCATGGCTTCAAAAATTTACATGTAGTTGATTTGGATGGAGCTTTAACTGGTGAAATAGTTAATTTGGATATTATTCATGAAATAGTCACGAAATTTGACCTTAAAATTGAAATTGGTGGAGGTATTAGAAATTTTGAAAGTATTCAGAAATATACTGATGCCGGCGTTGAAAAAGTTATTTTAGGAAGTGCTGCAATAAAAGATAAAAATTTTTTAAAAGAAGCATGTAAAAAATTTCCTAATAAAATTGCTTTGGGTTTGGACTCTAAAGATGGGTATTTATCAGTTTCAGGTTGGAAGGAAAATTCTAATCAATTAACTATAGATTATTTGAAAGAGGTGAATAATTTTGGTGCGAGTAGATTGATTTATACTGACATTAATAGAGATGGGATGAAACAAAGTCCTAATTTCGAAGAGACATCAAAAGTTGCGGATATTTCAAATTGTCCTGTAATTATATCAGGTGGAGTTTCTTCAATTGAAGATGTTAAAAAAGCCAAACATTTAAATAATAAAAATATTGAAGGTATCATAGTTGGTAAAGCTATCTATGATGGAGATATTAAATTAAAAGAATTAGTTAAAGAAGATGCTTAAAAATAGAATAATTCCATGTTTGGATGTTAAGAATGGCCGTGTTGTAAAAGGCATTAACTTTGTTGATCTTAAAGATGCCGGTGATCCAGTTGAGCAAGCTAAAATTTATTCTGATGGCGGAGCAGACGAAATTTGTTTTTTAGATATTACTGCTTCAAATGAAAATAGAGATACTATCTACGATGTGGTTGAAAGAACATCAAAAAAATGTTTTGTTCCTTTAACTGTTGGTGGTGGGGTTAGAAGCATTGATGATATAAATAAATTATTAAACTGTGGCGCTGATAAAGTTTCTATTAATACTGCTGCAGTTCAAAATCCTGATGTAGTAGAAAAAAGTTCAAAAAAATTTGGATCTCAATGTATTGTTGTTGCTATTGATGCTAAAAAAGTAAACGATAGTTGGAAAGTTTTCACACATGGTGGAAGAAATGAAACTGAAATTGATGTTTTGGAATTTGCAAAACAAATGGAAATTTGTGGAGCTGGAGAATTATTAGTAACCTCTATGGATAGAGATGGAACCCAAATTGGTTATGATATTGATTTAATGAAATCAATTTCTTCTAAAGTTAACATACCTTTAATAGCATCTGGTGGAGTAGGAAATCTTGATCATTTATTAGATGGCATAAAATTTGGAAATGCTAATGCTGTGTTGGCTGCATCAATATTTCATTACGGGAAATATTCAATTTTGGATGCAAAAAAATTTTTACATTCAAAAGGAATACCTATTAGAATTTAATTAATTATCTAAATTTTGGACCTTCCATCCAAATTGCCAATGTTGCTCTTGAACCATAAGTAATTTTATTAACTTTATGATTTGTGAAAGATGGAAATATTACTGCGGAACCTGGATTAAAATTTTGTATTTTAATTTCACCATCTCTGAAAAGGCATAAATCTCCACCCTCATATTTTTCCTCAGAGCAATTTAACAGGCATGTAAGTTTGATATCTCTGACAGGTGATTGCATTGAAGCATCTATATGCCATGTATATTCCTCATTGACCTCATAAGTATTATAATTAAGTATCTTGCTAGCAGTTAGCTGAAATAAATCATAACCAAAATGATTAGTATTTGAAGATATTATAAAATCTATAAATGGAAGAATTAGTTTTTGAATTGAAAATAATCTAACAAACTTTACTTGAGATGTTTTGATAGCCTCTTTATTTGGAGTATCTTTGGCAATAATAAGATTTTTTTTTATATTTTCGTTTAAAAGCCTAATTTGATCACTATTAAATAATTTTGAGGTAATATACGAAGTCTCTCTCATAAACTTGAACCTATAATAATTAAAATCTTTTATCAACTGATTGAATTTATTAAAACTTATTGATAGGATTTATAATGCTAAAAACCCTAGAAGACCTATTTGAACTTGCAAGATCAAGAAAAAATAATCCAGTAAGCGACTCTTATACCAATAAATTATTAAGCGATAAGTCACTTAGCAAAGAAAAAGTATTAGAGGAAATAAATGAATTAATTGAAGCGGTAGAAAATAATTCAAATAAAGTTCATGAAGCAGCAGATGTATTCTATCATTTGATAATGTATTTAGAGGCAAATGAAATTAAAATTGAAGATGTAATGGAAGAACTAAATAAAAGAAAAAAATGAGTCATAAATTTTATAAACCTGCAAAATCTAGACTGCAAAGAAGTGAACTCGCAGTTCCTGGTTCATCTCCAAAAATGTTTGAAAAGGCTCTTAATTCAGCCGCAGATTATATTTTTTTAGATCTAGAGGATGCTGTTTCACCAAATGATAAACTATCAGCAAGAGCAAATGTAATCAAAGCACTAAAAGAAATTAATTGGAAAGAAAAAGGCAAAACAATTTCTGTAAGAATAAATAGTTTAGATACTCACTATATGTATAGAGATATAGTTGAACTAGTAGAAGAGGCAGGTGAAAAAATTGATACAATTTTAGTACCTAAAGCTGGAACCGCATGTGATGTATATATGGTTGATTGTTTACTTACTCAAATTGAGACAAACAAAAAATTAAAAAATAAAATAGGTATTGAATGTTTAATTGAAACTGCCTTAGGAATGTCAAACATAAAAGAAATTGCTACCTCAAGTGAAAGGCTTGAAGCTTTGCATTTTGGGGTTGCCGATTATGCTGCTAGCTTAAGAGCTAGAACAACAGTCATCGGTGGATTGAACCCAGATTATCCTGGCGATCAATGGCATCACGGCTTGTCAGAATTGGTTGTAACATGCAGAGCCTATGGCTTACGTGCAATAGACGGTCCTTTCGGAGATTTTAATGATCCAGATGCTTACACAGATGCAGCAAAAAGAGGAGCTGCAATAGGTATAGAGGGAAAGTGGGCTATTCATCCTTCTCAAATTGAACTAGCTAATAAGGTTTTTTCACCTCCTAAAGATGAAGTAGATAAAGCAAAAAGAATTTTGGACGAACTTAAGAAAGCAGCCAAAGAAGGAAGGGGAGCCGCTCAATTAGATGGAAGAATGATCGATGCAGCCTCTGCTAGGATGGCCGAAAACATTGTAAAAATTAACGACTTAATCCATAATAACTAATTAAAATTATGGACATTCATGAATACCAGGCAAAAAAAATTCTTTCAAATTTTGGAGTTACAATTCCGAGAGGAGGAATAGTATATAGTCCTGAAAATGCAGAAAATAAAGCAAGGGAAATTGGTGGTTCTAAGTGGGTAGTTAAAGCTCAGATCCATTCAGGTGCCAGAGGGAAAGCAGGTGGCATTATACTTTGTAATAGCCCTTTAGAAGTTGCTCAAGCAACAGACAAATTGTTAGGTAAAAAATTAGTTACCAACCAAACAGGGCCTCTGGGAAAAATTGTTAATAAAATTTATATTGAAGAAGCAACTGATATTGAAAGAGAATTATATCTAGGATTAGTATTTGATAGAAGTTCTGAAAGTATAATGGTTGTTGCATCAACTGAAGGAGGAATGAGTGTTGAAGAAATTTCAAAAGAAAAACCAGAAACTATCATAAGATCAAAAATTGAAGTTGCTGTTGGAATGCAAAATTTTCAAGCTAGAGAATTAGCTTTTGGTTTAGGAATTGAACCAGATTTAATTAGAAGAGCATCAGATACAATTATAGGCTGTTATAAAGCTTTTAGTGAACTTGATGCTACCATGGTGGAGGTTAATCCTCTAGTTATTTCAAAACAAAAACAGATATTAGCATTAGATTGTAAAATGAGTTTTGATAATAATGCAATGTTTAGAAGAAGCCAGGTATCTGAATTGAGAGATAAAACACAAGAAGATCCCAAGGAAATTTATGCATCAGATAGAGGTCTTAATTACGTAAGCCTTGATGGAAATATTGGTAATATTATAAATGGTGCAGGTCTTGCAATGGCTTCAATGGATATGATTAAATTAGCAGGCGGAAGTCCAGCGAATTTTTTAGATGTTGGGGGTGGAGCTACACCAGAAAAAATAGTTAAAGCATTTAAATTAATAACAATGGATGAAAAAGTTAAAGTTATTTTAGTAAATATTTTTGCAGGAATAAATAGATGTGATTGGGTGGCAGAAGGGATTGTTCAAGCATTACAAAAAATTGAAATTAAAGTTCCTCTAGTTATTAGATTAGCTGGCACCAATGTTGAAAAAGGAAACAAAATCCTAAAAGAAAGTAAATTAAAATATATAGAAGCAAATACCTTAGAAGATGCAGCTAATAAAGCTGTGAAAGCTTTAAAGAATTAATAAAATGGCAGTATTAATAAATCAAAATTCAAAAATTATAATTCAAGGTTTTACCGGTAAAATGGGAACTTTTCATGCTGAGGAAATGATTAAATATGGTTCCAATGTCGTTGGAGGTGTAACACCAGGAAAGGGTGGTCAAAAACATTTAGATAGGCCCGTTTTTAATACCGTAAAGGATGCAGTTATGGATACGGGAGCTAACGCATCAGTACTCTTTGTTCCGCCAGCTTTTGCTGCTGACTCTGCGATGGAAGCTGCAGATGCAGGAATTAAAACTTGTGTTGCAATAGTAGATGGCATTCCTTCACATGACATGATTAGGATAAAAAGATATATGCGAAGATATACAAAGACTGATAAAATGACTTTAGTAGGTCCAAATTGTGCTGGAATAATAAGTCCAGGAAAATCTATGTTAGGGATTATGCCTGGGCATATTTATAAAGAGGGAAGAGTTGGTATAATTAGTAGATCAGGTACTTTAGGTTATGAAGCTGCTCAACAATTAAAAAATCTAAATATAGGTGTTTCAACAAGTGTTGGTATAGGAGGAGATCCAATAAACGGAAGTTCTTTCAGAGATGTAATAGAAAAATTTGAAACTGATGATGAAACAGATGGTATTTTAATGATTGGAGAAATTGGTGGACCCCAAGAAGTGGCTGCTGGAGAATTTGCAAAAGAAAATATGAAAAAACCAGTGATAGCATACATAGCTGGACTCACTGCTCCAAAAGGAAGAGTTATGGGGCATGCAGGAGCAATAGTTTCAGCTTATGGTGAGAGTGCAATTGAAAAGGTAGAAATTCTAAAAGAATGTGGAATATCAATTTCTAAAAATCCCTCTGTAATGGGTGAAACAGTTAAAACAGTATTAGAAAAAATAAAATGACATATGATGACAATAATATTTTTGCAAAAATTTTAAGAGGAGAAATTCCTTGCAAAAAAATTTATGAAGATGAGTATGTATTATCTTTTCATGATGTAAATCCTCAGAAAAAAATTCATGCTTTGGTTATTCCTAAAGGTAAATATATTAATCTTGATGATTTTAATAAAAACGCTTCAGAAAAAGAAATAGTTGGTTTAATGAAAGGTATATCAATCGTTTCCAAAAAACTTGGCATTTCATCTGAAGTAGCACATGGTTATAGAACTTTAAGTAATATTTCAGAACATGGTGGACAGGAAGTTCCTCATTTACATTTTCATATTTTTGGTGGTGAAAGTGTTGGTAAAATGGTTCAATGAGCAATATAGTTCAAAGAAATTATTTAGAAATAAAATCCATTGATAGTTTATTAGAAGTAAGTAAACCAAATTTAAATTTAAATATTTTATTAATTGATAAACCTGATCATCAATTAAATAAGTTTTTCTATAAAGAAATTGGAAAAAAACACCATTGGATAGACAGATTGTCTTGGAGTGAAAAGCAATGGGTAGACTATTTAAATAATCAGTACGTAAAAACATATATACTTAAAGAAAATCATAATCTCATTGGCTATTTTGAACAAATATTTTATGAGGCAGAAAAGGACAGTGAAATTGCTTATTTTGGTGTACTAGAAGAATATATCGGTCAAAGATATGGAGGTTACTTATTGTCAGAAGCAATCAAGATATCATTTGAAAAAGGTTCTAAAAGAGTTTGGGTTCACACATGTTCATTAGACCATAAACATGCTTTACAAAACTATAAGGCTCGAGGAATGAAAGTGTTTAAATCTGAAAATTTAAATATTAGTTAATTAATAGTAGGAAGTATAAATTTATTTTTATCTATTTTTTTATTTTTTTGTAAATTGAAAATATAGGTAACTGCTAAGTTTTGATATAAATCTTCAGTTTGCCAACCTAATATGTTAAAAGAATTTTTGTCAAAAAATATATTTATACTATTATTATTTTCATCAAAAGAAATCATGTAAAATTTATCTTGGACTTTGCTTATTTCAGTTTCTAAAATTTTTTTAATTATACTTTCTTTATCTAAAATAAAAACTAATGGTGTTTTATCGAGTGGATATATATAATACTGGTTATTATTTTTATTAGTGATTACAAGTGACTTTCCATTAGAAACCAAAATTTTATTTTTTACATTGTCATATTCGCAAAATATTTTTTTTGGATATTGAATTATACAAATACCTTTTTCAGATCTTTCGTTTATAGTTTGTTCAAAACTAAAACTTATATTTTCAATACTTTTTAAATTTGAGATAATATTATCTTTAGCCGATGCAAAACAATAAGATGAATAAATAGTAAAAAAAAAAGAGAATAAATAAATTTTTATCATTTTAATAGCTCTCTCTTACCAACATGATTAGCTTTACTTACTTCTCCATTTGCTTCCATCATGTCTATTATTCTTGCTGCTCTATTATATCCAATTTGTAATTTTCTTTGCAAAAAAGAAGTTGATGCTTTACCTTCAGATTTTACAATCTCTAAAGCAGCATTATAAAGCTCATCTTTACTATCATTATCTTTATCATTTAGCTTTTCATCTTTTTCATCTACAAAATTTAATATCTCATCTACATATTCTGGTTCTGCTTGTGATCTAATAAAATTATTAACTTTTTCTATTTCACCTTCAGATACAAATGGTCCATGAATTCTAATCATTTTATTTGCGGAAGTCATATAAAGCATATCACCTTTACCTAATAATTGTTCAGCTCCCTGTTCTCCTAATATTGTTCTGCTATCTATTTTTGAACTAACTTGAAAAGATACTCTTGTAGGAAAATTTGCCTTAATTGTTCCTGTTATAACATCTACACTAGGTCTTTGAGTTGCCATTATTATATGAATACCAGCAGCTCTTGCCATTTGAGATAATTTTTGGATGTAGTTTTCTATTTCTTTGCCGGCTACTAACATCAAGTCTGACATTTCATCAACAATTACAACTATATAAGGCATCGAAATTTTGTTTTTTGAGTTATAACCATCTATATTTTTTACTCCTACTCTAGTCATCAGTTTGTATCTATTTTCCATCTCTTTTACTACCCAACCAAGAACTGATGCAGCTTTTTTAGCTTCAGTTATGACTGGGCAAAGCAAATGAGGAATTCCTTCGTAAGCAGATAATTCTAACATTTTTGGATCTATTAAAATAAATTTACATTTATCAGGACCGTGTTTGTAAAGAAGTGATAGTATAATTGTATTAATACAAACTGATTTTCCTGAACCAGTAGTACCTGCTATAAGTAAGTGAGGCATTGATGTAAGGTCACCCACAACTGCTAATCCCGAAATATTTTTTCCCAGAGCTATCGGTAATTTAGCTTGTTTACCAGAAAAACTGTTACTTGATACAATCTCACTTAGATAAACATTTTCCCTATAGGTATTTGGTAGTTCTATTCCAATTGTATTACTTCCAGGAATTGTAGAAATTCTGGCTGACTCAGAACTTGTATTTCTAGCTATATCTTCAGACAAGTTAATTATTTTAGAAACTTTAACACCAGCAGCTGGTTCAAATTCATTTAAAGTTACCACTGGCCCTCTACTAATTTTTTTTATTTTACCTTCTACACCAAAATCTAATAGTATTTTTTCTAAAGTACTTTCATCAATCTTATATTCAGATGTACTTTTCTCCCTTTCTTTTTTTGTGGGTAATTTTAAGAAATCAATTGAAGGTAATTTGTATTTTAACCTTGTTTTTTGATTGTTATCTTGTACCCGATTAAATGGTAAATCAACTTGCACTAAATTTTCATCCTTACTTTCATCTATTTCTTTGTTTTGGAATTTTAAATCTTCATTTTTACTTGCCTCTTTTTTATTTATTATAACAATTCCAAAAATTTTTTTTATAAAACTTAAAAAATGAAATAAATTAAAGTTTATGCTAATTAAAAAAAATAAAATAGTAATCAAAATTAAAAAATAAAATGATATAGTTTTATTTATATTTACTATTGAACTTAAAAAAGTATCTTGAAGTAAATTTCCTATGAAACCTCCATTTCCATTAAAAGTTAACCAAAATGAATCTGGATAAAAAATTGAAAAGAAAAAACTTCCACTTATTAAGTATATTAAAGAAAAAAATAAATTTTCAATTATTAATAATATTTTTTTATATCTAATTACATTTATTCCTGTAAAAAAAATTGTTAAGCATAATAAAATAGAAATAAGACCTAAGGACTGAAACAATAAATCCGAAGCAAAGCTTCCTTGAAAGCCTAAAACATTTTTTATTTCAATATTTTCAGAATATATAAAATTAGGATCCTCTGGAGAATAACTTAATAATGATATTGCAATTAATACTGAAATAATGCTTAAAGTTAATCCTATCAGCTCTTTCAATCTATCCGTGATAAAATTAACTGTTTTATTTGCAAAATTTCTTAAATCCATTTTATAAAAGTATTAATTGATACTTTGTACCATTTTATATTTATTGTTAAAATATATTTAAATATGAATATTGCACTAATTGGAAATAGCTTGGCAAACTTAGTTTTATCAAAATTTTTAATAAAAAAAGGGATCAAAGTTTGTTTATATCATTCTAAAAATAATTTTAAAATTTCACCAACAAGGACAATTGCAATAAGTAAAAGTAACGTTAACTTTTTGCAAGATATTGGATTAGACATATCAAAATTTAGTTGGCCTATTAAAAATATTAAAATTTTTAATGAAAAAAATAAATCAAAAGAATTGTTTAACTTTAAAAATAAAGATAAATATTTGTTTTTATTGATTAGAAACAAATCTTTCTTTTCTTTTTTAGAAAAAAACCTCAAAAAAAACAAAAATTTTTCTACGAAAACTATAAGTAAAAGTTTTAAATATAAAAGATTGATCAATGATCAGTATGATTTAATAATTAATAGTGACTCTAAAAATATCTTATCGAAAGCATATTTTTCCAAAAGAATAAAAAAAAATTATAATAGTAAAGCTATTACAACCATAATTAATCATCAGGTTAATAAAAATGATTGTGCTTATCAGGTATTTACAAAATTTGGACCACTTGCTTTTCTACCATACTCGAAAAATAAAACTTCTGTTGTTTTTTCATTTAATAATTCCAGTAAAGAAATTTCAGATCATCAAATAAAAGATATAATATCGAAATATAATAAATTTTATAAACTAAAATCATTTTCAATATTTGAAAAATTTAATTTAGATTTATCATTATCAAAAAATTATTATTATAAAAATATATTAGGTTTTTCCGATAATTTGCATAAAATTCATCCTTTAGCTGGCCAAGGTTTTAATATGACATTGAGAGATATAAAAATTTTTGGCGATATAGTTGAAAAAAAATTAGAACTTGGATTACCTTTAGACAACAGTGTTCTTAAAGATTTTTGTAAAGAAACAAAACACTTGAACCAAATATTTTCTACAGGAATAGATTTAATTTATGAATTTTTTAAATTAGAAAATAAAATAGATAATATTTATACAGATAAAATTATAAAGTATTTTAGTAATAACAAATTTTTTAATACTCAGATACCCAAGTTTGCTGATAAAGGATTATTTTTTTAGTTATTGAACAGTCTTATTGTTAAAGTTATCTAAAACGTAAGTATTCAAAATTTCCTCGAGTTTTTTTCGTCTTTCGCCAATATTTTTTGCTTCAAGAAGAATTTGTTTTTCTTCTAGAGAAAAAGGTGAAGCCATAGCCAAAGCATTAAGTGTTTCATTTAAGTCTTCTTTTTCTAATTCTTTCCAATTTATTATATATCCTTCTTTGTCAAATAAAGATTTTAGATTTTGAAATATTAACCTTAGATCTGAAAAATTTACTTTCTCTTTAGATCTATTAAAATCTTCAGTAAAATCTGAAAAATCTACTTTGCATTTCCTATACAAATCATCAGATTTTATTTCGTCTAAAATTTTAAACCTACTAATACCAGAAAGTGCTATTACATACCTACCGTCTTCAGTCTCATTAAAACTAGTTATTTTTCCTGCGCATCCAATTTGATATAAAGTCGGTTTTTCTTTATTTTTTTCCTTAGGCTGAATCATTCCAATAATTCTATTACCACTCATTGAGTCGTTTATCATTTCTAGGTACCTTTTCTCAAATATATTGAGTGGAACAGTTGTTTTGGGAAAAAAAATAAAATTACTTAAAGGAAATACTGGTATTATATCAGGTAAATTAATTGTTTTATTCATACATTATAAATATAACAAATTTATTTTATGAAATATAAAAAAATTGTCGCTAAATGAAGTTAAAAATAGGAAATATTGAGCAAGAATTAAAGTTTATGAATAAACTTTATATGGAAAATAGATTTTCAGAGATAGTAATAAGAGGACAAATACTTAATAAAAAATTTCCTAATATAGTGCCATTCTATAATATCTTGGGTTTATCATATGTAAAAATAGGAAAAGATTTGTTAGCGGCTAAGATCTTTGAAAATGGATTGTTCCATAATCAAAATGAATTAAGTCTTTTGACAAATTTAGCTGATACCTACAGAAATTTAAACAGACTTAAAGACTCTGAAGAATTGCTAAAAAGAGCGATACACATCAACGAAAAAGATTTATATACGCTAATTAGTTATGGTAGATTAAGGATATCTCAAGGAAAAGCAGAAGAAGCAATAGATTATTTTAAAAGGGTTTATGATATTGATAAAAATTTTAACGATGTAATTTTACGAATTGCAAATGCATATCTTTCAATAAGAAATTTCAAAGAGGCAAAAAAATATTTTGAAATGGCAGTTTATGAAACTCCATTAAAAATAGGAGCAGACTATTCTTATAGTCAGATGGTAGACTACTCACAAGATGATAAACATCAAAAACATATGTTAGAAAAACTTAAAAATAAAGAAATAGAGAAAATTACTAAAGGACCATTATATTTTGCAATAGCCAAATCATTCAATGATCAAAAAAAATATGATGAGGCTTTTAAATATTTTAAACTTGGCAATGAGGATATGAACAGCAGAGTTAAAGATAAAATTCTTAAAAGAGAAAAACATGATCTTGAAAAATTAAAGTATATATTTGAAAATTTTGATTTTACAAAAAATATAAACATACAAAATATTTATAGTAAAAAACTAATATTCATTCTTGGCTTGCCTAGAACTGGCACTACCTTAATACATCAAATTATTTCTTCTCATCCTAAAGTTCGGGGTGTAGGCGAGTCAAATGTATTGCATGCTTATTTTTTACCAAATATTAAAAAAGAGAATTTTATCAATAATATATTTCAAGGCAATGAATTAAATGAGAAATTTATTTCTGAGTTATCATTAAGTTTAGGAAAAAATTATGAATATTTTTCAAAAGATAAAATTATTTTAGATAAATCACCTTTTAATTTTTTTTGGATAGGTTTTATAAAAATAATTTTTCCAAATGCCAAAATTATTCATATGAATAGAGACATTAAAGATACTGCAGTATCCATATATAATAATCTATTTGGTGGTATAAAAATGGATTGGACATATAGTCAAAAAAATATAGTAAAATATGTTCAAATTTATAAAGAAATTATGACTTTTTGGAAAGAAAAAATTCCAAATTATATTTATGATTTAAACTATGAAGATTTAGTAAATGATCAAGAGAATATATCTAAGCAAATATTAAAATTTTGTGGTTTAGAATGGGATGATAAGTGTTTAAATTTTTATGAAACAGCTGTACCAGTACATACTGTTAGTTTGCACCAAAGCAGACAACCAATTTATAAAAAATCAATTAATTCAAACATTAATTATAGCAAATATAAAGATTTCTTCGACAAATTAGAAAAATTAAAATAATTTTGAATTGTTATTTTTGTAACTTGCCTAATAAGATTCTTTACCTATAATACTTTTTATAAAAGCGGGCATAGCTCAGTGGTAGAGCGTCTCGTTGCCAACGAGAAGGTCGAGGGTTCGACCCCCTTTGCCCGCTCCAGGAGAAATTATGACTGATTTAGCGGATAAAAAATGTATTCCTTGTGAAGGAGGTATTCCTGCATTTGATATAAAGGAAATACATAAATATTTAAAAAAAGTAGATGGATGGGATGTTAAAGAGGATGAGACGAAAAATTATTACTTAAGCAAAGAGTTTAAGTTTCAAAATTTTTTAGAAAGCCAAAACTTCGTTAACAAAGTAGGAGAGATTGCTGAAAATGAGGGTCATCATCCAGATATTGCATTTGGTTGGGGTTATGCAAAAGTTAAAATTTTTACTCATGCCATAAAAGGTTTACATGAAAGTGATTTTGTTCTTGCTGCTAAAGTGGATAAAATCTCTTAGTGTCTAAAATGTCTGGTTTTTGAAAAAACAAGTATTATATCCATTTGATTTGCAAATTTTATAATTTCTTTATCTCTAATTGAACCAAAAGGTTGTACAATAGCTTTTACTCCTGCTTGAACTAAAGTCTCAATTCCATCCACAAAAGGGAAAAAAGCATCAGAAGCTGCAATTATATCTTCATTATTATTTTTTTTATAAAATTTTTGCATTTTATTTATCGCAATATTACAACTATCAAGTCTACTTGGTTGACCAGAACCTATACCTATTGTGGAGTCTCCATTAGATATAATAATTCCATTAGACTTAACAAATCTACATATATTTAATGTTGAAATCAAATTTTTCATCATTTTTGCACTTGGTTTTTTTTTAGAAACTACTTTAAAATTTTTTGATGTAAATTTTATATTATCATTATTTTGAACCAAAAAATTATCAAAATTAAACATTATATTTTCAAAATTATTTTTTTTCATTCTACTGCAATCAATTATCCTAAGGTTTTTCTTATTTTTTAAAATTTTCAATGCATTTTTTTCAATACCAATTCCTATAATTACTTCATAAAAATTTTTAGACATTTCTTTTGCTATAGATGTATTAATTTTAAAATTACAAGAAACTACACCACCAAAAGCGCTAATAGGGTCACTCGCGAGTGCTGAGATATAACTCTTTTTATGATTATTATTAGTTGAAACTCCACAGGGGTTTGAATGTTTAACAATAACTGTACCAATATTTTTTGGTAACGATCTAGAAATTGATAAAGAAGCAAATATATCTCCGTAATTATTAAAACTTAATTCTTTTCCATTCAGTTGATCTAATCCAATATCATTATATTTAGAATATAAACTAGCTTTTTGATGCGGGTTTTCTCCATATCTTAATTCTTTTATTAATTTTCCATGTAGAACCCTTTTTTCTTTAAATTTTTTCTTTGAATTAAAATTAAAATAACTTGATATAACAGAGTCATAGAATGCAGTTTCAGTAAAAGCAATTTCTGACATTTCCTGTCTAAAATTTAAACTTGTGCGACCATTATTAATCTCAAGTTCATCTATTAAGTTGCTATAAAATTTGACACTTGTTATTACCGTAACATCATTATAATTTTTTGCAGCTGCTCTGACCATTGTTGGTCCACCTATATCAATATTTTCAATAATTTTTTTATGATTACTTGACTTCTCTACAACATTTTCAAATGGATAAAAGTTTACAATGACTAAATCAATTTCAGAAAAATTGTTATTTTTTAATTCTTTAATATGTTTTTTGTTGTTTCTTTTACTTAATATGCCAGCATGAATTTTTGGGTGAAGTGTCTTAACTCTCCCACTTAAAATTTCTGGAGAGTTAGTATATTTTGATATCTCTGTACATTTATATCCCAGTTTTTTTATTTCTTTGAAGGTTCCACCGGAGCTTATAATATCAATTTTGAATTTAGTTAGTTTTTTTAATAAAAGACCAAGATCTTTTTTATCAGAAACAGAGATAAGAGCTTTTTTAATTTTTTTCATTATATTTTTATAATCTGCCATCCTATAGTTTGCTCTTCATTCCTTGTTTTTCCACTAATAGATATATTTTGATTTTCAACAAAAGAATTTTTATTACCAAAATATAGACCAGTTTCTATATCAATTAAATGATTATCAGCAAAAAACCTCCATCCTGAGTTTTCAATTTCTATAAGAATAGATTTATTATCTTGAGTTTTAGTAATTTTAGTGCCTGGTTCAAAATGAAATCTAATATCAAAGTTGGTGCTTTTAAAATTTTTCTTTTTTACTAATTTATCTTCACCAATTAATTTATTATTATTTGGATAAAAGTCTATTTTCCTTTCATGTATAATTCCATATTTCTTTAAATAACCATCATGAGAACCCATTATGCTCCAATGATCTTTATTAAATAAGATATTTTTTTTTAAAATTTTAAGGCCTTTATCTACTTTCATTAATCCATTAGAGTCTTTTCTAAATTTACATGATGACTGGTTATCTATACACAAAGTAGAATGTGTGGCAGTTGATTTAGATATTAAATTAAGTTGATGCTTAGAATTTTGAAAATAACCATTATTAGATATTAGTTTTATATTATTATAATATATCTCAAAAGATAACGCGCCAGATTGATAGTTTTGACTAAATTTTTTTTCAGGAGATGATCCAATGTCTACTGATAAAACAATATTTTTATTTTTTAAAACTACATATCCACCATATTCATTATTATCATTTTTAAATTTATAATTATGCAACTTTAAATAATTTTCAAATTTAGCATTGTCTGAGTTCTGATTTCCATTAAAAAGAAGGCTTTTATTAATTGTTTGCAAAAGTAAACTATATGATTGACCGTTTAAAAAAATTATTTCATTAATGTAATCTGGAATTTCATTTTGGGATTCTTTAAACCATTCTCTTATCAAAATAAAATATTTCAAAAAGAAATTTAATTGTCTGATATTTCGAGATTTTGGAAATCCTACATTATCAAACGAAGTGTCGATAATTTTTTTTAATAAGTCCAAGCCATATACTAAATATTTTTCATTTTTATAAGATAGACCAGCAAGTATTATAGCTGCGCATCCTATCATTTTGTCTTCAATCCAAATTGTTCTATTAATTTCATTAATCAAATGGTTGATCTGTTTCTTAATATTTCCATCAAATTTTTCCTTATAAATGTCATTACTATCTTCGTATGTAAGTTTGGAATTTGATATCCATGAAATTACTCTTTTTGAAAGTATGTCTAATTCCCAATTTTTTGAATTATACTTATGATTTTTTTCTATCCAGTTATAAATCACCGACTGAGTAATTTTTTTCGATGATTTTAGATCTAAGCTAAAAAGCCAAAAAAAATTATGTAATTTTCTATAATCTTTCAAATTTATATTTTCATTCCAAATTGAATTTAAATAAAAATCTTCAATGTTTGTTTTTTTTTTATATTTTATTAAACAGTCTAACAAATTAGGACTCGGCTTATAAACTAATGATTGTAAATGAATTTTTGATATTTTTTTATTATAGATATTTGAACTTAGATAAATTTTTCTAAATTGATTTATTGAATAGCTTATTATTTCACTGAATAAACTTAAGGAATTTTTGACAACCATTAAATTATTTTATTTTTAGCAAATCAATATTTTTTTTGACATCTCCATTATTTTCTTCAAAAATTGTAGTTCCAGAAACAAGAATATTTGCACCCGCATCAATAATCATTTGGTTATTATCAAAATTTACCCCACCATCAACTTCAATATCAAAATTTAATTTCATATCATCTTTAATCTTTTTTAAATTAGTAATTTTTTCTATAACCTCTGGCATAAATTTTTGTCCACCAAAACCTGGATAAACACTCATAATTAAAACTAAATCTATTTGACTTAATACATTTTTTATAACATCAATTTTTGTATCTGGGTTTAAAGAAACTCCAACTTTTTTCTTAAAACTTTTAATGTGATTAATAGATTCTTCCAAATTTTTTGTTGCTTCTGGATGAATTGTGATTATATCAGAACCAGCTTCTGCAAAGTTTTTAATATATTTATGAACTGGATCAATCATCAAATGAACATCAAAAGGTAGCTTTGTATGTTTTCTCAAACTTTTAATTACTGGCGGTCCAATAGTTAAATTGGGAACAAAATGATTATCCATAACATCTACATGGATCATATCCGCACCACCTTGTTCTAGTCTTTTTATTTCGTTACCTAGCTGACTAAAATCAGCAGATAGTATAGAAGGAGATATTTGAATTTTTTTCATTGATTACTAAATACTAGTATCAATTTTTGTTTTTTATTTGAATTAATTTTTTCCAAAAAGTCTGTATATTTCTTGAGCAATCTCGCTTTCAAGTGGAAAAGATAGCATTCCCATTACTGAATAACCTAGTAAATACGGCATTAAGTAAAATCTTATCATATAAAAAAACCATGCAACATAAAGAGGGACCAAAGGTCCTATTATAAAACTTGGGGTTATAAATCTGAATATTCTAATTACCGGATTTGTATATTTAACAAATATCCTCATAAAAAAGAACTGTGAGTCTTCTCTTTGAAAAATATTCATAGCTGATCTTCCAATCAAGGTCCACATTATGATACCCATAATGTAATCAATTATTAGAATATATAGAGACATTTAAAGGTTTAATTTAGATGGGGGCGAATACCGCCCCCAAATTAAAATTATTTAGTGTTGTTTTCCAAGAATAGTTTTACCACTTGGTATTCTAACTTCGTCTATCATTTTTTGAGTAGCGCTATCTGGTTCTGGTGTCATTAAACTGACTACTACCATAACTACCAAACATACACTTGCTCCGATGATACCGAAACGTAAGTGGTCAATACCTAACCAAGGCGCATTACCCATAAATTTAGGATATACATAGATTAGATAAGCTGTTCCTGATGCTAAACCTGCAATCATACCTGCAATTGCTCCTTGCTTAGTTGCTCTCTTCCACCATACTCCAAGTATTAGTGGGAAGAACAATCCTGACATTGCAAAGTCAAATGCCCAAGCAACCGCTCCAAGGATACTAGTTATCCTCATTGAAGCAATATAAGCACCTGCAGCACCAATAACTATTAAAAGTGATCTAGCAACTAACAATCTTTTTCTTACATCTGCTTTTGGATCAATGATTTTGTAATAAATATCATGTGATAAAGCATTAGCTATTGCAAGAATTAAACCATCAGCTGTTGACATGGCTGCAGCCATTCCTCCAGCAGCAACTAGTCCAGAAATAACGTAAGGTAAACCAGCAACTTCAGGCGTTGCAAGTACAACTACGTCACCTCTCATGAACCATTCATTTAACTGAAGAACACCGTCTCCGTTAAAGTCTGCTATGAAGGCTTGTTTAACATTAATCCAAGAATTAACCCATTCGATCTGCATAACATCAGCAATAGGTTTACCAATTATACCTGTTGCTAAAGTTGGATCCATAAGTTGTAATTTAGATAATGTTGCTAACATCGGTGCAGAAGTATAAAGCAATGCTATGAAAAATAGTGACCATGCCACTGATTTTCTCGCAGCTTTTACGCTAGGAGTTGTAAAGTATCTCATTAGAATATGAGGTAAAGAAGCTGTTCCTACCATCATACATATTACTAACGATATAAATTTCCAAGCACCCATAGCACCTTCAGGCACACCAGAGTGTGGAAGCGCTATTGATTTCAAACCACCTGGAACTCCCGCAGCTTTTATATCTGCCGCAGCGTTTTTGACTAAACCAAATTGAGCTTCAAGTTCACCTAGTCTTGCTACTTCTTCACCTAACATAAAGTGTGGGAAGAAGCCCATACCATTTTTATTACTCATCCAGAAAATTGGTATCAAGTAAGCTATGATCAATACTATGTACTGAGCAACCTGTGTCCAAGTTACTGCTCTCATTCCTCCAAGCATCGAACATAATAAGATACTTACTAAACCAACCCAGACTCCTAATTCAAATGGAATACCAAGTGCTCTAGAAGCAATAGTTCCTGTTGCGTTAATTTGAGCTGTCACATATGTGAAAGAAGCTAAAGTAAGAACAACTACAGCACAGAACCTTGCAAGGTTTCCGCCATATCTTGTTCCTATAAAGTCAGGCACAGTATAACATCCAAATTTTCTCAAATATGGTGCTAACAGAGATGATACTAATACATAACCACCGGTCCAACCGATTAAGAACGCCATGTATGTGTAACCACCAAAGTAAATTCCACCAGCCATTGCAACGAACGATGCACCTGACATCCAGTCAGCTGCAGTAGCCATACCGTTGAAAACTGTTGGAACTTGTCTTCCAGCAACATAGTACGCATCGACTTGAACAGTTCTAGATAGATATCCGATTATCGCATATATACAAACTGTAAAAGCCACAAACAAAATACCTATTGTCTTGGCAGTCATACCGGCTTGTTCTGCAATAGCCATCAAAATGATGAATACTAAAAAACCACCTGTATATAGTCCATAGATTTTAGGTAAATTGTCTATAAATTTTCCTTTAAACATTAATCGTCTCCTTCCCGCTCAGTAAAGCCGAACTCTTCGTCAATTTTCTCTTGTCTATTTGCAAACCAAAATATTAAAACTACAAATGCAATAATAGATCCTTGCGCACACATGTAATACGCTAATGGATATCCAAGAAAACTAGCAGTGTTCAAGCTAGAACCAAACATAAAGACTACGTAACCGAAAAAGAACCAGATAGCTAAAGTGATAATCATTAGCCCTTTAGTTTTTTCCCAGTGTTTTTCTTTGTTTGACATTTTTTTCCCTCCCTATAGGTTAAAAGAGGAAACCATACATATTTGAATATATAATGGAACCCTAAAAAAAAGCGCTATTTATGGGAAAAATTAGAAATTAAGGGAAAAAATGGGGATAAAATACAAATTAAGATTAAAAGATCTAAAACTTGAATATTTAAAGGAATATTTTTTGCCAATTCTAAAATATTTTAAGCCAACAAAAAAAATTAGTAATTATCAAGATTTAAAGGAGTTTATTCAAAAAAAAGCTGCGTGGGTAACTCAAGAAACACTTTATGGATATCTAAAAACAAGAATGGGAGCAAAATATGTCCTTATGTTTGAAGATGAAATTTTTTTATCATCAATAAATAAAGCTAAATGGAATATTTATGCTGTGTCTCTTCAAGATCTAAGTTTTTATTCAATCTCTTACTTAAAAGATATTTCAAATTTACATGATACTTCAAAAGCAAGAGAAATTTATTATGAAATATTGAACAATGAAAAAGCAAATAGCCTTCCTGATGATATTTTTAAAAAAGCTTCAATGGAATTTGAAAATAGAAATAAAAATATAGATTGGGAAGTTTATTATAAATCTCTCCCGTTTAATTCAAGTGCTTTAGCTTTATATGAGTGGTCCCCAATTGCTGAGGAGCTAAAAACTTTAGATAGAAAAATTGTTTTAAATTCTATGATTTTAAAATGGGACAATATTCAAAAAGAATTTAAAGAACTAATAAACTTTTAATTATTTTTTCTATTTTCAACTAAACTTTTTACTACACTTGGATCAGCAAGTGTTGTTGTATCACCTAATTGATCATGTTCGTTTGCAGCAATTTTTCTTAAAATTCTTCTCATAATTTTTCCAGATCTAGTTTTTGGAAGTCCTGGAGAAAACTGAATAAAATCTGGAGTTGCTATAGGTCCAATTTGTTTTCTTACCCAAAGTTTTAATTCTCTTTCAAGTTCACCATCGTGTTTCTCTCCTACGTTTAAAGTAACATAACAATATAATCCATTACCTTTGATATCATGTGGGTATCCAACAACTGCTGCTTCAGCAACTTTAGGATGTGCTACAAATGCACTTTCAATTTCTGCAGTTCCTAAGTTATGACCTGATACAATTATAACATCATCAACTCTTCCAGTTATCCAATAGTAACCATCTTTATCTCTTCTACATCCGTCCCCAGTAAAATATTTACCCTGAAACTGAGAAAAATATGTCTCTATAAACCTATTATGATCCCCGTAAACAGTTCTCATCTGTCCAGGCCAAGATTGAGCAATGCACAATCTACCTTGGGCTTCTCCTTTTAATACATTGCCTTCTTTATCAACTATCTCAGGTTTAATTCCGTAAAAAGGTTTAGTAGCAGAGCCTGGTTTAAGATCTATTGCTCCAGTTTGAGGACTGATAAGTATTCCGCCTGTTTCAGTTTGCCACCAGGTATCGACGATTGGACATTTCGAATCTCCCACAGTTTTGTAGTACCATTGCCAAGCTTCTGGATTTATTGGCTCTCCAACTGTACCTAGTAATTTCAATGTTTTTCTTGATGTTTTTTTAACTGGGCCATCTCCTTCTCTCATCAAAGCTCTAATTGCAGTAGGTGCAGTATAAAATATATTTACTTTATATTTATCAACAATTTGCCACCACCTTGATGTATCAGGATATGTGGGAATACCTTCAAACATTATAGTAGTTGCTCCATTAGAAAGTGGTCCATATATGATGTAACTATGACCAGTTACCCATCCTATGTCAGCAGTACACCAATAAATATCTTTAGGTTTGTAATTAAATATATATTGATGTGTCATTGATGCATAAACCATATAACCACCAGTAGTATGTAAAACACCTTTCGGTTTACCAGTTGATCCTGAGGTATATAAAATAAATAGAGGATCTTCAGCATTCATTTCCTCTGGCTCACAATTTGAAGAGACTTTCTTTGTTATCTCATGGTACCAAACATCTCTATCTTCATCCCAATTAATTCTGTTTCCTGTTCTTTTAACAACTATACATTTTTTCACATTTGGGCAGTTAACTAAAGCTTCGTCAGTAATTGATTTAAGAGGTATTGTTTTTCCCCCTCTTAATCCTTCGTCAGCTGTAACAACATAATCTGACTCACAATCATTTATTCTTCCAGAAATACTATCTGGTGAAAAACCACCAAATATTATTGAGTGGATAGCCCCAATTCTTGCACATGCTAGCATCGTGTATGCTAATTCTGGAATCATTGTAAGATAAATT
>CABYPZ010000009.1 GCA_902521005.1 uncultured Pelagibacteraceae bacterium
ACAATTTTTTTGTTACTTTTCATAACCTCATTTAATGCGTTGATAGACTTATCTCTTCCAACAAACAATGGTATAACCATGCTTGGAAAAACTACTATATCCCTTAACGGTAAAAGTGGCGATGAATGTTTAACTTCCATATTAACAATATGGAGATTATATTATATATTGCAATAGATAATTATGGCTTATTAACTTATTTTTAAGCAGCTGAAGTTTTTTCTGTCTTACTTTTATTGTTTTTTGAATGTACTATCAATGGGTCTGTATCACCTTTGGCCGCACCTAAATCTATTATAACTTCTTCAATATTGTTTTGTCCTGGAAGATCGAACATTGTTTTTAATAATAAATTTTCAAGAATAGATCTTAACCCTCTTGCTCCTGTTTTTTTTCTAATTGCCTTTTTTGCAATTTCTTTAACGCCCGCATCTTTAAATGTTAACTTAACACCTTCTAATTTGAATAATTCTTGGTATTGTTTAATTAATGAATTTTTTGGCTCTAACAATATTTTAATTAAAGATTTTTCATCTAAATCTTCTAAAGTTGCAGTTATAGGAAGTCTACCAATGAATTCAGGAATTAAACCATATTTTAATAAGTCTTCAGGCTCTAGACCTTTCATCCATTCTCCAACTTTTTTATCTGCTACTGTTTTTACTTCTGCACCAAAACCAATAGAGCTGCCCTTATCTCTTTGAGAAATAATCTTGTCTAATCCTGCGAAAGCTCCTCCACAAATAAAAAGAATATTAGTTGTATCAACTTGAAGGAATTCTTGTTGTGGATGCTTTCTACCGCCTTGAGGAGGTACACTTGCAACAGTTCCCTCCATAATTTTTAAAAGCGCTTGCTGAACACCTTCACCAGAAACATCTCTAGTTATTGAGGGGTTTTCAGATTTCCTACTTATCTTATCAACTTCATCAATATAAACTATTCCCCGTTGCGCCTTTTCTACATTGTAATCTGCTGACTGAAGTAATTTTAGAATTATATTTTCCACATCTTCACCTACGTAACCTGCTTCTGTCAGAGTTGTAGCGTCGGCCATAGTAAATGGAACATCTAAAATTCTAGCTAAGGTTTGAGCTAACAATGTTTTACCACACCCGGTTGGGCCTAGGAGTAGTATGTTTGATTTAGCAAGTTCAACATTTTTACTTGTTTTATTTTCATAATTTAATCTCTTGTAGTGATTATGAACTGCTACAGATAAAACTTTTTTTGCATGATTTTGACCAATGACGTAATCATCTAAGACCGTGCAAATTTCTTTGGGAGATGGAAGGCCGTCTTGATGTTTTACAAATGTGTCTTTATTCTCTTCTTTTATAATATCCATACAAAGTTCAACACATTCATCACATATAAAAACTGTTGGACCTGCAATTAATTTTCGAACTTCATGTTGGCTTTTCCCACAAAAAGAACAGTACAAAATATTTTTATTATTACTCATAATTTTTATAACGAATCAATTTTAATACTTTATTACAATAGAGTCGTTTTAATCAAGCTCAGGTTGAGGATAAAACTATATATGGTAAATTAATCGCGTTTATCTACTACTTTATCAATTAAACCAAAGGCTTTGGCATTTTCTGGAGTCATAAAATTGTCTCTCTCTAATGCTTGTTTGATTTCATCAACTGATTTATTTGTATGTTTGGAATAGATTTCATTTAATCTTTCTTTTAAAGACAAAACTTCTTTAGCATGAATTTCAATATCAGTAGCTTGTCCTTGAAAACCAGCAGATGGTTGGTGTACCATAATTCTAGAATTTGGTAGTGATAGTCTCTTACCTTTAGTTCCAGCAGCTAGCAGAAATGATCCCATGCTTGCGGCTTGTCCTATGCATAAAGTTGAAACATCTGGTTTAATATATTGCATTGTATCATAAATACCCAGACCAGCTGTAACTAAACCACCTGGACTATTTATATAAAGAGATATTTCTTTTTTTGGATCTTCAGATTCAAGAAATAACAGTTGAGCAGTAACAACTGAAGCAACACTATCGTTAATCGGTCCAACAACAAAAACTATTCTCTCTTTTAATAGTCTTGAATAAATATCATAAGCTCTTTCACCCCGACTAGATTGTTCAACTACCATAGGAATTAGATTGTTTAAATGTTCGGGTATTTTAGTTGTCATAATTTGATTCGGTATACTTATACAACTTGTGATTACTTTTTGCTAACTTTTTTTGTTTTTAAAGTTTTCTTGACCGTTTTTTCTGATTTTTTATTATTTTTTTCTTTTTTTTCATCATCATTCTCATGATGATGGTCTTTCATATGCTTTTCATTTTCGGCTTTTAATAATTTTTCAGCTTCATCTTTGGAAATTTCTTTTTTATTAGGTTTTGCATTTTTTTTAATCTCTTTTAGAATTTTTTCTTCATATAAAGATCCACGAAGGTTAGCAAGAATTGAAGGGTTGCTTTGATAATATTCCTGTAACATTTTTTCTTGTCCAGGCATCATTCTAAGTTGCTTTTGAATTTCTCCTTGCATTTCTTGTTCTGTAACTGAAATTTTATTTTCTTCTCCAAATTGATTTAGAATAAGTCCAGCTTGGATTCTTTTCTTTGCTTGGCTCTCGTGAGATTTAATATTTTTCTTTTTATCTTCATCTTTCATTCCTTGTGATAAAATTTTAATTTCTTGATCAACTAAATTTTGAGGAATTTCGTCAACTTTAATTTTATTGATTTGCTCCAATATTTCTTTATTTGAAAGTGTATCTAAAGAATTTTTATACTCTTCGTTAATTTGTTTTGATATTAATTCTTTTAGATTTTTTAAATCAGTTGCACCTAGATTTTTTGCAAAATCATCATCAATCTTAACATCTTCTGATTTTTTAACAGATAAAATTTTACAAACAAAAACTGCATTTTTATTAACAAGTTCTTTTTCAGGAAATGTTTCAGGTAGTTTTACTTCTACTTTTTTTCTCATCATTTTTTTTAACTCCAATTAGTTGTTTGTCAAATCCCTTAATAAAAAGATCTTTGCCTAATTCTAACTGAGTGTTTTTACCTTCGCTTCCTTTAAATTCTTTTCCGTCAACAGTTGCTTTATAGTCAAAAACTACTAAATTTCCTTCAACAGCCTTTGCATTTTCATCAAGGTCTTTATAATTTTTTTGAGATTTAGCAATTTCATTTATTCTTTTATCTGTTTCTTTAGGATCTATTTTAACTGTGTATTCATTGAATTTAATATTTGATAAGGGTTTGGTATCTATAATTGGCAACTCTGTAACTGATATTACATATTCAAGATCTTTATCCTCACCAAACGTTTTTAAATCAATTTTGGGTTGTCCAGCTGGTTTTATTTTATTATCTTCTAAAGCTTTTGTTGTTGTGTCTTTTAAAACTTTATCAAGGACTTCTCCAAATATAGCTTTACCAAACTGTCTTTTTAAAATTTCCCTTGGAACTTTTCCTGGTCTAAACCCTTTTAAATTTACATTATTCTTAACCTCTTCATATTTTTCATCCATATATGAAGACATTGTTTTTTTATCTATAAAAACTTTAACGTCTTTATTTAGACCTTTTTTATTTTCTACTGTTACTTTCATATTATTTGGTAGGCGAGAAAGGACTCGAACCTTCACATGTTGCCATATTGGTTCCTAAGACCAACGCGTCTACCAATTCCGCCACTCGCCCAATTATCAGGCTTTATATATTATAGTTTCAATTTGTCCAATTAGAGTAATAGTATAAATGTACTATATTATTAAAAAAATGATTATTTCACCTTGTATAAGTATCTGCAAAACTGACCCTGTAACAAGATATTGTTACGGATGTGGAAGAAGTGATGAAGAAAAAAAAATATGGAAAAACGAAGATACTTCTAATGAATGGAAGGAAACAAATTTAAAAGATATTCAAGAAAGAATGAGTGGCTGGCAGTTAGAGAGTTTTAAAGAGTCTTATGATCATAAAAAAAATAAAGGAATTTCTTTATTCAAAAAAAGTACACTAAAGTAATATTATCTAATTAAAAAACTACCTAAATTGTTGAAATTTTTATCTGTTATTATTATTTCTCCAGATGAGACACCTTTATTTAAAATTTCAGAAATAACAACGTAATGTGTTATTAATATTAAGTTATCTGGGTTATCCCATTTTTGTATATATCTTTTTAGATCATTTATTTGTTTTATTTTATATTCTTCAAATCTCGGATCATAAAAAGAATTCAACCCTTCAAAAGTTGAAAAATTTTTAAAAGCATATTTTGCAGTATCTTTACATCTGCACCACTCGCTGGATAAAACTTTAGCTATATTAATGTTATTTTTTTTAAAAAAAGCACCTATTTTTTTTGATTGATTAATTCCTTCTTCGTTCAAATTCCTTTGAGTTGAACAATCTTTAATATTAAAGTTTTCTGGGTCTCCATTTCCAGGGGCAATAGCATGTCTAATAAAAACTATATTTCCCCCAGATTGTAATTTAGATATAATTTTATCATTCGAAAAAGAATTTGAGGTTGAAATTATTGATAGTATAAAAGTAAATATTAAAATAAAATATTTCACAAATGAATCTTAATCTAAATTCTCTAAATAATAAAATTATAAAATGTCGTGCTTGTCCGAGGCTAATTAAATTTAGGAACAAAATTATAAAAAATAAGAGAAAACAGTTTAAACATGAAATTTATTGGGGAAAACCAATAACGGGTTTTGGAGATCCAAATGGAAAAATTTTAATTGTCGGGTTAGCACCAGCAGCTCATGGTGGCACTAGGACTGGAAGAGTGTTTACAGGAGACAAATCTTCTGATTTTTTATATAAATGTTTATTTAATGCGAAAATTTCAAATCAAAGTACATCTAATCACATAAACGATGGTTTGAAACTTAAAGAAGCATTTATTACTCCAGCATTAAAATGTGTTCCACCTGAAGATAAACCTTTAAAAATTGAATTAGATAATTGTTCAAAATTTTTTAATAATGAATTAAATATTTTAAAGAATCTTAAAGTCGTAATAGCGCTTGGAAAAATTGCTTTTGATACTTGTAAAATATTTTATAAAGAAAAATTTGATATACCAAATGAATTTAAGTTTGGTCATGGAAAAATATATAAACTAGAAAATGGGATAAAATTAGTCGGTTGTTATCATCCTAGTCCAAGAAATGTCAATACTAGAAGGATTAACGAAAGAATGATGACAAATCTTTTTAAAAAGGTAAAAAATTTAAATTAATTTTCTAATTTTCTTTTTAATTGATCGGGTATTTTTGTAGGTTTTCCTTTTTTATCAACAGCAACCAAATGTACTTCAGCTTCAGAAATTATATCCTTACTTTTTAAAATTAATTGCTTCATTAAAATAGAAGTTTTTGTAAATGAAGTTGCTTCAGAACTAATTTCTAATAAGTCTTCAAGTTGTGCCGGTTTTTTGTATTGAATATTGCATGACTTTACAATTAACAAAATTCCATGATCTTCTAATAATTCTTTGTTAGAAAAACCTAAAGAGTAAATTGCTTCAGATCTAGCTCTTTCTAGAAACTTTAAGTAATTAGCATAATAAACTACACCACCAGCATCTGTATCTTCATAATAAACCTTAATATTAAAATTAAATTTTTTTGCCATAAATTATAATTTTAATTATAGTAAAATTAATTTTTATATGAAAGTTTTTATTATCTGGTTAACTGGAGTAATTATCTGGAACTTTGGATACCCTACCGCCTCACCTCTGGAAGATGTTTTGGCTGCAATCATATTATCTTTTGTAAGTATGTATTTGAAAAAATTTATTAAAAACTAATTATTCCGAGGAAAAATAAATATCTTGAAAGTAAGCAACTGAACTTAATTTTGAATTGTCTGTATCGGCCATAATTGCAAGACCATTTATTTTATCTAAATCAAGATTGTGAAATTTTTTAAAATGATCCTTTACATTAGTTTTTACAGTAACCCATTCATTTAAGTGATCTTTTGTGGTCGCTAACACATAATCAATTGATTTTTTTGTATATGGGCTTGGATGATAAATTCCAACTTCTTCATTGCTTGAAAATACATAGTTCATTGCTCTATTTGATAATGGCGTTGCACCTGTTTTTTTTACTACAAATACTCTAGCAGCATAATCATGACCTTTTTTACTTCTCTCGTTTATACCATTTAGATCTTTCTCTACTTTCCAAGTAATATTTAGGTAGGGTGTTTTGTTAAGGTCGATTATTATCTCTTTGCCTAATCCAGAGCCTGAATTATTTGCTATAGCTTTTAAAAAATTCCCATTTTCATTCTTACCAATAGAATATTCAGTTTTAGCATCAGCTCCTCTTATTTTTCTTACCTTTAAGTTTTCGTACTCTTCTTTTGTGAATTCAAATACCTTTACATTTTCTGCATAAGAAAAACCAAAAGATAAAAATAAAATTGAAAAAAGTAAAATTGAAAGCTTAAGCATTAATGTCGTATAGCTGATTCAAAAAATTAATCAAATATTTTAAAATATCATAGTTTCAACACTTTTAAGACATGCATTCTTCAAAAATAAAGAGCATATATGCATTGTGAAAACATTTACTCTTTTTATCCTTTTTATTTATTGGTCTTTGATTATTTTTGCCCCAGTTATATCCAAAGAAAATAAGATAATTCAGAATAAAATGGTTATTCCGTTAGAAAAACCTAATAAGTAGATCTACCACCGCTAATATCAAAAACTGCCGCTGTAGAAAATGAATTTTCTTCAGAAGAAAGCCAACAAACCATTGATGTAAGTTCACTAACCTCTAAAAAACGGCCTCTTGGTACTTTAGACAACATTCTTTGAACATGCTCTTTGGTCATTTGATCTAAAATTCTTGTTTTTGCTCCAGCGGGTGTAACAGCGTTTACAGCAATATTGTATGTGGCCAACTCTTTTCCCAAAGACTTTGTTAAACCGATAACACCTGCTTTTGCAGAACTATAGGCACTAGCATTTGCATTTCCATCTTTCCCAGAAACCGATGCGATATTAACTATTCTTCCATAATTATTTTTTATCATAATTGGAACTACTGATTTACAGCAGTAAAAAGTCCCATGAAGGTTAATATTTACTATATCGCTCCAAGCTTTATTGTCATAATTCCAAAGTTCAGCTGTAGGTCCAGTTATGCCAGCGCTATTAACAAGTATATCGATTTTATTGTTTGATGAAATTTTATTTACAGCATCTTTCACTTGCTCAAATTTTGAAACATCTACTACGTTAATATCTAAATTTTTATTATCTATTTCTTTAACTACTTTTGACAATTCAGCTTCATCAATATCCCAAATAAAAACTTTAGCACCAGAGCTTAAAAAAGTTTTAGCTATATCTAAACCAAATCCTTGTGCACCACCTGTAATTATTGCTGTTTTGTTTTTTAAGTCAAAATTGTTCATAAAAGCTTATCTACTTGCAAGAAGATAATAAGTTAATGATGAGAAAAATGCACCTATAATCCAAGAAAAAGATTGCAAAAATCTTAATTCGTAATTCCAAATAGTTGATGCAGCAAATATAAAACCAATCAATAAGGAATAAATACCTTTTAAATGCCAACCACCACTAAAATAATAAGCTCCTTCATTTTTTGTTGAAAAAAGATCTTTGTTTATTAAATTTTGATTTTTTATAAGATAATAGTCTGTCACAACAATCCCTGCTATTGGTCCAAAAAAAGCTCCAATTGTATCTATAAAAGAAATAATTCCAATTTGACTTAAAATCGGGCTCCAAAATATTGCAAATAAAGATCCTAAAGAAATAATTACAAATCCTGAGGATTTAAGTGTTAATTTATTAGGAAAAAAATTTATTAATGAATTTTGAGTGGGCACATAATTTGCAATAAGATTTGTAGACCCAGAAGCTACCAAAATAAATAATAAAGCAATAAAAGTTAAAAAAGTATTGTCAAACTTTCCAATTATATCTGTAGGATTTGTTAATAAACCTCCAACTGCTATCAATTTTTTATCAAAAATTACATCAGCTCCCAAAACTATAAGTATAGATAGAAAAGAAAAAATAATTAAATTTAAAAATAAACTTAAGTTTCCTTTTTTTAATTCATTTTCATTTTTTACATATCTTGAAAAATCGCCAAAATTTACTAAGAGGATTGAAAAAAAAGTAAAAAAAGTTCCTGCTACTGTTATTAAGGCAATTATATTATCATTTGATAAAATACTTTCATTATGAAATAAATTTGTAAATGATCCTTGTATCTCAGAAAAATTTTCAGAAATCATGATTATCAAAAATAATATTAAGCCAAAGTAAACAAAATTTGTAGAAAAACTTATTATAGATTTAATTACATTTTGCCCATTGCTGAATAATAAATATTGAATCCATAATGATAATATTAATGATAACCAATCAATAAAATTTAATCCTAGAATAAAAATTAAAAAAAACTCGTGATTTAAAATAGAGCTATCGATGGAGAACAAACAAATTCTAATTAAATAACCAAAAGATTTTGATAAAAAATACGTTTGTACTCCAAACATAAATATTCCAACCAAACCTCTTAACAAGGAAACATACTTCGCTCCAAAAATTCCCATTGAAAGTCTAAGTAGAACAGGAAATGGAACACCGTGTCGTTGAGAAGGCTTTCCAATTAAATTTGAAAAAAAATAAACAAATATTGATCCTAATAAACAACCCAAAAAAACTACAAATATATTTAATTGATAAACTAAATACAAAGATGAAATTAATGAAAAACCGATTATACTTTGTATGCCAGATCCCCAAAAACAAAATAAATCTTTCCAATTCCAATTTTTATCATTTGGATTTACTGAAACAATTTCCCAGTTTGTGAGTTTAGAATTGTCTTTCTGCTGAATCACATGATCATATTAAACAATTATGATCTACTGTCCATATAAGACAGTTGGCAACCATAGTACAATTTTAGGGAAAATAATAATTATGATTAATCCTATTACTTGTAAAACCATAAACTGCATCATTCCAAAATAAATATCCTTTAAATCCCATTCGGGTACTACACCCTTTAAAAAGTATGCTGATAATGCTACTGGTGGAGAGAGCCAGGCGGTTTGTAAATTTACAGCCACTAAAATTGCAAACCAAGTTAGATTAAAACCTAGAGCCTCAATTAAAGGTAAAATAATTGGAACTATTATCATTACTATAGGCACCCACTCTAGAGGCCATCCTAAAAGAAATATCATAACCATAACTATTGCTAGGATTAAATATTTATTCATTTCAAGTGATAAAAGAAAATCTGTCAAAACCATTGGTGTTCCTAATCTTGCAAATACAGCTCCAAAGAAATTTGAAGCAGCAACTAATACCATTATCAGTGCAGTAATTTCTAAAGTTTTTACAAGAGCATCTTGTAATTTAGGAAGTGTTAATTTTCTATATGCAAGTGCTAGAATTAATGATCCAGCTGCACCGCAACCAGCCGCTTCAGTAGGTGTGGCAAAACCAAATAGGATACTACCTAACGCAGCAAATACTAAAGCTGCGGGTGGAACAAGACCAATAAAAAATTCTATCCACACATCTTTCATGCTAGCTGCTCGTAACTCAACTGGTAAAGGAGGTCCTAATTTTGGATTCATCATACATCTTATAGTAGTGTAAGCAGCGTAAAGGCACGCAAGTAATACGCCAGGTAAAATAGCAGCAGCAAACAAATCTGTAACTGGAATTTCCATTATAGGTCCCATGACTACTAGCATAATACTTGGAGGAATTAAGATTCCTAAAGTACCACCAGCTGTAATAGTTCCTGCTGCAAGTCTCACATCATAATTTGACTTGTTCATTGATTTAGCTGCCATAATTCCTAAAATAGTGACTGACGCACCTACTATTCCTGTTGCTGCTGCAAAAATTACAGAAACAAAAAGAACAGCATAATATAAAGAACCTCTAACTTTTGCTAACATAAGTTGGAAAGCAGAAAATAGTCTTTCCATTAAACCAGCTTGCTCCATCATAATCCCCATAAACACAAAAAGCGGTACGGCGGCGAGAGTTTGTTCTGTCATGACCATTGAAAATTGCAAGGTCATTAAATAAAATACTAATTTTCCAAATCCTAAATAACCAAATACAAATCCTAAAAAAATTAATGTAAATGATATTGGAAAACCAATAAAAATTGCAAATAGCATTACTCCAACAAGTATGAAGCCTAAAATAGCTGGATCAATTAAATGTGAAATCATTCAGCTCCTGGCCATTTACCTTTGGTAGCTGCGTAATAACTTTTCAATAATTCTGAAACACCTTGTATAAGTAAAAAAATTATACCTACCCATAAACAGCTTTTGATTGGCCACATATATGGCATCCAGGTTGTATCCATTCCTCTTTCACTTCGCATTATAGACTCTTGGACAAATCCAGTTGTCATATAAAAGAATACTAATAATCCAGGAAAGTAAAAAAGTAGATATAACCAAAAATCTACTCTTCCTTGAGTCTTTACCTTAAAATTTCTATATAAAAAATCTGCTCTGATATGAACTCCTTTAGACAGAGCGTAAGCTGCACCTAACATGAATAGAGCTCCATAGAAAAATCTACTCATATCGTATGCCCAAATTGTAGGTGATAAAAATAATTTTCTTGCTAACACCTCATAAACCATTCCTATAATTAAAGGTATGGTTATCCAGCAAACTATGTTTCCTATAACTTTACTAAACTTATCGATATTAACTATTGTTTTTGCCATCCATTTAGGCATGTCATCAGGCATTTTGCCTGAACCACCTCTTCTTTCAGCAATCATTTCATCTGAGATATCTAGTTTTGATGGTTTTGATGTCATAATTTGTTGATAAAAAAAGCGGGCTGTTAAAGCCCGCTTTATATACTTTATTTGTTTACTTCAAAGTTGCTGCGTGCGCCATTCCAAGCTGCGCATTAGACATTTGTGCACCTGCCCAGAAAGGAACTGCTGTATCAGCAAATTTCTTTTGAGAGTCCCAAACTTTTTTGAAAAATGCATTTTTATTAGCATTTTTGTTTAAAGTAGCATTAGCTGCTGCCATATACTCTACAAAGTAATCTTTTGGAGTATCATGAAGTTGAACACCATGTTTTGTAGTTAGTTCATGTAATGCTTCACCGTTAACAAGAATTCTTCTTGCTAATGATTTCATTAAAGATGCATCAGCTGCAACTTTAATTGAGTTTTTCTCATGATCTGAGAACTTCTCATAAGTTGTTCCTGTAATATAAAAGTCAGCATTTACCACTACTTGGTGAAGACCTTGTAAGTAGTAATGTTTTAAAACTTTTTGGAAACCAAATACCATGTCTGGTTTTGGACAACACCATTCTGCAGCATCAATTGTACCTGCTTCAAGAGCTGGAAGAATATCTCCACCTCCCATAGCTACTGATGCAATTCCGATATCTTTGTAAGTTTGTCCTGGAATTCCTGGAGGAGTTCTGAATTTTAATTTTCTGAAATCATCCATATTTTTAATTGGCTCTGGAAACCATCCTAAAGCTTCTGGTCCAACTGGTTGAAGCATAAAGCCTTTAATGTTTCTGTTCATTTCTTTCCAAAGTTGATCATATAATTGCTCTCCACCACCTGATAAAAACCAAGATAAGAACGCAATATTATCAATACCAACACCAGCACCTGCTACCGGAGAACCGAATAACATTGCAGCTGGGTGTTCACCTGACCAATAGTGTGTCCAAGCAAATCCACAATCAATTAAACCTTTGTCAACAGCATCTAGAGTTTCTTTTACTCCAACAACTGTTCCAGCAGGCATAATCTCAAACTTCAATGAACCTTGTGTAAGTTTAGTAACTGTATCTGTAAAATCCTTAAGCATGACAACTTCATCACCCTTAGCATTTAACACAGTCTGACATTTTAGAGTTTTTGCAGCATGAGCATTAGATACGAAACCTAATAATAAAGTCACTGCAAATAACATTGAAATGATTTTTTTCATTTATTTTCCCTCTGTTAGTTAAATTTAAGTTCAATATCCTCTCAAAAAAACCATCTAGTTACAAGTGACAATTATGGGAATTTATTTAAAAAAACCTTTAATTAGCTTATTAAATTAAAATAAATTATAAAAAGCTATGGATAGTTTTGATTATATAATAATTGGAGCAGGATCAGCGGGATGTGTATTAGCTAATAGACTTTCTGCAAATCCTAATAATAAAGTTTTATTGTTAGAGGCTGGAGGGAAAGATACTTATCCCTGGATACATATTCCAGTTGGATATTATAAGACGATGCATAATCCTAAAGTAGATTGGTGTTTTCATACTGAAAAAGATGAAACGATGAATAATCGTTCTATTAGATATCCTAGGGGTAAAACACTGGGAGGCAGCTCATCTATCAATGGCCTCCTTTGGATAAGAGGACAAAGCAATGATTATGATAATTGGAGACAGCAAGGAAATAAAGGTTGGGGCTGGGATGATGTGTTACCTTATTTTATTAAATCTGAAAATAACGAGCTAGGTAAAGGGAAATTTCATAGTGATAGTGGACCGATTATGGTTGCAAATAAAAAGATCAAATTAAAAATGTTAGATGAATTTATTAATGCAGCTGAGGAAAAAGGTATCCCTAAATCAGAGGATTTTAATACAGGAGATAATTTTGGAGTTGGATTTTATCAATTTACCACAAGTCATAGTCATTTTGGTTTAAAGTTAAGGTACAGCGCTGCAAAAGGATATCTCAATCCAGTTAAATCAAGAAGTAATTTAAAAATTATTACTAATGCTCATGTCCAAAAAATAAATTTTGAAAATAAAAAAGTAATTAGTGTTTCATATATTCACAATGATAAATTAATTGAAACAAAATCAAACAAAGAAACTATTCTTTCTGCTGGTTCTATTGGATCACCACATATTTTACAAGTATCAGGTATTGGGGAAAGCAAAAAACTTAAAGAATTTAATATTAATATAATTAATGAATTAAAAGGTGTGGGTAAAAATTTACAAGATCATCTAATGTTTAGACCTGTTTATAAAGTTAAAAATCTCAAATCATTAAATGGAAAAATTAATAGTTTATTTGGAAATTTTTTAATTGGTCTTGAATATATATTTAATCAAAGTGGACCTATGACAATGGGTGCAAGTCAAGTATGTGGTTTTGCAAAAAGTGATAGTTCTAGGGAAACTCCCAATTTACAATTTCATGTACAACCAATTAGCACAGATATATTAGGTGCAACTAAATTACATGACTTTGATGGTATCACACCTACAGTAGCTAATATTAGACCAACTAGTAGAGGGGAAATAAATATAGTTAGTAATGACATGAAGGACAATCCCAAAATTAAAATGAATTATCTTTCAACTGAAGATGATAGATATGTAGCAGCTCAAGGATTAAAACTAATAAGAAAAATAATGTTAGAAACTAAGACATTTAAAAAATACGAGCCTGAAGAATATAGACCTGGTATTCATATAAAAGAGGATGAGGAATTAGTTAAAGCTGGAAGTAATTATACCCAAACTATATTTCACCCAGTAGGAACTTGTAAAATGGGTCACGATGAAAATGCTGTAGTAGATGATCGACTCAAAGTTCATGGAATTGAAAATTTAAGAGTCGTCGATGCTTCTATCATGCCAAATATCACGTCTGGTAATACTAATGCACCAACTATAATGATTGCAGAAAAAGCCTCAGACATGATATTAGAAGATAGAAGTAAATGAATGAACAAATATTAATCTTTTCTCAAATAGTTTTAATCGACTTAATTTTAGCTGGCGACAATGCAATAATCATTGGAATGGTCGCATCCCAATTTCCACCAGATAAGAGAAAAAAAATAATTTTTTGGGGTATAGGTGGTGCAATAATATTAAGAATTATTTTAACTTTGTTGACTGCTTATCTTCTACAAATAAGTGGTCTTAGATTAATTGGTGGATTGCTTTTATTATATATTTGTTACAAGTTATATAAAGACGTTATAAAAAAATCTGTATCTGAGGATGAAAATATAAAAATAAATAATTCAAGTTTTTTTAAAGCTATCACAACAGTTCTAATAGCAGATTTTACAATGAGTTTAGATAATGTTTTGGGTGTAGCTGGTGCAGCAAAAGATCATTATGGATTACTTGTATTTGGCTTAGTATTATCAATTGTTTTAATGGCTACAGCAGCTACTTTAATATCTGGCTGGATTAAAAAATATTCTTGGATAGGATGGTTGGGTTTATTAGCTATACTAGCAGTTGCTATAGATTTGATCTATACTGATTTAAAGCTATTCTTATAAGATGTATTTAAAAAAATATAATTTAAAAAATAAATATGCATTGATTACTGGTGCAGGCAAAGGTTTAGGAAGAGCCTGTGCAATTGGATTAGCTGAGGCAGGAGCAAACCTTATAATTTTAAGTAGAACTGAAAAAGATTTGAAACAAGTTTCACAGATAGCTAAACGATTTAAAGTAAAGTGTAAATATTATGTCTGTGATGTAACAAAATATTCAGAAATAAAATCAGTCATTAATGCGCAAAAAAGGATTGATATCGTTGTAAATAATGCTGGTACTAACATTCCAGAACATTTTACAAAGGTCAAAAGAAAAGACATGGAATATTTAGTAAAAGTAAATACTGAAGCAACATTTAATATTGCTCAAATGGGTGCTCTTAAAATGATAAAGCAAAATAATAGAAAAAAAATAGGTGGTGCTATTATCAACATGTCATCTCAAATGGGTCATGTTGGCGGACCAATTAGAAGTGTCTATAATATGACTAAATTTGGTTTGGAAGGATTGACAAAAGGTATGTCAATTGATTTAGCAAAATATAATATAAGAGTTAATACTGTATGTCCTACCTTTGTAGTAACTCCAATGACTAAAAAATTTTTAAAAAGTAAAAAATTTAAGAGAGAAGTATTGGGAAATATTCCACTAGGAAGATTTGCCGAACTTTCAGATATTGCAAGTGCAGTCGTTTTTTTAGCTTCGGATCAAGCTTCAATGATTACTGGAACCTCTTTATTAGTAGATGGTGGATGGACAGCAAGGTAATTAAGTATTTAATTATATTTTTATTTATATCTTTTAAAGCTTACGCTTTAGAATTTAATGGTAAATTTATTCAAGGACATTTTATCTTAGGTAAAACTGAACCAAACTCAAAAGTAATAATTGATAAAAAACAAATAAAAGTTTCTAAAGATGGATTTTTTGCATTTGGAATAGGAAAAGATAGAAAATATGATGTTGTAATTAAAGTCATTAAAGATGGTGAAACAAAAAAAGTTATTAAAAAAGTCCAAAAAAGAAAATATAATATTCAAAGAATTGATGGTCTTGAGGAAAAGAAAGTAACTCCACCAGAAGAAGTTTATGAAAGAATTAAAAAAGAGAATATATTGATAGCAAAAGCTAGAGAAATTAATTCAGATTTAGATTTTTTTAAGAATAAGTTTATTTTACCAGTTGATGATGCAATAATTACTGGAGTATACGGTAGTCAAAGAATACTTAATGGTAAACCACGATGGCCACACTACGGTATAGATTTTGCTCAAAAATTAGGCACACCAATAAAAGCTATGGCTGATGGTGTGGTGACTATGGCTGAAGAAGATTTATATTTTACTGGTGCAACTCTCATATTTGATCACGGTCATGGTATATCCACACTATATATGCACCTAGATAAAATATTTGTTGAATTAGGAGATATAGTAAAACAAGGAGAAATAATAGGAACCGTAGGTTCAAGTGGAAGGTCGACTGGACCCCATTTAGATGTTAGACTAAACTGGTTTGGAACTAGATTAGATCCTGCTACAGTATTAAATATTAAATGATGAAAAAAACAGAAATTGACAAACTATCAGATAAATTAGTTAAGGCTTTTTTAAGGAATAAAATAATTGCGCCTTTACCATTAAAATATACAAAAAAAATTAAAAATGCTCAAAAGTTTAGAAAACTATGTGAGAGTAAAGTAAACAAACAAGTTGTAGGGTTTAAAGCAGCAGGAACAGCATTTGCTGTAATGAAGAAATTAAAAGAAAAAGAACCCTTTTATGCATCTGTTTATAAACAAAACCTTTTGAAATCTGGAAAAAAAGTAAAAATTAATAAATCTACCTTAGGTATAGAGCTTGAGGTTTGTTATATAATTAAAAAGAACTTTTTTGATGTTAAAGGTAAATTATCATCAAAAAATATTTCAAAATTTATATCTTATATGGCTCCTTGTATTGAAATTGTTGGATATAGACAGAGGAAAAAAGGTATTACATCATTTGGTGACTTATGCAGTGATTTTGGTGCAAATGTGAAGTTTCTTGTCGGTGCAAAGAAAAAATATAAAAAAATAAATATTGGTAATTTAAAAACAAATATATCAAACAAAAAAGCTGAACAAAGTATTAATGGAAATACAAATACAGTTTTTGTTAACCCTTTAAATTCATTGCTGTTTGTGCTTAAGAAATTAAAAAAAGATAAAATCTATTTAAATAAAGATTTTTATGTTTTTACTGGTTCTACAGTTGGAGTTGTTCCAATTACAAGCAAAGGTTTATATGTTGGAAAAATTAATAAACTTGGAACAGTGAAAACAATTATTCGATAATAAAAAATTATATATCAATGAAAAGTAATATAAAATTTATTTTGTTTATAATTGTTGCATCTTTAATGCTTTATTTGTCACAAGTAAGTTATAAAGATTTTAGTTTAAATAAGTCAATCTCTGCATGTGTTATCGCTCAAATGAAAAAAAATAATCAGCTATCATCAGATCTTGCAAAAGATTATTGTGAAAAAGAAATCAAAAAAAAAAATAAATAATTTATTTTAATAATTATGAATTATGCTTGATAAATCGCTAAACTATCTAATACCTAACAAAGTAAAAGACTTAACAAGATTAGGAAATAATAGAGATGCAGGATATGTAGTTCCTATTTCTTCGCTTAAAAATTGTAATTTTATGGTTTCGTTTGGAATGGCTGAAAATTTCTCGATGGAAAGAGACTTTTTAAAATTCAATAGTCAAAACGAAATTCATATGTACGATCATACTATTAATAATAACTATTTTTATAATAGGATATATAAATCAATTAAAAGACTATTTTATTTCAAGTCAAGTTTCAAAAATATTGAAAAAAAATTCCAGGATTTAGAAGACTATAAAAACATTATTAAAAATAAAAATGTAATCCACTTTAAAGAAAAAATTGGAAATTTAAATGATACAACAATTTCAAAGGTAATAAATAGAATTAAAAATAACAAAAAAATATTTCTTAAGTCAGATATTGAAGGAGATGAATTTAAGTTTATTCATGAAATAAACATAAACAGTAAAAATATTCACCTAATGACTATAGAATTTCATTTTTTAGATAAGAATCGAGATAAATTAAAAGAAGCAATATTAGAATTAAAAAAAACTTTTTATATTACTCACTTACACGGTAACAATTATGCTGGTTATTGTGTTGATGGTCTGCCAAAGGTTTTGGAAATAACTTTTATAAATAAAGAATATTACGAAGTTAACGAAAATGAGTATAATTTATCATTTCCAATAAAAAATCTTGATTTTCCAAACATTGAAAATATGAAAGATTTAGAGTTTTCGTTTAATGTTTAAACATCGTCAAGATATCTTTAGATTTGCCTTAGTTTTTCAGATAGATTAAAAAAGTTTATGGATAATAAAGACATAGTAATAACATCAGCTTTTAGGACAGCTATTTCTTCACTAGATGGTAGCTTATCTGAATATAGTGCATCTGAATTAGGATCATTTGTAATAAAAAAATGTATGGAGCATTCTAATCTTCAAAAGGATGATGTTGATACAGTATATATGGGTCAGGTGCTTCAAGCTGGGGCAGGACAAAATCCTGCAAGACAATCAGCTATGAAGGCTGGGATTGACAAATCAACTTCTGCAACGACTATAAATCAAGTATGTGGATCTGGGTTATCTGCAATTAGTTTGGGATTTAATTCATTAAAATTAAAAGATACCAAAATAGTAATTGCTGGTGGACAAGAAAGTATGACTAACTCCCCACACTATATAAATTTTAGAAAAGATAAAATTTTATTGGAAAACAAACTTAAAGATTCAATGATCGTTGATGGATTAATAGATTTTTATAATCAATATCATATGGGTGTTACAGCTGAAAATGTTGCAAAAAAATTTAGTATTTCAAGAAATGATCAAGACTTATTTGCTTACAAATCACAAATAAAAACAAAAGAAGCAATAAATAAAGGAAAATTTAATGATGAAATTGTTTCAATAAAATTAAAAACTGGAAGTACATTTAATAAGGATGAACACCCTAGAACGGATGTCGATATAGAAAAATTATCTAAACTTAAACCTGCATTTAAGGAAAACGGAACAGTAACAGCTGGAAATTCTTCAGGTATAAATGATGGAGCGGCATCAGTAGTATTAATGAGTTACGAAGAAGCAAAAAAAAAGAAACTTAATCCATTGGCAAAAATAGTTTCATGGGCTCAATGTGGTGTTGATCCCTCATTAATGGGAACTGGTCCAATAAATGCCTCTAAAGAGGCTTTAAAAAAAGCCGGTTGGAAAAAAGATGAATTAGACATAATAGAGTCAAACGAAGCTTTTGCAGCACAAGCTATAGCTGTTAATAAAGAGTTAGGATTAGATCCAAATATAGTTAATATGAATGGAGGTGCGATAGCCTTAGGGCATCCTATTGGAGCTTCGGGAGCAAGAATTATTGTGACTTTAGTTCACGAGATGCAAAAAAGAAAATTTAAAAAAGGATTAGCAACATTGTGTATAGGTGGCGGAATGGGAATAGCAATGTGCATTGAAAATTAAAATTTTAAGAATTTATATTTTTTACCAAAAATTTAGAAAGAATATTTAAACCTAATTCGTTCAAATGTGTATCTTCTTTTTCATAAATAAATTCATTTGAATTCAAAAATATTTCAGCATTATCTGTTAAATATTTTGTACTATCTAAAATTAAGCTATTTTCAAAAATTTTATTATTCTTTAAGACACTTTCGTAGTTTATATTAGGACAATTGTAATCTTGAATATATTTACAGTAAACTTGAGCTTTAGTTGGTATTATAACTATAATATCTGGTGCATAATTTTTATAAAAATCAAATTTTTTTGATAAATTTAAATTTTGATCAGGTTTTACATAATAACTTTTGTAAAAATAAACTTTTTCGTCATTAATTGTTTTATTTTTATCAACTCTATCTGGTAGTTTGTTTTCTTTAAAAATTTGTATTACAAATTTAATTTTAGTAAAAAAATCAAAAAATTCTTTAATCTCAAAATAATTTCTATAAATTATGTTATTTAATTTATCTGAGTAATTTTTTTGCACTTTATCATAATTTAGAAAATCATTTCCTGTAAAAAAGAATGCAATAAACTGCCTCTCATAATTATTTTCTTTAAAAAACTTTATGGTTTCTAGGTAATGACCAACATCTGTTGATGATAAGGCAGCATTATAAAACTTAAATGTTTTAGATTTATTTAATATGCTGTTAATTAAATAATTATCATCAATTCTATGATTATGAAGCATACTATCTCCTATCAATATAAAATCGCTATCTTTAAAATCAATTGCATTTCTAAAACCATATTTGTCGGTTGAAATATTAACAATTTTAGTTTTTGATTTATCAGTTGGATTTAAATTTCCACCAAAAATATTTACTTTTAATTCAATATTTCTTACACCATATAAATAATCTTTTTCATAAATAGTTTTGGATAATGTAGAATAGTAATCCCCAGGGCTTAAAAGTAAAAAAATTATTTTAAGACTAAATGTTAACACTAGAATATTAATAGAAATAATTTTTTTTATTTTTTGATTAAAAAATATAGTTATTAGAGCTACAATTAAAGCTATATAAATTTTATCAAATGAGAAAAATAAGCTTAGAATAAAAAAAACCAAAAAAAAATGAAACAAACTTAAGAAAATCTTTTTAAGTTTATATTGTTCACTCATTTAAATTTTATATTAATCAAGTTCAAAAGAAGAGCTATAATCTTTTTTAAGTGATTGATCTTGTTTATTTTTTTGTAAATAATAGTTACCAATTACTAAATTATCTAATTCTGTCCCCATAAAACAGTTAAAAGCGTCTTCTGGGGAGTTAACTATTGGTTCACCTCTTACATTAAATGATGTATTTACGATTACTGGACAGTTTGTAATCTCTTTAAATTTTTTAATTAAATTATAGTACATTTTGTTTGTTTCTTTATGAACAGTTTGTATCCTTGCTGAATAATCAACATGTGTTACTGCTGGAATTTCAGATCTTTTGATATTTAATTTGTCGATTCCAAATAACTTTTTTTCATCTTCAGTCATTTGTTTTTGTTTATCTTTTAAAACATCTGAGACAATAAGCATATAAGGACTATCATTATCTATATCAAACCATTGATTTACATCCTCTCTTAATACAGATGGCGCAAAGGGTCTAAAACTTTCTCTATATTTTACTTTAAGATTTAAATTTTTTTGCATAGTTTCTGATCTAGGGTCTCCTAAGATTGATCTTCCGCCAAGGGCTCTTGGTCCAAATTCCATTCTTCCTTGAAACCAACCTATTGCATTTCCTTTGGACAAATCATCAGCAACTTTATCAATAAGCATTTCATCTTCAATAAACTCATATTTAGCACCAATGTGTTTTAAACTTTTTTCTATATTTTCATTTGAATAGGATGGGCCAAGATAAGATCCATGCATCTCATCTTTATTTATATCATTTCTCTCATTATTTAATTCTAAATACCAGTATGCCAATGCAGCCCCTAAAGATCCTCCAGCATCACCTGCTGCAGGTTGTATCCAAATATTTTCAAATATTTTACTTTTCAAAATTTTACCATTTGCAACACAGTTTAAAGCAACACCTCCAGCTAAACATAAATTAGAAATATTATATTCCTTACGTAATGAAACGCACATTTTCAGGATTATATCTTCAGTAACTTTCTGTATGGAAGCAGCTATATCCATATGGAATTGTGTAATTTGATCCTTTCTACTATCTCTAGGTTCTTGACCAAATAAATTGTGAAATTTTTTATTCGTCATAGTTAAACCAGTTGAATAATTAAAAAAGTTTTGATCTAATCTAAACGAGCCATCCTCTTTAATATCTACTAAATTTTTTTCAATTTTATCAACATATTTTGGGTTTCCATAAGGCGCAAGTCCCATTAACTTATATTCACCACTATTGACTTTGAAACCAATGTAATAGGTGAAAGCAGAATATAATAAACCCAAAGAATGTGGAAAATGAATTTCTTTTTTAATTTCTAAATTATTTTTGTCGCCAACTGCAACAGTGGTTGTGGCCCATTCACCCACACCATCGGCTGTTAAAATAATTGCTTTATCAAAAGGAGATGGATAAAAAGCGCTAGCTGCATGACTTAAATGATGCTCAGAAAAAAATATTTTTTTTGAGTCATTAAATTTTTTATCATGCTGTTTTATAAGATTAATTAAAAGTTTTTTTTGAAATAGCTTTTCTCTGAGCCAACTTGGCATCGCTTTAGAAAACTGTATAAATCCTTTGGGAGCAAAGGCAACGTATGTTTCTAAAAGTCTTTCAAATTTTAAAAAAGGCTTTTCGTAAAAAACTATGGCATCTAGTTCAGAAATATTACTGTTAGAATATTTTAATACAAACTCAATTGCATTAAAAGGATATCCAGAGTCATGTTTTTTTCTTGTAAACCTCTCTTCTTGGGCTGCAGCAATTATTTTACCATTACTAATTATTGCCGCTGCACTATCATGATAAAATGCAGAAATTCCTAAAATTTTTTTAGTCACTAGAATAATGTATATATAAATGGAGCTACCGCAGAACCTTGGCTTAATACAATTAGTCCGCCAAAAATAACCAAAACAATAATAATTGGCATTAACCAATATTTTTTTCTAATTTTCAAAAATTGCAAAAATTCCTTTATAAATTCCATTTTTAAAATTGATTTTTCATACTAGATTTTATTTCGTTTTTTTCAATCCAATATGATTTATTGTTATTTTTCTTTAAGTTTATTAAGTCTTTTTTAACGATTTTCATCAAAATACCTATTGGCGTTACAACTAAAAAATATACTATAGCCATAACAATTGGGGCAATAAAATTTCCTAAAAAAATACCAAACCTAAACCAAGCTTTGTTAAGGGGTGTTAGTACTTTTGAATTTAACAATCCAAGAACTAGAAATATTGCTGAGATTATAACCGACCAATTTCGAATATCACCATTGTTTATTAGTGGCCATAAACCAATGATTAAAAAAACTACAAAAAAAACAATACCAAAACTTCTATTTGATCCGATTTTTATATCTTTATATTTCAATTTAACTCAAAGACTTCTGAGGTTTCATATCCTCTTTTTTAATTCCTGCGACTTGAACAGGTTTTTTCATTGCATCTCTTCTAAATGGTTCACCAAGTTCCTGGTTAAGTATAACTTCAATAAAAGTTGTTATACCTTTTTTTTGGTCCTCACATGATTGTTTTATAGCTTTAGTAGTTTCTTCCATGGTTTTGACTGTTACACCTTTGAGACCACATGCATCAGCAACTTTAGCATAACTTAATTCAGGATCTAGTTCTGTACCTACAAAGTTGTCATCAAACCATAAAATAGAATTTCTTTTTTCAGCGCCCCATTGATAATTCCTAAATATAACCATTGTTATAGCGGGCCATTCTTTTCTTGCACATGAGCTCATTTCATTCATGCTTATTCCAAATGCTCCATCTCCAGCAAATCCTATTACAGGTGTATTAGGACAACCTATCTTTGCACCAAGTATTGAAGGAAAACCATAGCCACAAGGCCCAAATAAACCTGGAGCTAAATATTTTCTTCCTTCTTCAAAGGTTGGGTAAGCATTACCTATTGCACAATTGTTACCAATATCTGATGAAATAATTACGTCATCTGGCATAGCTGCTTGTATCGCTCTCCAAGCTTGTCTTGGAGACATTCTATCACTATCTCTTTTTCTTGCTTCTTTATTCCAAACTGTACCGGGGTCATCATCTTCATGATCTAGGCTAGTAAGTGTTTGTAACCAAGCAGATTTTGTTTGATGAATTAAATTTTTTCTTTCTTCTCTTCCTTTATCTCCTGCATTTGAAGATAATTGTTCTAGTAATTGTTGTGAAACTAATTTTGCATCACCACATATTCCAACAGTAACTTTTTTTGTTAATCCAATTCTATCAGAGTTCATGTCAACTTGGATAATTTTTGCATCTTTTGGCCAATAATCTAACCCGTAGCCAGGTAATGTTGAAAAAGGATTTAACCTTGTGCCAAGTGCAAGCACAACATCAGCTTTTGAAATTAATTGCATAGCAGCTTTCGAACCATTATAACCTAGTGGTCCGACTGCAAGTGGATGACTTCCTGGAAAACTATCATTGTGCTGATAACCATTACAAACTGGCGCATCTAATTTTTCTGCAAGCTTTTTGCAATCTTCTATTGCATTACCAATCACCACTCCCGCTCCTGATAGAATTACTGGAAATTTTGCCTCTGATAATAATTTTGATGCTTTATTAATCGCATCCGATCCTCCGCCTTGTCTTTCTAATCTAACTATTGGAGGAAGTTCTATATCAACAACCTGAGTCCAATAATCTCTTGGGACATTAATTTGAGCTGGTGCAGATCCTCTTATAGCTTTTTCTATTACTCTGTTTAAAACTTCTGCCATTCGTGAGGGATCTCTAACTTCTTCTTGATAACAAACCATATCCTTAAATAAATTCATTTGTTCTACCTCTTGAAATCCTCCTTGACCCATTGTCTTGTTTGCAGCTTGAGGTGTTACTACCAACATGGGTGTATGATTCCAATATGCAGTTTTGATTGGAGTTACAAGTCCTGTAATTCCCGGACCATTTTGAGCTATGACCATTGACATTTTACCAGTCGCTCTAGTATAACCATCAGCAATTAGTCCACCGTTTGTTTCATGAGCTACATCCCAAAAGGTAATTCCTGCTTCTGGAAATAAATCTGAAATCGGCATAAAAGCGGAACCTATTATACCGAATGCATGTTCTATTCCGTGTTTTTGAAGTACTTTTATAAAAGCCTCTTCAGTGGTCATTTTGGTCATATAAATTCTTTCTAAATAATTTTTATTTGTTTAAGGACATGATTAATATATAAGATCTTGGAAATTTCAAATAAAGAAATCGTCACAATGACAAGTACAGATATAATTATTCATGATGAAAAAGACAATGTAGGTGTTGTGGTTATTGAGAAAATCATACCTAACCAGGAGTGTAATTGCTGGATAATGGAAAATGACAAATCTACTAAAATTCAATCAAAAAATGAGATACCTCTAGGTCACAAAATAGCTATGAGTGATTTAAATGAAGGTGATACAATTATAAAATATGGTCACGATATTGGCAAAGTCGTTAAAGAAATTAAAAAAGGTGAACATGTCCATGTTCATAATGTAAAAACAAAGAAGTGGTAAATATGGAAATTCCAAAGAGTTTTTTAGGTTATAAAAGAGAAAATGGTAGAGCTGGTACTAGAAACCACGTAATAATTTTGCCAGTAGATGACATTTCAAATGCATGTGCAGAAGCTGTAGCAAACAATATTAAAGGTACTATCGCATTACCTCATTCATATGGAAGATTACAATTTGGTGCAGATTTAGAATTACACTTTAGAACTATGATTGGTACAGGAAAAAATCCTAATGTGGCAGCTGTAATAGTTATAGGAATAGAACCGAAGTGGACAAAAAAAATTGTTGATGAAATTGCAAAAACTGGAAAGCCAGTTGAAGGATTTAGTATTGAAGGTGTTGGAGACATAGATACAATAGCTAAAGTTTCAAAGAAAGCTCAAGAATTTTCAATGTGGGCATCAGAAAAGCAAAGAGAGGAATGTCCAATAAGTGATTTATGGATTTCTGTTAAATGTGGTGAGTCTGACACGACATCAGGTCTTGCATCAAATCCAACAGTTGGAAATTTAATGGATAAACTAGAGCCACTAGGTGTTCATTTATGTTTTGGAGAGACATCTGAACTTACTGGTGCAGAGACTGTTTGTGAAAAGAGAGGTAAAACTCCTGAAGCTCAAGCAAAATTTAAAAAAACTTGGAATGATTACAACGATTTTATTTTAAAAGAAGCAACTGATGATTTATCTGAAAGTCAACCAACAGCAGGAAATATTGCTGGCGGACTAACAACAATTGAGGAAAAAGCTTTTGGAAATTTTCAAAAAATAGGTTCAAGACAGTTTATAGATGTTTTAGAACCAGCCGAAGAACCCACAAAAGGAAAAGGTTTGTATTTTATGGATACTTCATCAGCCGCAGCAGAATGTGTCACCCTGCAAGCAGCTGGTGGATTTAATATTCATTTATTTCCAACTGGTCAAGGAAATATTATAGGTAACCCAATTGAACCAGTGATTAAATTAACAGCAAACCCTTTAACTGTTAAAAATATGAGCGAACATATAGATGTAGATGTTTCAAAAATTCTTTCAAGACAAATGAACTTAGATCAAGCTGGAGATGAATTGGTCAAAGCAACTTTAAGAGTTGCAAATGGAAGATTAACTTGTGCGGAAGCATTAGGTCATAAAGAATTTGTTATGACTAAACTATATAGAAGTGCTTAAGACTTTTTTTTAATTTAAATATTTGTTTAAATCTAAAGCGTGATGTTTCCTAATTTTTACATTTTTTTCAAATTCTCTATGCCTTTTTGCGGCAATTGATATCCACTTCTCCATAATTTTTTTATGGTCAGGAAAATTATTTATATTATTTTTATGAAACTCAGAACTTTCTTCTGTAAAGTGTTTTATCTCTGGAGAATTTAATACTTTTGGATCAATAGCATGAGTAATTTCAAGCATTTGACCCCTTGATAGTCTAGAAAAATAAGTATGTGAGCTCATTAGCATTATTTTTGGGAGTTTAAGCTCATTATCCTTTATCCATTTTTTTAGTTGAGCAGACGAGTCCTCTGGATCGTCAGGAAAATTTAATTCTTTATTAGTATCTATATGTCTTACTATTAGACAATTAACTGTGTTTCCTCTTTTGTAAAGTTCTAACAAATAGTATTCAGGTCTTTCATAACAGCCATCATGTTTGTTTTTAAATATTACTTCTTGAACTGCAGTATTTACTACGCTTTCATATACACCAGCAACATCTGCTACTCCGATAAGAATGGACTCTGTAATGTTATTATTTTCTACTTTAGCTAACCTATATGCATCAAACCAGAGACCGTAATAAGAGTCTCTTTCTTTAGTAGCTAAATACCAATCACCGGAGCTTAATTTAGTTTTAAGATATTTATTAACAACGAATTCATCAAAATTTATTTTCTCTGCTAGTGATTGTGAATTTAATAAAATTAAAATAAATATTGTGTGAATAAATTTTAGCATAAAAATTTTTTTACTTGCTAGCTTTAAGCTTAGCAATTCTTTTAGTATTCCAATTTGAAATGAGTTTTCTTAATCCAGCAGCACCAACACCTAAAACTACTGCCAAAACTACCGATGTTAAGCCATAAAAAGTTGGGAGATCTTTAGAATACTGTAATATAAAATTATCTAAGGGACCCAATTGATTAACTCCATTGGTAATTTTTTCAATAATCACCTCTTCTTTAATAAACCTTTCAAAGGCAATTGCTATTCCAACAGCTAGAATTAAAATTGCTAAAATAGTTTTAAACTCTGTGCTATCAATTTTTTCCCCTATCTTTTGTCCGACTTGAACTCCAACTATAGAACCTAGGATTAATATAGTAATTAAAACTAAATCTATAGTTCCATAATTAAGAGCATGCAATACTGTAACAATTGCACTCACAAAGATTGTAACGAATAAAGATGTTCCAGGAATTAACTTGGTTGGCATTCCAATAATATAAATCATCGCAGGAACTAAAATAAAAGCTCCTCCTATACCCATTATAGCAGCAATGTATCCAACAATCAGACCAATAATGATTGGCGTAAATATACTTTCATATACTTTTGATTTTTTAAATCTCATTCTAAAAGGAAGGCCATGTATCCAATAATGTTGATGTAATTTTTTTCTAACAATTATTTTTTTTCTTGCTTTATCTATTTCTGAAACACCTTGTATCAACATAAATGTACCCAAAATTGCTAAGAGATACATGTAAGCTAATGCGATAACATCGTTTATCTTTCCAATATCTTTTAAATAGGTAAAAGTAATTATTCCTAATAAAGTTCCAAATACGCCACCCAAGACTATCATTAAACCCATTTTATAATCTAATGTGCCTTTTAGATAATGAGTAGTTGAACCTGAAACAGAGGTTCCTAATATGTTACTAGCTTCATTTGGTACTGCGTATGCAGGAGGAATTCCAAGAAAAATTAAAAAAGGAGTCATTAAAAAACCACCACCAACTCCAAACAAACCTGATAGAACTCCGACAAATAAACTTAACAAAAAAATTATTGGTATATTGATTTCTACTTGAGCAATTGGAAGAAAATACTCCATATCTTTAACTATTCCTCAAAAAACGGAATGTCAACTAGAGATTAAATTATAGAAATGTATTAATTAAAATAAATGACCAGTAAGCAGCTAACCCAAAATAAATAGTATTTTTCATATTTATTAGTGAATTAAAATTTGGAAGATGCTTAACAACTGATTTTGTATTTTGTAAAAATTTATTAAGCATATTTAGCAATTACACCTAGGAGAATAGATTTTCAAGAAAATTTTTAAAAAATAGTTGCTCCAAAAACTTTTACCTGATCTCCCTCGTCACCTAGAACTAGACGACCTAAAAACTCCCCAGGTATCTTTGTGCTAGTCTGTTTATATAATATAGTTATATAAAGACCCCTTCTAATACAGCCAAATGCCTTACAGCCCTCAGATAACGAAGAAATGAGCTCATTGTTAGCCCACTGTTTACCAAGCTCAACTTCGTTAGCTCCATAAAGCATCTGTGAAGAAAGATCTTTGGTAAAACTACCATAATCTTTGATGTTTGATGATCTGACTAAATTAGCCCAAATAGGTTCAGCAATTTTAATTATTTCCTCGTCAGACTTATCGTTAATACTCATTGATGATATTATATTTTATGAAGCTTGTTTTTTCTCTTTTTCATCTACTATATGATACACGGGCACTTTTTCTAAAGAAAATTTACCAGTTTTAGGATCTCTTCTTGATACTGTTAAACAATGCCAATTTTCGTCATCTAATTTTAAGTGATCTCCTCTATAGTAATAACCTGGCCAACGTGTTTCCTCACGGAACATCGTGTGTTCTGTTACACATTGCGACGTAAGGGCTCTATGTTTTAATTCCCATGCTCTCATTAGCTGGTGGTAATCTTCAGCACCAACATTTTCTAAATCTTCTTGTAACCATTGCAATAACTCTAATCCTCTTTTAAGCATATTAGCATTTGTCATGTAGTTAGTAGCAATACCTCCTACATATTCATCCATAATTCTTTGAAGTCTTTGTAGACCTTGAATTGGAGAAATATAACTTGGAGAAACAGTTCCTCCAGTAATTTCATTTCTACCAACAGTATAGTTTTCTAATGGTTTAAAGATAATCTCTTTAAAATTTTCACATTGTTTATCAGAAACTGTAAGGCCTTCGGCTTTCTTATCTTGTATATATTTTACAGCAGCCTTAGCAGCCAAACGACCTTCTGTAAAAGAACCAGATGAAAACTTATGAGCACTGCCACCTACTGTATCACCAGCTCCAAAAAGACCATCTACTGTTAACATTCTATTATATCCCCAAAAATATTCAGGGGGAGAAAGATCTTCAGGACCACTTACCCATGCTCCTGAACAAGTTGCATGTGAACCCATAACATATGGTTCTGACGTAGTTAATTCAGGGTTAGTATATTTTGGATCAATATTTTGTGATGCCCAAACAACTGCCTGTCCAACAGTCATACCTAAAAAATTTTCCCAACCAACAGTTTCTAAATGTGGATCTTGAAAAGCTTCTGTTGTAACCATGTGAATTGGTCCACCACCAGCCATTGTTTCTTGAATGAAGGCGTGATTTCTTAAACAAGTTGGAGTTGGATGATGATCAATATATTCGCCTACTAATTCTTTTGTATGATCGTACCATTTTTTTTCATAATTCTCTCCATTTGCATTCTGAGTATAAGTTTTTAAATGTAAAAAATATGCTCCTACTGGTCCATATCCATCTTTAAATCTACATAGAACAATTCTATTTTCCATTTGAGTCATTTTAGCACCAACTGCAATTGGTAAAGCGTATGCCGAACCGTTACTCCAAGGTGCATACCAAGTTCTACCCATTCCCTCACCAACAGCTCTAGGTTTAAATATGTGTGAAGCTCCACCTGCTGCAACTATTACTGTTTTAGCTCTAAAGACATAATAATCCCCTGTTCTCATATTAAATCCTACTGCTCCACCTACTCTATTTTCTTTAGTTTCATCCATAAGAAGATGAGTAATCATAATTCTATTATATATTTTATCAGCAGATTTTTTTGCTGCTTCAGCAACAATTGGCTTATAACTCTCGCCGTGTATCATTATTTGCCATTTGCCTTCTCTAAGATAACGACCAGTTTTTTCGTTTTTCATCATGGGTAGACCCCATTCGTCAAACATATGTACAGTAGAGTCTACATGACGGGCCATATCATAACCTAGATCTTCTCTTACCATGCCCATTAAATCGTTACGTGCGTACCTAACGTGATCTTCAGGTTGATTTTCATCCCACTGCATTCCCATATAACAGTTGATTGCATATAGACCTTGAGCGACAGCACCGCTTCTATCTATATTTGCTTTTTCAACACAAACAATTTTTAGATCTCTTCCCCAATGTCTCGCCTCAAAAGCAGCACCAGTTCCGGCCATTCCTCCGCCAACGACTAGAACATCGCAATCTTCAAAAATAGTTTTTTTAGCCATTAATAATAAACACCTTTTTTAAAAGCACTTTTTTCTACTTTAGGTAATTCTTTTTTTGTATTTAAACCCTCTGGTTCTGAATAAAGAATTTGTGAATTTATTTCTCCTTGATTTGGTTTATCGCCATCTGCAAGTTTTGGAATAAATTTTCCCCATGGTTTTGTTGTTATTGGAGAAACAAAGTCTTTTACTGTTCCATTTCTAAATTTAATCTTCCAAGAAATAGTTCCTTTTTCTTCTTCTCTTCTAACTCTAACACTATGTCCCATAGGTGCGAAGTCTGCATATCCTCTTACATCAATAGCATGATTTGGGCATGCTTTTACACATGAATAACATTCCCAACAAAAATTAGGTTCAATATTTTTTGCACGTCTAATAGTTTCGTCAATGTGCATAATATCTGAAGGACAAATATCTACACAATGACCACATCCATCACATCGTGTCATATATACAAAAGTTGACATATTATTTTTATATTCCTTTCTTTATCATATTAATAGTGCTTTGGTGCCTCACGTTTAATACCCATACCAAATTGCTCTGGAGCATCAGCTTCTGGGGGTAAATTATCTCTTGAACCATCTGCTTCCGCTAAATTTTTTTGAATTGCAGCTCCTGGTTTATAAAACATATGTGCAAATTTAGACCAATATACTCCACCGAACAAAACTAGATTCGATACAATATAAAAAACTAGAAAAACTTTATCATCCCATCTGCCATCTAAATTTAACGACTGCAGATATGACCAAATTAATCCGAATAATGAAGTGGCAATTAATGCTAATACAAATAAGTCTGCCTGAATAATTCTATACCAAGGCTGCGCTTCTGAGTAAACATCTACTCTTAAAAAGAACCAGAACCATGCCCCACCTAAAACAGTCATAATTGCACCCACGTGCCATATGATCGGCCAAAGTGATGGAGTGCTAGAAGATGTTGAAGCATAAAAGAAAATCATAACTACAGATGCAACCCAAAATAAAATAGTTCCATACATTCCGAGTAAATGAGCTACCCTTCTTTTTCCAGCACCAAGTTCAGAAGTTGTACCAATATCATAAACAACTGTTTTTGCAATTACAGAAACTCTCTCACCTGTTCCTAATTCTCTAGTTGCTGACTTCTTTGCTTTTTTTGCATTATTAAAAAAATATTTTACATTTTTTTTATGAATTATATCCATTACAGTTCCAACAACAATTAATCCAATCATCACAATAACAAATGATTGAAGAAATATAGAAGGTATAGCTTCAGAAAGAACCGCAAATGGATTTATTGTAAACATTTTATAATTTTATCTCCGCAATTTTAAAAAAAAACTCTTCTAATACAAATGAAAAATTAGATCAACTGTGTTATGAGCACATTTATACACTAGATAGTTGATTATTTGTTGTTTTTTCTAATATAATGTTGTTTTGAGGGTATCACGCCTCTTATACCCCCTTGAGGATTTTCTACATCTCCTTCTCTACGCGGAATCAAATGAATGTGACAATGCATAATAGATTGACCTGAGATTTTACCTGCATTACTCCCAATATTAAATGCTTTAACTGTTGAATCTTTTTTTAATATCAAATCTTTCAGAAGTTTTATCAAATTATTGCACGCCAGAATCTCATCATTATTTAATTCAAAATAATCTTTAACATGTCTTTTTGGAAAAATTAAAGCATGATGTTTGGACACTGGATAACTATCAAAAGATGATATTGCTAAATCGTTGCTAAAAATAATTTCAGTTTTTTTAATTTTACAAAAAATACATGGGTTATTTGGGTCACTCATAATTATTTAATTAAATTATTATAAACTTTATTAACCTTTTTCGAGTACAAAAAACTTTTACGTTTCCAATTTAATTCATCAATACTTGATACAGATGTTACAGTTTTTCCAGATCCTACTAGAAGTATTTCTTGAAAACTATCTAGATCCTTAATTTTTATATCTTTAAAATTTATCTTAATTTTTTTATTTAAATATTTAATAGTATTCCCTATATAACAATTATTTTTGGGAGAAAAATATTTACCGTTTTTTACAAATAATAAATTTGAAGTACCTGTTTCTAATATTTTATCTTTATAGCATAAAGCAAGATCATATTTAGTATTATCGAGATTGCTTAGTCTTTTTAGAATTTGTTTATAAAATAAGTTCTTATATTTTGGTTCTATCCTTTTGTAATTAAATACTTTTAATTTGAATTCCTTTTTAGGAGTTAATCTTTTTCTTATAGATATCGAAATAGTTTTTTTATTTAGAGCTATTCTTAATAGATGGTTATTAAAATTTTTTTTTAAGCTTTTATTTATAAGAGATGGTAATATTTTTTTAAGATTTTTTTTTCTTATTTTATATTTTTTTGTGGAAGAGATTAAATTATTTAGATGATTTTTTTTGAGAACTATTTTATTTTTGTTTCCAACAAGTCTCATAGTCGTAAAAACACCTTTGTTTCCCCAAAGTTCATTGAAAGAAATTTCTTTTAAATCTTTAAGCTGATAGGATTTTTTTAATAAGAACTTTGCCATTTTTAGTTAAAAAAGATTCTGGGTGGAATTGAAAACCAAAAACTTTATTTTTATGATCTTCTATACCCATAGCTATGTTGGTTTTAGTACATCTCATAGTAATTTTCATATCTTTTGAAATGAAAGGTTCTTCCAATCTTAAAGAATGATATCTTCCAACTTCAAAAAATTTATTTTTATTAAACAATTTGCTATCTTTTGTTACTTTTATTTTAGATTGAAAACCATGAAAAATTCTTCTTTGTTGTATTATTTTACCACCTTCGTTATATAAAATTTGTTGATAACCAAGACATATACCAATTATTTTTTTATACCCTTTATATTTATTATAAATTTTTGATGTCACAGAATAATCCTTGGGTGAACCTGGTCCAGGGGAAAAAACAATTATTTCACTTTCATCTAATTTCTTTTGATTTATTTCAAAATAGTTAGAGCAGTATACATCATCAAACATTGAAAATTGATGAACCACGTTCCAGGTAAATGAGTCTTGATGATCAATTATGTAAATCATTTATATAACTCCAGTAAAGATTTTGCTTTTATGAAATTTTCATTAAATTCTTTTTTTGCTGAACTATCTAAAACCACACCTGATGCAGCAGATATCTCAGAAATATTTTTGTAATTTAAAATTGATCTTATAATAATATTAAATCTCATATCTTCATTAAACTTTATAAAACCAAAACTACCAGTAAAAATATTTCTATCTTCTTTTTCTTGTTTATTTAATAATTCTAAAGTTCTAATTTTTGGACAGCCAATAACCGAACCGCCTGGCATCATTGATTTGATTATATTTAAAACTGAGGTTTTGTCTTTAATAATTCCTTGAATAGAACTTACATAATGAAAAAGATGCTTATATTCCTCAACATATTTCTCTTTTAGGATTTTTACTGATCCTGGTTTACATATTCTTGAAAGATCATTTCTCTCTAGATCAACAATCATATTATGCTCTTTTGTTTCTTTGTCATTACTTTTAAAAAATTTAAGCGCATTGATTTTTTTAATCTTAGTATTCTTTCTTAAAGTTCCTGCAATTGGTTTGGTGATAATTTTATTACCTTTTTTTTCAATTAAAGTTTCAGGGGAACAGCTAACTATCGAGTAATCCTTATCCCTTATCATAAAAGACTCTGGAGAAGAATTTACTTTCATTAATCTCCAAAAGAAATTAATGGGATTAATTTTAGATCTGTTTTTGTACTTAGTGCAAATTTTAATTTGGTAAGTTTCTCCTTGTCTTATTTTTTTTGAGAATAAATTAAAAATTTTGTTATATTTTGTAAAATTAAGATTTAATTTAAAAGGAGATAAAATTTTAGTTTGACTAAAATTGTCGTTAAATTTAGGTTTTTTTACATTTGAATAAATTTTAATCTTATTTCTTATTTTGATAATTGTTTCAGGTTTATAAAATATACCTTTGTAAAAATTTAATTTTTTTTGATTTTTAATTCTTATATTTAATAAATTGCATAAAATTTCATACCCAAAAAAACCTAGATATAAATCAGTTTCTTTTTTAAATTTTTTTTTAGAAAAACTATTTAAAAATCTGCTTATATTTAAATTGGTTAATATTATCTTTTTTGAAAAATCTGTATAAATATTATACCCACCATCAACTTTATAAATTATCAAAGCTTTATCTGATTGATAAAGTTTTTCTAAATATGGATTAAATTTAAGCTTCTGCTTTTTGTAATCTATCAATTGCTTGCTCTCTAATTGGTAAGTGTATTAAACCTGCAAAAATAGATAATGCAATTGCCAAATACCACGCATAGTCATACGATCCATACATATCGTAAAATAAACCACCCAAATATGCTCCAAAAAATGATCCAACTTGGTGACTTAAAAAAACTAAGCCATATAATAATCCAAGAAACCTCGTGCCAAAATATGTGCAACAATTCCTACAGTAGCCGGTACGGTTGATAACCAAAGAATTCCAAAACTAGCTCCAAAGATTATAGAGTTTATTGTACTAGGTGGTGTAAAAATAAATAAACAAATTGATATTCCTCTTAAAAAATAAATTCCACTAAGTATTATTTTTTTACTTCTTTTGGCGGACAAATATCCGCTTAATAAAGAACCGATAATATTAAAAAAACCTATTAATGATAAAATCATTGCAGCAGTCCAATCTTCTAGACCTCTATCAATTACGTATTTAGGAACATGGGTTCCGACTAATGTAATATGGAAACCACATACAAAAAAACCAGATGTTAAAAGCAAATAACTTTTGTTTTTAAAAGCTTCTTTCAAAGCCGATGTAGTAGATTGACTTTTTTCTATTTCTACTGTCTCATTTAATTTTGGTGATCTAACAAAGAAAGCTACAATAAGTCCAATACATAAAAAAATTGTAAAAATAAATAGAGTATCTTCCCATCCATTACTTTCTAGAGAGTAATTTGTAAATAATGGAGATAAAAAATAACCAAATGACCCAACTGCGGTTACTATACTCATAGCAATTGTTCTATTCGATAAAGGAAAATGTTTTCCTACGACAGACATTGGGATACTAATAGCTGTACCTCCACAACCAATCCCTACCAATACACCTAGACAAATTTGAAAATAAATTCCTGTATTAGGTCCTGAGTATAAAAAATAAACACCTAAGATATAAAATATAAAAGCAAGGCTTATAGCTTTATGGCCACCATACTTATCAGCAATAGCTCCAAATAATGGTCCTGATAAACCCCAACCAAGCATCTGAATTCCAATAGCTAATCCAAATTCAGTATTAGTAATTCCAAGATCTATATTGAAATCCATAAAAAACATTCCAAAGACCTGTCTTACACTTAAAGATAAAAATACAACTAAAGATGCCGCTATTAAAGTTACTAAAGCTAGGTTATTTTTTATAAATTTTTCAGAACTCATTTAACGAATTTAAGACATCTTCTTAAATCGTCAATCAAATCTTTTGGGTCTTCAAGACCGATATGTAATCTAACTAATCTCTCATCACTTTCTAATTTTAAAAATTTTCTATTTCCTCTTTCCGATTTTCCTTGATGCAATGCAAGACTTTCAAAACCTCCCCAACTATATCCATAACCAAACAATTTTAGAGAGTTAACAAATTTTATAACTGATTTTTTATTTTTGGCCTTGATTTTAATTCCCATTAATCCAGATGCACCTGAGTAATACTTTTTCCACATTTTATAATTAAAGGAACCCTTTTTATATGGATAAAGAAGTTTTACTTTTTTATTTTTTGACAAAAAAGAAGCAACTTTTTTTGCATTATCTTGGTGCTTATCTAGTCTTACATCAAGAGTTCTTAAACCTCTTGTTATTAAATATGCATCATCTGGCCCTAATCTTAATCCAGTAATTTTTTGGGTTTTTTCTATATGTTTGAAGACTTTTTTATTTACTGCAAGACTTCCCCCCATAACATCTGAATGACCAGAATAATATTTCGTGGCAGAAACTATAGCCATATCAAATCCTAATTTAATTGGTTTAAAAAAATAGGGTGTTGCCCATGTATTGTCTATTGCTGTAAGAATATTATTTTTTTTTGCTATACTTATTATTTTAGATAAATCTTGAAATTCAAAAGTATTACTCCCAGGATTTTCAACAAATATTAATTTAGTTTTCTTAGTAATATTTTTTTTAATCGAATTTAAGTCATGAGGATTATAAAATGAAGTTTTAATCCCATATTCTTTTAAGTAATCTTGAGTTAACATTCTTGTAGGATTATAAACAGGATCAGCAGTTATAATTTCATCTCCTGGTCTAACAACACTGAATATAGCTAGAAATACTGATCCAAAACCAGTTGGTGTTAAAAACACATGATAAGACTCCTCAAGTTTTGTTAAAATTTTTTGCAAAATATGTGTGGTTGATGTTCCTTGCCTTCCATAATCAAAATGACCACCTCTAGGATCTCTTTTATGTTTTGCCTGAGTTCTTCTTATATCGTTCATAGACTTAAAGATAATCGTTGAAGCTCTTACTACAGGGGGATTTACTGAATGATTATGAAAATCTTTAGCTGTATGCTTTAAAAATGTCTTAAATGATCTACTCATTATAAATTTGATATGTTTTTATGACAATGCTATATCCGAAAGATAAGTCAATAAAATAATTAATTGAAAGGATAAAATGGGATACCCAAAAAAACATAGAGGCCGTAGGAAAATGGGCTCAAAAAAAAGAAGAGCAAGAAAGAAAAATAAAAAGAAATAATTCAGGATGCCCAATATATCCAAAATCAGATCCTTAAGTTTATGGGTCTTTATAATTCCATTAATTACTATCAACGCATGTTTAATTGTTGTTACTTTATTTCAACAATACATTCCTCATGGAGTCGGTATAGGTCCAACATTTCCATATTTTGATGGGGGTACTTCTATTAGTAGAACTGCTA
>CABYPZ010000010.1 GCA_902521005.1 uncultured Pelagibacteraceae bacterium
TTTTTTCCTGGACCGTTAGGAAAGGGTTTGTATGGTAAAGCTTTAGATGAAAAAATTTGGAAATTAGAGACGGTAAATATTAGAGATTATGCAGATGACAAACATAAAACTGTAGATGATACAACTTATGGCGGAGGATCTGGTATGTTAATGAAACCTGATGTAATAGCTAAATCATTAGATAAAAACACTAAATCCTCAGAAAAAATAATTTATTTATCTCCAAAAGGCAAACTATTTAACCAGAGTCTGGCTAAGAAATTTTCAAAAGAAAAAACTATAAATTTAATTTGTGGTCATTTTGAAGGTATAGATCAGAGAGTAATAGAAGGTAGAAACATAGAAGAAGTCAGCATAGGTGATTTTGTATTATCAGGAGGAGAGAGTGCTGCAATAGTTGTCATAGACTCTATATTAAGGTTATTACCAAAAGTTCTAGGTAATGAATTTTCAAATAAAGAGGAGAGCTTTGAAAATGGTCTATTAGAGTATCCTCAATATACCAAACCTCAAATTTGGGAGGAAAAATCAGTACCAGATGTGCTATTATCTGGAGATCATGCGAAAATTAAAGACTGGCGTTTATCTCAATCAGAGGCTATAACACGCGACCGAAGACCGGATTTGTGGCAAAAATATAAAAAAAATTAACTTGATAAACTTACCAATGAAAACGATCGAAGAAATAAACGCATCAAATGTAAAGAAAATTACTGCAGAAAAGAAACTTCCTGCTTTTTTCCCTGGAGATATTATTAAAGTAGGTGTTAAGATAACAGAGGGCAAAAGGGATAGAATTCAGTACTTCGAAGGCGTTTGTATTGCTAAAAAAAATAGAGATATAAATTCGTCTTTTACAGTTAGAAAAATATCATTTGGAGAGGGTGTTGAAAGAACATTCGCATTATTTAGTCCTATAGTAGATTCTATAAAAGTAATAAGATCAGGTAAAGTGAGGAGAGCAAAGCTTTATTATTTAAGAGATAGAAAGGGTAAATCAGCAAGAATTACTGAAAAAATTAAAAAGAAAATAGGTATTGATGTTGAATCAAAACCTGAAGAGGTTAATGAAGAAACATTAGCACCATCAGTAGAGGAAAAATCTGAAAAAGTAACTTCAAGTAAAGAAAGTGAAACAGATATAAAAGAACCTGAAATTAAAAAAGAAGGTACAGATAAAGATATTTCCCAAGAGAAAAAATAATTTTTTCTAAATGCCATATACTTTATACGATAAAATCTGGAATGATCATCTTGTTCATCAACAGGAAGATGGTACATCTTTACTTTTTGTAGATAGACATTTGATTCATGAGGTAACAAGTCCCCAAGCTTTTGAAGGTTTGAGAAATTCTAGCAGAAATGTAAGACAACCAAATCTTACTTTAGCGGTTGCAGATCATAATGTCCCTACTACCGACAGAACAAAAGGAATTTCAGACGAGGAGTCTAAGTTACAAGTAGATACCCTTGAAAAAAATTGTAATGAATTTGGTATTAAATTATTTGGAATGAGTGACAAAAGACAGGGAATAGTTCATATCATCGGTCCAGAGCAGGGATTCACTCAACCAGGAACAATTATTGTTTGTGGTGATAGTCACACTGCTACACATGGAGCTTTTGGAGCTTTAGCTTTTGGAATTGGAACCTCTGAGGTTGAGCATGTTCTTGCTACTCAGACCTTAGTACAAAAGAAATCTAAAAATTTTAGAATAAATGTTAATGGCAAACTTCCATTAGGAGTTACATCAAAGGATGTAATACTTCAAATAATTGGAAAAATAGGAACTGCAGGTGGTACTGGATATGTAATAGAATATGCTGGGGACTTGATTTCATCCTTAAGTGTTGAAAATAGAATGACTATTTGCAATATGACAATTGAGGGTGGAGCTAGAGCTGGCTTAATTGAACCTGATCAAAAAGTTTTTGATTATCTAAAAAATAAACCAATGTCTCCAAAAAATGAAAATTGGGAAAAAGCTTTAGAATATTGGAGTAAACTAAATTCTGATGACGGAGCACAATTTGATAAAGAGATCAATCTAGAAGCAAAAGATATTAAACCTATGGTAACTTGGGGAACATCACCTCAAGATGTAATTACTATCGATGGTAAAGTGCCCAACCCAAAAAATGAAAAAGATCCAGACAAAAAAAGCTCAATTGAAAGGTCATTAAAGTATATGGGTTTAAACCCTGATATAGATGCAAAAGATATTAAGATCGATAAAGTTTTTATTGGCAGTTGTACAAATGGAAGAATTGAGGATTTAAGAGAGGCAGCTAAAATTTTAAAAGATAAAAAGATAGCAAATCATGTTGATGCAATGGTAGTTCCTGGTTCAGGACTTGTTAAAGAACAGGCTGAGCAAGAAGGATTACATAAAATCTTTATTAATTCTGGATTTGAATGGAGAGAACCAGGTTGTTCAATGTGTTTAGCAATGAATGCTGATAAATTAAAGCCTGGTGAAAGATGTGCATCTACTTCTAATAGAAACTTTGAAGGAAGACAAGGAAGAGGTGGTAGAACACATTTAGTTAGTCCAGGAATGGCAGCTGCAGCAGCAATTTCAGGCAATTTAGATGATGTTAGAAAGTATCAAGGATAATGCAAAAATTTAATAAAGTTAAAGGTATACCTGCTTATTTGCCAATAGTTAATATTGATACTGATATGTTGATACCAAAGCAGTTCTTAAAAACAATTAAAAGAACTGGTTTAGGAAAAAATTTATTTTATGAGATGAGGTATGATGAAAAAGGAATTAAAAATGATCAATTTATACTTAACCAATCTCCTTATGATAAATCTAAAATATTAATTGCTGGAAAAAATTTTGGATGTGGCTCATCTAGAGAACATGCTCCCTGGGCTTTGTTAGACTTCGGCATTACCTGTGTAATTAGTTCTAGTTATGCAGACATTTTTTATAACAATTGTTTTAAAAATGGAATTCTTCCCATTGTAATAGACGAAGAAAAAATTAAACAAATTTCTGAATATTCATCTAGAAAAGAGGAAATAGAAATTGATTTGGTTAATCAAATAATTAAATTTGGAAATAATGAAATTAAATTTGAAATTGATCCATTTAAAAAAAAGTGTTTACTTGAAGGATTAGATGATATTGCGTTGTCTTTAGAAAAAACTGATAAAATCGTGTCGTTTGAAAATAAGCTTAAAAATTCAAAACCCTGGATATTTAATGATTAAAGTAAAAAAAAGAAAATTTTTACTTTTACCTGGAGATGGTATTGGCCCGGAGGTTATTAATGAAGTTAAAAAAATAATTAACTGGTTTAATAATAAAAAGTCATTAGATTTTGAAATGGAGGAAGATTTAGCTGGAGGTATATCTTATGACAAACATGGCACACCAATTACTGATGAAGTTTTTTATAAGGCTTTAGAATGTGAAGCGGTAATATTGGGAGCTGTTGGTGGACCAAAGTGGGATAATGTTGAGTTTTCAAAAAAGCCTGAGAGAGCACTATTAAAATTAAGAAAAGAATTAAAATTATTTGCCAATTTACGACCGGCAATTTGTTTTAAACAATTGGTTGATGCATCAACACTTAAACCAGAAGTAGTTTCTGGACTAGATATTATGATTGTAAGAGAATTAACAGGTGGTATTTACTTTGGTGAACCCAGAGGTATTAAGCCAATTGATAATGGGGAAAGAAAAGGAATTAATACTCATACTTATACTTCTAGTGAAATTCGAAGAGTAGCAAAAGTTGCTTTTGATCTTGCAAAAAAAAGACAAAATAAAGTTACATCTTGTGAAAAATCAAATGTAATGGAAGCTGGATTACTTTGGAGAGAAGAAGTTCAGGAATTACATGATAAAGAATATAAGGATGTTAATTTAAATCACATGTTGGCTGATAATTGTTCAATGCAGCTTCTTAGAAATCCAAAGCAATTTGATGTAATTGTTACTGATAATTTATTCGGCGATATGCTATCTGATCAAGCATCAATGTTAACTGGATCCCTAGGATTGTTGCCATCAGCTTCATTAGGCGCAAAAAATAAAGATGGTAAATTGAGAGCAATGTATGAACCAATACATGGTTCAGCGCCAGATATTGCTGGAAAAGGAATAGCAAATCCAATTGCATCTATATTAAGTTTTGCAATGGCACTTAAGTATTCTTTAAACCTTGATAATGAAGCAAACGCTTTAGAAAAAGCTGTTCAGGATGTTTTAGACGATGGTCTAAGAACAAAGGATATTATTTCTAAAGGAACAAAAGAAGTATCAACCTCTCAAATGGGTGATGCGATAATTTCAAAATTGCAATAATCTTACATTTATTCTAGAGTTTAGAAATGCCAAATTATACAGCACCACTTGATGATATGATGTTTCTTTTTGATAAGTTAAGAAATAATCAAAATTATAATGAGATTGAAAAATACAAAGAAGTTAACACAGAACTTGTCAAAGATATTTTAAGTGAAGCAGCCAAAATTAATCAAAATATAATATTACCTCTTGCTAAATCAGGAGATGAAAATCCCACAATTCTTGAAAATGGGGTTGTAAGAACACCACCAGGTTATAAAGAAGCATATAAAAGATTTATTGAAGATGGATGGACGTCTCTATCTTGTGATCCAAAATACGGTGGCCAAGGAATGCCTAAAACTGTTAGTGCTTTTTTTGATGAAATGTTATCTTCATCAAGTTTATCTTTTAAATTATACAGCGAACTGAGTATTGGTGCATATAATTGTATTAATCACCATGCAAATGAAGAAATAAAAAATAAATATTTACCAAAAATTGTTGAAGGTAAGTGGAGTGGTACAATGTGTTTAACTGAACCAGTTTGTGGCACTGATTTAGGTTTATTAAAAACTAAAGCAGTAGAACAACCTGATGGAACTTTTAAAATAAGTGGTCAAAAAATATTCATAACTTCTGGAGATCATGACTTAACAGAAAATATTATTCATTTAGTCATAGCAAGGGCCACTGACTCACCAAAAGGTACCAAGGGAATTAGTTTATTTTTAGTTCCAAAGTATAAAGTGAATGAAGATGGAACAATTGGAATTAGAAATGGAATTTCCACTGGATCTATAGAATCTAAAATGGGCATAAAAGGTTCAGCAACATGTGTCCTAAATTTTGATGATGCAGTTGGATACATGATAGGTCCAAAAAATAAAGGTCTTAATTCGATGTTTACGATGATGAACTTAGAAAGAATAGTTGTTGGTATACAGGGATTAGGAATTTCTGAAACTGCATACCAAAATTCTTTAAGTTATGCCAAAGAAAGAAAACAAGGAAAAACTCATAATAGCAAATCCTCAAATGGAGCAGACAATATTATTGAACACGCTGATATAAGAAAATCTTTGCTAAATATGAAATCTATAATTGAGGGTGAGAGAGCTTTATGTTTTTGGTTGTCTCAACAAACTGAAGTAAGTTTGTATCATGAAAATACAAAAGTTAGAGAAGAAGCTTCTGATTTTGTTTCCTTAATGACACCAGTTGTCAAAACGATGTTTACGGACCTAGGTATGGAAATTACAAGTGATGCAATGCAAGTACATGGAGGATACGGTTATACAAAAGATCAAGGAATAGAACAATTATATAGAGATAATAGAATTACACCTATTTATGAAGGCACTAACTCTATTCAAGCAGCAGATCTAGTATTTAGAAAACTTATTAATAAGAATGGAGATATTATTGATAAATATTTAAACACAATTCAAAATGATTTAGATAATAACATTAAAGAAATAAAGCCTTTTATTGATGATTTTAGGTCTCAAATGCAAATATTAATTAAATTTACCGACTGGATTAAAGAAAAAATATCTAATTCTAAAAATGATGCGAGTGCGGCTTGTAATGATTATCTAAAAGCTCTTGGTTATTTATCCATAGCTCATTCATGGATTAAGGTTTTAGAAGTATGTTTTAAGGACTATCAAAATAACAAAGATTTTTATGAGGATAAAATTCAGACAGCTAAGTTTTATTTTAAAAGAGTTTTACCAAGGGCTGAAAATCATTTCAAAACTGCATCTTCTGGCAGTGATTATATAATGAATTTTAAATTTAACTAATGAGTGATTACGATAAACATCTAGACAAAAATAATGCTAACTTTGTCCCTCTAACTCCAATAAGTTTTTTAGAGAGAGCTAAAGACATCTATCCTAACTATGAAGCTCTAATTTATGAAGACAAAAAGTATACCTGGTCAGAAATTTATAAAAGATGTACTAAATTTGCCAGCGCTTTAGAAAAAATTGGGATTGGTGATGGAGATACCGTTTCCGTTATGGCTTTTAATACTCCTGAAATTTTTGAAGCGCACTATTCTGTTCCAATGTGTGGAGCAGTTTTAAATACTATAAATACCAGACTTGATGCAAAGACAGTTGCATATATTTTAGATCATAGCGATGCTAAAGTTCTTATTGTAGATAGGCAACTTCATTCAATTATTGAAAAAGCTCTAACAATTTCAAAAATAAAACCAATAATTATTGATATTCAAGACAATTTTGCTGATCAATCCTCATTAAAAAAAATAGGCGAAAAAGAATATGAAAATTTTTTAAGTACAGGAGATGATAATTATAAGTGGAAATTTCCTAAAGATGAATGGAAAGCTATCTCTTTAAGTTATACATCTGGAACAACTGGAAACCCTAAAGGAGTTGTTTATCATCATAGAGGATCTTATTTAATGTCGACTGGTAGTGCTGTTGCATGGAATATGCCTAATAGATTAAATTTTTTAACAATAGTACCAATGTTCCATTGTAATGGTTGGGGATATCCCTGGACTATTCCAATGCTTAATGGAAAAACAATATGCTTAAGAGCTATAGATGTAAAAAAGATTTTTGAATTAATTGAAAAATATGAAATTACTCATTTTGGAGGTGCTCCAATAGTTTTGAATATGATAACGGGAGCCCCAGAAGTGGATAAAAAAAAATTAAATAGAAAAGTTTATGTGTTAACCGCAGGCGCACCTCCACCAAGTATAATTTTTAAAAAGATGAAAGCACTAGGTTTTGAAGTCATGCATGTATATGGATTAACTGAAACGTATGGACATGTAACTCAATGTGCTTGGAATGATGAATGGAATGAACTTGATGAGGAAAAGCAAAATGAGATTAAGGCAAGACAAGGAGTTAGATATCCAAATACAGAAGGTGTTGCAATAATGGACCCTGAAACTATGAAAGAGGTTCCACGTGATGGCAAAACAATTGGTGAAATTATGATTAGAGGGAATGTTGTAATGAAAGGCTATTTTAAAGATAAAGAGGCAACCACAAGAGCAATGAAAGGTGGTTGGTTTCATTCAGGTGATTTAGCAGTGATGCATCCAGATGGTTATGTAAAGATACAAGATAGATCCAAGGATATAATAATCTCTGGAGGAGAAAATATATCTTCAATTGAGATTGAGAATACATTAGCAAAACATCCTGGTGTATCCATTGCAGCTGTTGTTGCAAAACCAGATGAAAAATGGGGTGAAGTTCCTTGCGCTTTTATCGAAAAAGTTAAAGATAAAGAGGTTACTGAAAAAGAGCTAATTGATTTTTGCAGAGAAACATTAGCTGGATTTAAAATTCCAAAGAAAATAGAATTTTGTGAACTACCTAAAACTTCAACAGGAAAAATACAGAAATTTGAATTAAGGAAGAAGGCCAAGGAGTCAAACTGATCTTAGAAGTTAATTCAAAAGAGGTGTTCATCTCGACTGGTGGTCTTGACTTTGATGTCAACAAACCTTCAATTATTTTAATACATGGAAGCGGATTAACTCATATAGTTTGGTCACTTCATGAACAATTTTATGCTTCACAGGGGTACAACGTTTTATCTATTGATCTTCCAGGTCATGGCAGCTCTGAAGGACCAAGTCTTGCAACAATAGATAGCATGTCTGATTGGATCAAATCATTAATGGAGGTATTAAATATATCAAAGATTACTATTGTAGGTCATTCCCAGGGTTGTTTAGTTGGTATTGACTTTGCGTCACGATATCCGAACCTTATCAAAAATTTAGTATTAGCTGCTGGCTCATATAAAATGCCTGTTAACCAAGATCTAATAGATTTTGCAGAAGCTGGAGACGAAAAAGCAGTCTTATTAATGATGAAATGGGGATATGAGGGATCCAAGGCGTTTATTGGTGGAAATCCTGTAAAGAAAATTATTAATTCATCTAGGGATATAATTGAAATTTTATCTGTAGACTTGAACGCTTGTAACAATTACAAAGCAGGAAAAGAATCTTTAGAAAAAATTAATTGTCCAACTTTATGTATTTATGGAGATTTAGATAAAATGGTTCCACTTAAAATAGGAAATAAAATGTCTGAGCTAATAAAAAATTCAGAAACGAAAGTGATTGCAAATTGTGGTCATATGATAATTTTTGAAAAAGCATTTGAAATGAGAAATATTGTAAAAGAATTTATTTTAAAAAATTAAAAATGAAAAAATTTCCAATTGTAAAATCTAGAAGATTAAGAAGTACACCCTATACAGACAGAATTGAAGCGCATGGAGTTTCTAGCTACACAGTTTATAATCATATGCTGTTACCAGCATCATTTAAGTCTTTAGAATCTGACTATCATCATTTAAAAGAATTTGTACAAGTGTGGGACGTAGCAGCAGAAAGACAAGTAGAAATTACAGGAAAAGATTCAGCTAAACTAGTTCAGCTAATGACTTGTAGAGATCTATCAAAATCAAAAATAGGAAAATGTTATTATTCGCCGTTAGTTGATCAAGAAGGTTTCCTAGTAAATGATCCAATTATTAATAAGTTAGCAGAGGATAGATGGTGGCTTTCAATAGCCGACTCTGATGTAATTTTTTTTGCAAAAGGTATTGCATCGGGAAATAAATTTGAGGTTGAAATAAAAGAACCAAATGTAAATATTCTTGCAGTCCAAGGACCTTTGGCTGAAAATTTAATGGCAAAATTGTTTGGGGAAGAAATAAGAGAGTTAAAGTTTTTTAATTTTAAATATTTTAACTATAAAGAACATAAATACTTTATAGCTAGATCAGGTTGGTCTAAACAAGGTGGTTTTGAGGTCTATGTTGAGGATGATGTAGCGGGTCAAGATTTATACGATTATCTATTTGAGTCTGGTAAAGAGTTTAATATTAGACCAGGTTGCCCAAATCTTATTGAAAGAATTGAGTCAGCTTTGTTGTCTTATGGAAATGATTTTGATAACAGAGATAATCCTTTTGAAGCAAACTTTGATAAATTTGTTAACCTAGACACTGATATTAATTTTTTAGGAAAAGAAAAATTAAAAAAAATCCAACAAGATGGAATAACTAGAAAATTAATGGGTGTTAAAATTGATAGTAATAAAATAGATATGTATTGTGAAAAGACGCTATTTGACGATAAAAACAATATAGTTGGTTATGTAAGATCTGCAACCTACTCCCCAACTTTTAAAAAAGTAATCGGAATTGCAATGATTAATAAACCTTATTGGAACTCCAAAGATCAATTTAAAATTGATATAGATGAAAGAATATTTGTAGGAACAGTTTGCGATTTACCTTTCATTTAGTATAAAAGCTTAAATAATATGAATATTGCAATTGTAGGAGCCACAGGAAATGTAGGTAGGAAACTTTTAGAGGTATTAGATAAAAAAAAATTTCCAATTACAGAAATATTTTTAGTTGCATCCCCAAAAAGTGTGGGGAAAAAAATAAATTTTAAAGATAAAGAATTAATTGTAGAAGATTTAAATAATTTTGATTTTTCAAAAGTGAAAATCGCATTTTTTGCAGCGGGTAGTGCTATTGCCGAAAAGTGGGCCCCAATTGCTGCAGAAAAAACTATTGTAATTGATAATTCAAAATTCTTTAGAAATGATGAAGAAATACCTTTGATTGTACCTGAAGTTAATTCAAAAGAATTAGTTCACGTAAAAAATAAAAATATTATCTCAAATGCAAATTGTTCAGTTATTCCAATTGTAGTTGCTTTAAAACCTCTTCATGATTTATACAATATAAAAAGAATTGTTGCATCCACTTATCAATCCGTATCAGGTGCTGGAAAGGAAGCAATGGATGAGCTGCTTTCACAAACCAAAGACTATTTTGATAACAAAGAAATGAACTCAAAAAATTTTACAAAGCAAATAGCTTTTAATGCAATTCCACATATAGATAGTTTTTTAGATAATGGCACGACTAAAGAGGAGCAAAAAAATCATGATGAAGTAAAAAAAATTTTAGACAAAAAAATTAATATTACTTCTACTTGTGTAAGAATCCCAGTTTTAGTATCTCATTCAATAAGTATAAATGTTGAGTTTAATAAAAAACATAATTTAGATGAAATCAGAAATGTACTTTCATCATCCCCAGGATGTAAAGTTGTAGATGAAAAAAAAGATGGTGGTTATATAACTCCGGTTGAGGCAGAGAATAAATATGAAACTTTTATATCAAGAATAAGAGAAGATAACTCACAATCAAATACAATAAATATGTGGATAGTATCAGACAATTTACTCAAAGGTGCAGCATTGAATGCAGTAGAGATAGCTGAAAGTTTAATCAAAGAAAACTTTTATGAAAAATAGCAATCCATTATCTCCTCATATTCAAATTTATAATTGGCATATTTCTTCACTAGTATCTATTTCTCATAGAATAACAGGTATAATAAATATTTTTGGTATTACATTTGTTTGTTTTTGGGTAGTCTATTTATTGTCAGGAGCAAGCTCATATGAAGCAATTAATATTTTTTTTAATTCATTCTTTGGAAAATTTATTATTTTAGGATTAACCTGGTCTTTCAGTTTTCAAATGTTAAGTGAAATAAGACACTTATTAATGGATTATGGATATGGTTTTGATTTAAAAGTTGCAAATATAACAGGTTCAATTGTTATCTTAGGATCAATAGCACTTACATGTTTAATTTATATTTTTGGAAGGAGTTTAATTTAGATGAACAGAACTACAAAAAAATGGTTATTTATGAAATTGAGTTCAATTATTCTGATACCTTTAATGTTTTGGTTTATAATAAACTTAGTATCTATTTATGATAAAGATTATCAAGATATTTACATTTTTTTTTCATCCCAACCATCTAAATTCCTTTTTAGTTTAACTCTTATTTTTGCTTACTTTTTTTCAGCTTTAAGTATTAGTGAAGTATTTGAGGACTATATAAAGGATGAAAAAATAAAATATGTCGCAAATAAACTATTGTATTTATCTGCTATAGTATTACCTTTATTAACAATAATTGCGGTATTAAACTTATAAATGAGTTCTTATAAAATAATTGATCATGAATATGATGTAGTTGTGCTTGGCGCTGGTGGATCTGGTTTAAGAGCTGCAGTTGGTTTAAGTGAAGCAGGTTTAAAAACTGCTTGTATATCTAAAGTGTTTCCAACTAGAAGCCATACCTCTGCTGCACAAGGAGGAATTTCAGCTGCATTAGGAAATATGGGTGAAGATGATTGGCGTTGGCATATGTACGATACTGTTAAAGGATCAGACTGGTTGGGAGATCAAGATTGTATTGAATATCTTTGCAAAGAAGCCCCTAGAGCAGTATTAGAACTTGAAAAATATGGTGTTCCCTTCAGCAGAACAGAGGATGGAAAAATCTATCAAAGACCTTTTGGAGGTATGACAAAAAATTATGGTAATGAGCCAGTTCAAAGAACTTGTGCTGCAGCTGACAGAACTGGTCACGCAATTTTGCATACTTTGTATGGACAAGCATTAAAACATAACACTGAATTTTTTATAGAGTATTTCGCTCTTGATTTGCTTATGAAAGATGGCGAATGTAAAGGTTTAATTGCTTGGAATTTAAATGATGGCACAATTCATAGATTTAGATCTCATATAACAATTATTGCTACAGGTGGATATGGTAAGGTTTATTATTCAGCTACATCTGCTCATACTTGTACTGGAGATGGGAATGCAATGGTGCTGAGAGCTGGATTACCTTTGCAAGATATGGAATTTGTTCAATTTCATCCAACTGGAATTTATGGTCATGGTACTTTAATTTCAGAAGGAGTAAGGGGGGAAGGCGGATATTTACTAAACTCTAAAGGTGAAAGATTCATGGAAAGATACGCACCAAAAGCGAAAGACTTGGCATCAAGAGACGTAGTTAGTAGATCCATAGCAATCGAAATAAATGAAGGAAGAGGAGTAGGCAAAGATAAAGATCATGTTCATTTACATTTAAATCATTTAGACCCTAAAGTGATAGAGGAGAGACTTCCTGGAATTTCAGAATCGTCTAGATTATTTGCAAATGTTGATGTTACAAAAGAGCCAATTCCGGTAGTTCCAACAGTTCATTATAATATGGGTGGAATCCCAACTAATTACAAAGCTGAAGTTTTAACATTAAATGGATCTGAAAAAACAGTCCCAGGTTTGATGGCAATTGGTGAAGCTGCATGTGTTTCAGTTCATGGTGCAAACAGACTTGGCTCAAATTCTTTAATTGATTTAGTAGTTTTTGGAAGAGCAGCAGCAAAAAGAGCTTCTGAACTAATTAAACCGGGCATGCCACATGAAGAAATTTCACAATTAGAAACAGACAAATGTCTTGAAAGATTTGATAAATTAAGAAATGCTAACGGAAGCAACAACACAGCCGATCTAAGATTGAACATGCAAAAAACAATGCAGTCAAAATGTGCAGTATTTAGAACTGAAAAAACACTAAAAGAGGGAGTTGAAGAAATCAGAAAACCTTTTGAGGGAATAGATAATATTGCAGTAAAAGATAAATCTTTAATTTTCAATACTGATTTAGTTGAAACTTTAGAATTTGATAATTTAATTAGACAGGCTATCACAACAATGGACTCAGCATATCATAGAAAAGAAAGCAGAGGAGCGCATGCAAGGGAAGATTTCCCCAAAAGAAATGATGAAAAATTTATGCAACACACTTTATCTTGGTGTGATGGTTTAAAAACTAAGATAGATTATAGACCAGTTCATAAATCAACATTATCAACTGATGTACAATATTTTCCGCCACAGGAAAGGGTTTATTAATGGTCCAAATAAATTTACCTCAAAATTCAAAAGTACAAAAAGGTAAATATTATAAAGATAAGACTGGATCAAAAAGTTTAAGAAAAGTAAATATTTATAGATGGGATCCATCTACAGGTGAAAACCCAAGAATAGATACTTATGAAGTGGATATGGACAATTGTCCATCAAAGGTATTAGATTTGTTAAATAAAATCAAAAATGAAATTGACCCATCATTAGCATATAGAAGATCATGCTCACATGGAGTTTGCGGATCATGTGCTATGAATATGGATGGAAAAAATGGATTAGCATGCACAAAACCTCATGACGAAATAAAAGGAGATATAAATATTTATCCTCTTCCTCATTTAAAAGTGCTTAAAGATTTAATTGGCGATTTAAGTACACTTTACAAACAGTACGAGTCAATTGAACCATGGTTAAAAAATACTAGTAATAAGAATGAAAAAGAAAACTTACAAACCAAAGAAGATCGATCTAAATTAGATGGTTTATATGAGTGTATAATGTGTGCATGTTGTTCGACTTCATGTCCAAGTTATTGGTGGAATGGAGAAAAGTATCTTGGTCCTGCAGTTCTCTTGCAAGCTTATAGATGGATAATTGATTCAAGAGATGAAGATAGAGAAGATAGATTAAAAAAGGTTGCAGATGAATTAAAGTTATACAGATGTCATACAATAATGAATTGCACTAATGCTTGTCCAAAAGGTTTAAATCCAGCAAAAGCAATAGCTGAATTAAAAAAAATGCTGGTAACAAGATAATTATTAAACAAATATAATTGATTTAAGATAGAACTGGTATGGTAAATTCTGGACCTGAATTATCTTCGTTCCAAGTTATTGTTGCTGTTTTAAGTTTCGTGTAAAATCTAACACCATCAGGACCATGTATAGAATGATCTCCAAATAGTGATCTTTTCCAGCCCCCAAAACTATGATAAGCAACAGGCACAGGTATTGGAACATTTACACCAATCATACCTATTTTTGCATTTTCAGTAAAATGCTTAGCTATATTTCCACTCTTTGTAAAAACAGCTGCACCGTTACCTAATTCATGATCATTTACTAGTTGTAAAGCATCCTCATACTTTTCAGTTGTCATCATACTTAGAACTGGACCAAATATTTCTTCTTTATAAATTTTCATATTTGGTTTTACCTCGTCAAAGATAGTTGGACCAACAAAGTATCCATTCTCATAACCTTGTTTTTTAAAATTTCTACCATCAGAAAGTAATTTTGCTCCTTCTTTTTCACCACTATTAATGTATCCTAAAACTTTTTTATAGTGTGCCTCACTACTTAATGGACCAAAATCAGTTTTTTCATCAGTATAAGGTCCTACGTTTAATTTAGATGTTTTTTCTAATAATGTTTTTTTTATATTTTCATTTGTTTGTTTTCCCACACATACTGCGACTGATATAGCCATACATCTTTCACCAGCAGATCCAAAAGCGGAACCTATTATAGCATCTGTTGTTTTATCTACGTCTGCATCTGGCATTATCACCATATGATTTTTTGCTCCACCAAGAGCTTGAATTCTTTTATTATTCTTTGTTCCTGTATGATATACGTATTCAGCAATTGGAGTTGAGCCTACAAAACTAATGGCTTGCACATTTTTATTTTCTAATAATGCATCTACTGACTCTTTATCTCCATTTACTACATTTAAAACTCCAGGAGGAATACCCGCCTCAATTGCTAGCTCCCCCAATCTTAATGGACAACTTGGATCTTTTTCTGAAGGCTTAAGAACAAAAGTATTTCCACAGGCAATAGCTACAGGAAACATCCACATCGGAACCATCGCTGGAAAGTTAAATGGTGTTATTCCAGCGCAAACTCCTAATGGTTGACGCAGTGTATAAGAGTCAACGTTTGTTCCAACATTTGAAGAATGCTCACCTTTCAGTGAAGATGTTATTCCAGTTACATATTCAACAACTTCTATACCTCTTTGTATTGAGCCTTTTGAATCTGGTATTGTTTTTCCATGTTGTTTTGAAACTAATTCTGCAATTTCACTCATATTTTGAAATAATAAATCTTTATATTTTGAAAATATTCTCGCTCTAGTTATTGGAGTAGTTTTTGACCATTTAACAAAAGCTTTAGAAGAACTCTCAACAGCCATCCTAACTATGTCTTTACTAGCTAATTCAACCTCAGCAATTTGTTCACCTGTTGCAGGATTAAATACTTTCCCTTTTCTGGATTTATTATCAGAAAATATTTTTCCATCAATAAAGTGACTTATTTGTTCCATGAAATTTTTTTAATAAGATAAACTTATAGTAAGTTTTTTTTTGTTTCAACACTTTTTCTACTGTTGACTCTTAATTTTACATAAGTTTTAATCATTGTAACTTAGTTACCAAAATTTACATACGGTCCTTAAAAAATAAAAAATGAAAAAAATTGTATCAATAGTATTTATTCTATTACTTTTTTTTGGTCCTTCTTATGCAAGTTTTAAAGATTCATTAAAACAGCATTTAGAAACAAATAGTATTGAGGATGGGTCTACACAAATATATTTATTAAATAGATGTAGTGCGGTTTACACATATGCATCTGCAATTCTTTTAGAAACTGATAAGTTAAATTCTAAAAATTTTATTGAAATATCAAATAATCTTTTATTCAAAGCTATCGAATTAATGATTATAGAAAAAGAAGAAAAAAAATTAGAACAAGCTCAAAAAAAAGCAGAAGATATAAGAAAGAAAATGTTCGATATATATATTATTGAGGGAAAGAAAAATTGGGAAAAAAATAAATCTCATTTTAAAGGTTCATTTATTTCTGAGGACATGTTAATTTGTTCAAATTTAGTAGAGGGTGAAGATTAATTTTAAAATTTAGTTGAATAATTTTAATTTATCAATAAAAGTTATTTTCACTTATGAAAAAAAAAATCTCTTTAATTGGCGCTGGTCAAATAGGTGGTACATTAGCACATTTGATTGGATTAAAAGAATTAGTGAATGAAGTTGTTTTGTTTGATGTTGCAAAAGGTATTGCACAAGGAAAGGCTTTAGATATTGAACAATCATCTTCTGTAGATGGTTTCAATGTTAAACTTTCAGGCACAGATAACTATGAAGATATAAAAAATTCTGATGTTATAATTGTAACAGCTGGAGTTCCAAGAAAACCAGGCATGAGTAGAGATGATTTACTAGGAATAAATCTTAAAATCATTAAACAAGTTGCCGAAGGTATAAAAAATAATGCACCCAATGCTTTTGTAATTTGTATAACAAATCCTTTAGATGTAATGGTTATGGCATTTCATAAATACTCTAATCTTCCAAAAAACAAAGTTGTAGGTATGGCTGGTATTTTAGACTCTTCAAGATTTAAATTATTTTTAGCTAAAGAGTTAGATGTTCCTGTAAAAGAAGTTGAAGCAATGGTAATGGGAGGGCATGGTGATACAATGGTGCCATTGCCAAGATTTACAAAAGTTTCAGGTAAACCACTTCTTGAATTAGTTAAAGAAGGAGCAATTAGCTTTGAAAAACTTGAGAGTATAAATCAAAGAACAAGAGATGGAGGTGCCGAAATTGTTAAATTTTTAGAAAAAGGGTCAGCTTTTTATGCACCAGCAGCATCAGGTGTAGAAATGGCATCATCATATTTAAACGACAGTAAAAAATTATTACCATGCGCCGCATATTTAAATGGTGAATATGGAATTAAAGATATATTTGCAGGAGTTCCTGTAATTATAGGCAAAAATGGAGTAGAAAAAGTTGATGAAATTGAATTAGACGACAAAGAAAGTAAAGAATTTTTAAACTCAATATCAGCAGTAAAAAAATTATGGGAAGTAGCTACAAAAATTGATCCATCTTTGTTAGCATAAAGAATGAATATTCACGAACATCAAGCTAAAAAAATTCTTAAAAAGTACGGTGCACCCGTTCCTGAAGGTGTTCATGGTTTTTCTGTTGCAGAGATAGTTGATAAAGCAAAAAATTTAAATACTAAAAAATTTGTTCTAAAAGCGCAGATACATGCAGGCGGTAGAGGCAAAGCAGGAGGCATAAAGATCCTAAACAATATTGATGAATTAAAAGTTGCATCTGCAGAATTACTGGGAAAAAAACTAATTACACCTCAAACAGGAATAGATGGTAAAGAGGTTAAAAGAATATATGTAGAGGAGTCTTCAGAAATATCAAAAGAATTTTATCTTTCATGTATAGTTGATAGAGCAACTTCAAAAATAGCATTTATTTCAAGTGACCAAGGTGGCATGGATATTGAAGAGGTAGCAAAAAACAATCCTGAAAAGATTATTACTACAAGAATAGATTTTCATACAGAAATTAAGCATGAAGATTGTGAAGAAGTAATTAAAATATTTAAATTAAATTCAGATGCAAATAATCAAGCAATTAAATTAATCAAGTCAATTTATAAATTATTTATAGAGAATGATGCAAGTCTTATTGAAATTAATCCTCTTATTTTAACAAAAGATAATAAAATTATTTGTTTAGATGCAAAAATAAATTTTGACGATAATGCACTTTTTAGAAACCAAGAAATTTTAAGTTTAAGAGATTTAACTGAGGAAGAGGAAAAAGAAATTGAAGCAAGTAAACATGATTTATCATATATAAAGTTAGATGGAAATATCGGATGCATGGTTAATGGAGCTGGCCTTGCGATGGCAACAATGGATATCATAAAACTTTATGGAGAAGAGCCTGCTAATTTTTTAGATGTTGGTGGTGGCGCATCTAAAGAAAAAGTATCAGCAGCATTTAAAATTATTTTATCTGATAGAAATGTGAAAGGAATTTTAATTAATATTTTTGGTGGGATAATGAGATGTGATATCCTTGCTCAAGGTGTTGTTGATGCAGCAAATGAAATAAATATAAATGTACCCTTAGTTGTTAGACTTGCAGGTACAAAATTTGAAGAAGGAAAAAAAATTTTAGATAATTCTGGACTAAAGATTATATCTGCATCAGATCTATCAGATGCTGCAAAAAAAATAGTTGAGGCTATAAAATAATGTCTGTTTTGGTTGATAAAAATACAAGACTTATATGTCAAGGTTTTACCGGAACGCATGGTACGTTTCACTCAGACCAAGCAATAAAGTATGGCACAAATTTAGTTGGTGGAGTCACTCCAAAAAAAGGAGGACAAGTACATTTAGGAAAACCTGTTTTTAATTCAGTTATTGAAGCTAAGGAAAATACAAATGCAAATGCCACTATGATATATGTTCCTGCAAAATTTGCTGCTTCAGCAATTATTGAAGCGATTGATGCATCTATAGAATTAATAGTTTGTATTACTGAAGGAATACCCGTTTTAGATATGCTTAAAGTAAAAAAAAAATTAGCAGGCTCAAAGTCAAGATTAATTGGACCTAACTGTCCTGGGATTATAACTCCTGATGAATGTAAAATTGGAATTATGCCAGGAAATATTCATAAAAAAGGCTCAGTTGGAATTGTATCAAGATCTGGAACATTAACATATGAAGCAGTTTATCAAACTACTAAAAATGGGCTTGGGCAATCAACATGTATTGGAATAGGAGGAGATCCTATTAATGGAACAAATTTTATAGATTGTTTAGATCTATTTTTAAATGACAGAGAAACAAAATCAATATTGATGATTGGAGAGATAGGAGGTACCGCAGAAGAAGAAGCAGCTGAATATATAAAAAATCAGAAAATTAAAAAACCAATGGTAGGATTCATAGCAGGTATAACCGCACCTCCCGGCAGAAGAATGGGACATGCTGGTGCAATAATATCAGGTGGCAAAGGTGGAGCAAATCAAAAAATAAAAAAAATGGAAGAATCTGGAATAACAATTGCAAAATCTCCATCAGAAATTGGAATTACACTAATAAATAAATTGAATAATTGAAAAATACTATCTAAGTATTATATTTAAAATAATGTCCTCATCAAAAAATTTGGAATATCAAAAAACATCTTTTCTTTCTAAAACCAATAGTTCATTTATTGAAGAAATGTATTTTAAGTTTATTAATCAAGATAAAAGCTTACCTGAAAGCTGGAAAAGATATTTCGAAGATATAGGAGAAGATTTAAATATAGTTGCAAGAGAACTTAACGGACCTTCATGGAGCTCAAATAAAAAAAAAATAGATGTTCATAAAATTCAGAATAATCTTGATTATGAAAGCAATGGTTCAGAAAAAAATCAAAATAAAAATACAGTCAGCAATAAAGAAATAGCAAAAATGAATGGTCAATCTATTAAGGCAGTATCAATGATAAGATCCTACAGACAAAGAGGCCATTTAATAGCAACACTTGATCCTTTAGAAATGAGAGAAATAGATTATCTAGATGAGTTACATCCAGAAAGTTATGGATTTAAAAAAGAGGATTATAATAACAAAATTTATCTAGATGGTGTAATTAACAAGGAATATTCAAGTATAAGAGAAATTTTATCATTTTTAAAAAAGACATATTGCGAAAAAATTGGATATGAATATATGCATATTTCAAATCCAATAGAGAGAAAATGGTTTAGAGATAGAGTTGAAAAAGATGATAACAGACTCCATTTTACAAAAAATGGTAAGCAAGCAATTTTAAATAAATTAATTCAAGCAGATGTATTTGAAAAATTTTTGCATACCAAATATGTTGGTACAAAAAGATTTGGACTTGATGGAGGTGAAAGTCTAATCCCAGCTTTAGAACAAATAATTAAAATTGGCGGTCAAAACAACGTTATAGAAGTTAAGATTGGAATGTCTCATCGTGGAAGATTAAATGTTTTAGCCAATGTATTGCAAAAGTCATACAAAAGAATATTTAATGAATTTGCTGGAGAGATAAATATTTCAACTGAGGCTGATACGGCTGGGGATGTAAAATATCATTTAGGAGCATCATCCAATAGAGAATTTGATGGAAATTCTGTACATGTCAGTTTAACAGATAATCCATCACATTTAGAGGCTGTTAATCCAGTTGTTTTGGGGCAGACAAGAGCTAAACAGTTTTTTCACAACGATAAGGAAAGAAAAAAAGTAATTCCAATTCTTATACACGGAGATGCTGCTTTTGCAGGCCAGGGTGTGGTTGCAGAATGTTTTGCGATGTCAGGACTACCTGGTCATAATACAGGAGGAACAATTCATTTTATTATTAACAATCAAATAGGTTTTACAACAAGTCCAAGATTTGCAAGATCATCACCACATCCTTCAGATGTTTCTAAGATGGTTGACGCTCCAATTATTCATGTTAACGGAGATGATCCAGAGGCCGTAGTATATGCTGCAAGAATTGCAGCAGAATTTAGATTAAAATTTAATAGAGATGTTGTCATTGATTTAGTTTGTTACAGAAGATTTGGACATAATGAAGGTGATGAACCATCTTTTACTCAACCACTTATGTATAAAAAAATTAAGACTCATCCTTCAACAGTCAAAGTTTATGGAAACAAATTAGTAAATGAGAATTTTATGTCTACAGAGGATTTAAATAATCAAATTAAAGATTTTAAAGAATTGCTAGAGGATCAATTCAAAAACGCAAAAAATTATAAACCTAAAATAGAATGGTTTGAGGGTACATGGTCTAGATACAAACCAAAAAAAGGTAAAGATAAAAGAGGTGTTACAGGATACTCAACAAAAAGACTTAAAGAGATATCTAATAAGGTGCACTCGATACCTGAAAAAATAAATGCACACAAAACTATAATAAAAATTTTTAATTCAAGAAAAGATATTGTAAATAACGGAGATGGAATAGACTGGTCTACTGCAGAAACTTTGGCATTTGGATCGCTGTTAGAAGAAGGGTATCCAGTTAGATTAGTAGGACAAGACACAGGTAGAGGAACCTTTAGTCAAAGACATTCTGTGCTTAGAAATCAAATTGATAACACAAGATATATACCTCTAAATAATATAACTGATAATCAAAAAAATTTTGAAGTTGTTGATAGTTTTTTATCTGAGTTAGCAGTGTTGGGTTTTGAGTATGGATATAGTTTAGTTGAACCAAATACTTTAACTTTATGGGAAGCACAATTTGGTGATTTCGCAAATGGGGCTCAAGTAATTATAGATCAGTTTATTGCCTCTGGAGAAAGAAAATGGTCTAGAGCATCCGGTTTAGTAATGTTATTACCACATGGTTATGAAGGACAAGGACCAGAACATTCATCTGCAAGATTAGAAAGATTTTTACAGCTCTGCTCAAATGACAATATGCAAGTAATGAATTGCACTACTCCTGCAAATTACTTTCACGCTCTAAGAAGACAGATGCATAGAGAATTTAGAAAACCCTTAATTATAATGACACCTAAATCTCTTTTAAGAAACAAATTTTGCACTTCGAAATTGGATGATTTCAGTAAAAATAATTCCTTTCATAGAGTGCTATGGGATCATGCTATAGACCCAAAAAGTAATGGTTTTATAAAACTAAAAAAAAATAGTGAAATTAAAAAAGTTGTTCTTTGCTCAGGTAAGGTTTATTTTGATTTATTATCAGCAAGAGAGAAACAAAAAAGAAATGACGTTATTCTTTTTAGAATAGAACAGCTTTATCCTTTTCCAGTCAAAAGTCTCGTAAAAGAAATTAAACCTTTTGCAAAAAATGCTAAGTTTTATTGGTGCCAAGAAGAACCAAAAAATATGGGAGCATGGTTTTCGGTGAGAGATTATATACAATGGACATTAGATCATATTAACGCTAAAAATGGTAAAATTTCTTATATTGGCAGAAGTCCAGATGCAACACCTGCTACTGGTTATGCAAGGAGACATTTGGCTCAACAAGAAGAAATTATTAATAAAATTTTTAATTAAAAATGACTGAAAAAATTTTAGTACCTGTATTAGGAGAAAGCATTACGGAAGCTACCATTTCCAAATGGCTAAAAAATAAGGGTGAAAGTATTGTAGCTGATGAGCCAATTGTTGAACTAGAAACAGACAAAGTTAATTTAGAGGTTCCAGCACCAACAGATGGAATTTTAAGTGAAGTTAACTTTAAAAATGGTGATACAGTTGAAGTTGGAGCAATTCTTGGAGAAATCTCCAATTCAGATCAAGAAATAAAAAAACCAGTTGAAAAAAAAGTTGAAGAAAAAAAAATTAATAATGTAATTAATTTAAATAAAGAAAAAATTAATCAACCTAAAATTTTTGAAGAAAAAAAAGATATTGAAGAAGTTAAAGAAACACCTCTTGTTTTAACGAAAGAACTAAAGGTCATAAAAGATCATACATCAAATAACACCTTGTCACCTGCTGTAAGAAAAATTGTTAAAGAAAATAATATTGAAATTGAAGCAGTTAAAGGTACAGGAAAGTCAGGTCAAATTTTAAAAGGTGACTTATTAAGTTTAATGGACGCAACTCCAATGCCCTCAGAAAGAAAAACAAAATTTGGCGAAGAGGAAAGAATTAAAATGAGCAGGTTAAGACAAACAATTGCAAAAAGATTAAAACAAGCTCAAGAAAGTGCTGCAATGCTAACTACATTTAATGAAGTTGACATGAGCAATATAATTGAAATGAGAAAAAATAATCAAGAAGATTTCCAAAATCGTTTTGGAGTTAAACTTGGTTTTATGTCTTTTTTTGTGAAAGCAAGTGTATTAGCGCTCAAATCTTTTCCTCCAATTAATGCAGAAATTGAGGGTGATGAAATAGTTTATAAAAACTATTACAATATAAGCTTTGCAGTAGGCACAGAAAAAGGTTTGGTTGTTCCAGTCTTAAAAAATGCAGATGAAAAATCATTTGCTGAAATAGAAAAAAATATTAAAGAGATGTCTGATAAAGCAAAAAAAGGAAATTTAACAATAGATGACTTACAGGGTGGTACATTCACTATCAGTAATGGTGGTGTTTATGGTTCAATGCTATCAACTCCAATTTTAAATCCCCCACAATCGGGAGTTTTAGGAATGCATAATATTATTGAAAGACCTATAGTTATTAACGGAGACATAAAAATTAGACCAATAATGTATTTAGCTCTTTCTTATGACCATAGGATTATTGATGGAAAAGACTCAGTATCTTTTTTAAAAACTTTAAAAGATAATCTTGAAGACCCAAGAAAATTATTTTTAGATTTATAAATGACAGATAAATTTCAAGCAGTAGTAATTGGAGGAGGCCCAGGTGGCTATGTATGTGCAATTAGACTAGCTCAACTTGGATTTAAGACTGCTTGTATTGAGTCCAGAGGTTCTTTAGGTGGTACATGTCTTAATATAGGCTGTATCCCATCTAAAAGTTTGCTTAATCTCTCAGAAAGTTTTCATAAGGCCAAAAATTTTTCAAAAATAGGAATTGAAGTTGGGGAAATAAAATTAAATCTTCAAAAAATGATGGAAAATAAGGATAAAGCAGTAAGTGTTTTAACAAAAGGAGTAGAGTTTTTATTTAAAAAAAACAAAGTTACATATTTTAAAGGAACAGGAAAATTAAAATCAAATAAAGAAATAAATATTATTGGTTTTGATAATTCACAAACAACAATTGAAAGTGATAACATAATTATAAGCACAGGTTCAGAACCTGTCTCAATACCTGGAGTAGAGATTGATGAGAAAACAATAGTTTCTTCAACCGGAGCTTTATCACTTAAAACTGTCCCAAAAAAAATGGTTGTTGTTGGAGGTGGATATATAGGATTAGAAATGGGATCAGTTTGGTCAAGGTTAGGATCTGAAGTACATGTAGTAGAATTTTTAGACCATATAACACCTGGAATGGATAAAGAAATTTCAAGTGAATTTATGAAGATTTTAAAAAAACAAGGTTTAAAATTTCATTTGAATACTAAAGTTGAAAAAATAGTTAAAAATAATAATGGCGTGAGAATTAATACAATAGATAAAACTGGAAAAAAAGAGGAATTGGATAGTGATGTTGTATTAATTGCTGTTGGAAGAAAAGCATTCACAAAACATTTAAATCTGGAAAAATTGGGCATAGAACTAGATGAAAGGAAAAGAATTAATGTAAATAAAAAATTTCAGACAAATATTGAAAATATTTATGCAATTGGAGATGTCATTCAAGGACCAATGTTAGCACATAAAGCAGAAGAAGAAGGAATAGCTGTTGCCGAATTAATTGCCGGTCAATCTGGCCATGTAAATTACAATGTTATTCCTGGTGTAATTTATACTACACCTGAAGTTGCAGCAATTGGTGATACTGAAGAACAACTTATTGAAAAAAATTTAAAATATAAAGTTGGAAAATTTCCTTTTATGGCTAATTCAAGAGCCAAAGCAATTGACGAGCCAGAGGGATTTGTAAAAATTTTAGCAGATTCAACTACAGATAAAGTATTAGGAGTACATTTAATTGGACCCCACGCAGGTGAACTTATTGCAGAAATGGCAATTGCTATGGAATTTGGTGCAAGTTCCGAAGATATAGCAAGAACTTGTCATGCTCATCCAACGTTTTCTGAAGCTGTTAAAGAAGCAGCTTTATCAGTAGATAAAAGACAAATTCATTCGTAATATATTTTCATATGAAAATATGAAAATTCCTGTTTTACTTCCAAATATATTTAATCATCCGTTTACATATGATGACCGAGGACTTAATTTAAAAAAAGGTGATTATGTAGAAATACCTTTTGGAAAAAAAAATAAAATTGGTGTTGTTTGGGACGATTTTGAAAAGGATAATAGTAAGAATTTTTCTATTAAACCAGTAACTAGAAAACTAAAAATTCCATCACTCAACAGACAGACGATTGATTTTCTAAAATGGTTTTCAGAATACAATTTAGTTCCATTAGGAATGTCTTTAAAATTACATTTATTAAGTAATGAGGCTATAGAAAGTCAAAATCATTTAGAATTTGATAAATTTATTACATTACAAAAGACTAGTAAATTTAAGCTTTCTTCGGAACAAGTGCAATCTGTAAAACAAATAACTAATAATGACAAAAAATTTAGGGTACATGTAATTCAAGGAACAACAGGATCTGGAAAGACAATTGTATATTTTAATAGTTTAAAAAAAAAAATCGACCAAAATTTCCAAGGCTTAATTTTATTGCCAGAAATAGGCTTAACTAATGATTTCCAAAAAAAATTTGTAGATTTTTTTGGTTTTCAACCAGCAATTTGGCATTCATCTGTTACAAAAAAAAATAAAAAAATTATTTGGAACGGTATAGCCACAGGAAAAATAAAAGTTGTAATAGGGGCTAGATCATCATTATTTTTGCCTTTTTTTAAGCTAGGGCTAATCATTGTTGATGAGGAACATGATCAATCCTATAAACAAGATGAAGGAGTAATTTACAATGCAAGAGATATGGCTATTTCAAGGGCTTCTTTTTTAAATATACCTATTAATCTTGTTACAGCTGTACCGTCTCTAGAGACATTTCAAAATATAAAAAAAGGAAAATTTTTAATAACTAGATTACATAAAAGATATATGGATGCAAATCTCCCAAATCATGAGATAGTAAAGGTAAGCGAAGGTTCATTAAAAACAAATTTTTTTATATCAAAGAAAATAATAGAAAAAGTTGAAAATCATTTACAAAAAAAAGATCAAGTTCTTTTTTTTGTAAATCGGAGAGGCTTTTCTCCTTTTGTGCTATGTAAGAAATGTTTAAAACAACATTCTTGTCCAAATTGTTCTATAAATTTAGTTTATCATAAAAGTAAGGGAAATTTAATTTGTCATTATTGTGGATTTAAAACTTCACTTTTAAGAAAATGTACCAAAAATTCAAATTGTGAGTTTATATTTAGTGGACCAGGTGTTGAAAAGGTTTTTGAAGAAGTAAAAAATATTTTTCCTGGAAATAAAATAGAAATATTTTCAAGCGACACTATGAATAAAAAATCTTCGACTGAAATTTTAGATAAAATAATTAGTAATAAAATAAATATTTTAATTGGAACTCAGCTTATTTCTAAAGGTTTCCATTTTCCTAGTCTAAATTGTATTGTAGTACTTGATATAGATATGAATTTACGTGGGTATGATTTAAGAGTTGCTGAAAAAAATTTACAACTTTACCATCAATTATCTGGAAGAGCAGGAAGAACAGGAAAACCAGCGACAGTTTATTTTCAAACTTTTAGAAATGATTCAAATGTAATTTCCCAAATAACAAATTCAGATCCAGATAAGTTTTTAGAAACAGAATTGGAGCTTAGAAGAAAAAATCAACTCCCACCATTTGAGAGATTTATAGCTATTATATTAAGTGGAAAAATAGAAATAAAAGTTGAAAGTTTAGCGATTAACTTGAAGCAAACTTTAGAGAAAAAACTAGATGCTAAAATTTTAGGTCCTGTGGTAGCACCAATTCCAAAAATTAAAAATAACTATAGGTATAGAATTTTGATTAGATCTAAAAAATCAAAAAAAATTCAAAAAAATCTATCTTTAATATTAAATACATTCAAAAAACAAAATGAAATAAAACTCGTGGTTGATGTTGATCCAATTAGCTTCAATTAAGTGCTAAATTAAAGGGTTTTTGCACAATGAGTCGCTTGAAGAGATGAATATCATATGTTAATTAAACTCAAAATTTAATAAATTCTCACAATAAGGATTAAAATTGAGCAAAAAAAATAGTTTTTCAGATTCATCTGCGAAAAGCTACTCACAGGCTTTGTATGAACTAGCTTCTGAGGCAAATATTCTTAAAGAAGTAGAGGAACATGTTCAAGTTTTTATCAATTTAATTTCCAAAAGCACTGATTTCAATTTTTTAATTAAAGATCCAACTTGCAAACAAGATGAGCAATTAAACATTATAAATTTAATATTTGAAAAATTTAGATTAAATATTTTACTCAAAAAATTTATAAGTTTTTTGATAAACAAAAGAAGGTTTTTTTATGTAGAAAAAATATTAAAAGGTTTTATCGATACATGTTCAAAAAATAGAGGTGAAATAACTGCTAAGTTATCAGTAGCAAAGGAATTAAGTAATGATGAAATTAATAATATTAAAAGTGATTTATCAAAAAATTTTGGTTCAGAAGTAAAACTGAATTATACATTTGATCCAAGTTTAATTGGTGGATTGATTATGCAAGTTGAAAGTATAATGATCGATACATCTGTAAAAAATAAATTGCAACAAATTGAAAATAAAATGATAGAGGCATAAATGGAAATTAATCCTTCAGAAGTAACTAAGATTTTAAAAGAACAGATCAAAAAATTTGGAGATAAAGCAGAAGTAACTGAAGTTGGGCAAGTTTTGTCTGTAGGAGATGGAATCGCCAGAATTTATGGATTAGATAACGTTCAAGCTGGAGAAATGGTTGAGTTTGCTGATGGATCAAAGGGAATGGCATTAAATTTAGAAAGTGACAATGTAGGCGTTGTTATATTTGGAGATGATAGAGCTGTAAAAGAAGGAGATACAGTTAAAAGAACTGGTGCAATCGTAGATACACCAGTAGGTAAAGAACTTTTGGGAAGAGTAGTTGATGGATTAGGAAATCCAATAGACGGTAAAGGAAATTTAGATAAAGGAGTAAAACGAAGTAGAGTAGAAGTTAAAGCTCCAGGTATTATTCCAAGAAAATCAGTTAGTGAGCCAATGCAATCTGGTTTAAAATCTGTAGACAGTTTAGTTCCAATTGGAAGAGGGCAAAGAGAACTGATTATTGGAGATAGACAAACAGGAAAAACTGCAGTTGCAATAGATACAATCATTAATCAAAAAAAAATCAACGATTCTGGAGATGAAAAACAAAAATTATATTGCATTTATGTTGCTATTGGACAAAAGAGATCAACTGTTAGACAAATTGAGAAAACATTAGAAGAGGCAGGAGCAATGGAATATACAACTATAGTTGCTGCAACAGCATCAGATGCTGCACCTTTACAATTTTTAGCACCCTACACTGGTTGCACTATGGGAGAATTTTTTAGAGATAATGGTATGCATGCACTAATAATTTATGATGATTTGTCAAAACAAGCAGTTGCATATAGACAAATGTCATTACTTTTAAGAAGGCCCCCTGGAAGAGAAGCCTACCCTGGAGATGTATTTTATTTACACAGCAGACTTTTGGAAAGAGCTGCTAAATTGAGCGATGAACATGGAGGAGGTTCGCTTACTGCGCTACCTATTATAGAAACTCAAGGTGGAGATGTGTCTGCATTTATACCAACAAATGTAATCTCCATTACAGATGGACAAATTTTTCTAGAAACAAATCTATTTAACCAAGGTATAAGACCAGCAATAAACGTAGGTTTATCAGTTTCTAGAGTCGGATCATCTGCTCAAACAAAGGCAATGAAAAAGGTTTCAGGCTCTATGAAACTAGAACTAGCACAATATAGAGAAATGGCAGCATTTGCTCAATTCGGATCCGACTTAGATGCTTCAACTCAAAAACTTTTAAATAGGGGTTCAAAGTTAACTGAACTTTTGAAACAAAAACAGTATTCTCCAATGACGGTAGCTGAACAGGTTATTTCAGTATTTTGTGGAGTAAAAGGATATTTAGACGATGTAGACCTAAAGGACATAGCATCTTTTGAAACAAAAATTATTGCTAAATGTAAATCAGAAAAACCAGAAATTATAGATGCAATTTCTAACACAGGAAAACTTGAGGAAGACTCTGAAAAAGTTTTAGTAGAATTAATCAAGCAACATAAAGAAAGTTCCAAGTAAAAGTAATGGCCAGTTTAGACGATTTAAAAAAAAGAATTTCAAGTGTTAAGTCTACACAAAAAATAACAAAGGCTATGAAAATGGTTGCTGCAGCAAAACTAAGAAGAGCACAAGAAAATGCAGAAAGAGGAAGACCTTACTCAGAAAAAATGAACAAAATTATTCTCAATCTTTCAAGCTCAGTATCGGATAAAGAAAACGCTCCAAAACTTCTGCAGGGAACTGGACAAGAGAAAACCCATTTATGTGTAGTATTGACTTCTGATAGAGGTCTTTGTGGTGGATTTAACTCAAATATTATTAAGAAAGCAAAGTTATTCTTTCAGAAAATATTAAATGAAAATAAATCATTGAAAATTATCACAGTTGGTTCAAAAGGTTATGATCAATTAAAAAGACAATATAAGAACAATATTATTGAAAAATTATCTTTTAAAGATTCAAAAAATATTAATTATTTTGATGCAAATAAAGTAGGAAAAATAATAATAGAAAAATTTCAAAAAGAAGAATTTGACGTTTGTACTATTTTTTATAATCAATTTAAAAATGTAATAACCCAAATTCCACAAGAACAACAAATTATACCTTTGAAATCTGAAAGTGAAAAGGATCAAACTAATAATGAAAGTTATGAGTTTGAGCCTGAGGAAGATGAAATTTTGAGTAACCTACTACCAAAAAATATTTCTACACAGATTTTTAAAGCAATGTTAGAAAATTCAGCTAGCGAACAAGGTTCTAGAATGAGTGCTATGGATAATGCTACTAGAAACGCAGGTGAAATGGTTGATAAGCTTACTATTCAATACAATAGAAGCCGTCAAGCAGCAATTACAAAAGAACTAATTGAAATTATATCAGGAGCAGAAAGTTTATAATTATGAAAAAAGGAAACATAACACAAATTATTGGTGCGGTAGTAGATGTAAAATTTGATGGAGATCTACCAGAAATTTTAACAGCTCTAGAATGTAATAATGCTGGTAATAGACTGGTACTAGAGGTGGCTCAGCATTTAGGAGAGTCAAGCGTCAGAACTATAGCAATGGATGCTACAGAAGGTTTAAAAAGAGGTGATGAAGTTACAGATACAGGTTCACCAATTAAAGTTCCAGTTGGCCCAGAAACTTTAGGAAGAATTATAAATGTTATAGGTGAGCCAATAGATGAAAAAGGTGAGGTTAAAAATAAAGAAAACTGGCCTATTCATAGGCCTGCACCAACTTTTAATGATCAATCTACCGAGACTGAAATTCTTGTTACGGGAATTAAAGTAATAGATCTTTTAGCACCATATTCCAAAGGAGGAAAAATTGGATTATTTGGTGGAGCAGGTGTAGGAAAAACAGTTCTTATAATGGAATTAATTAACAACGTTGCAAAAGCTCATGGAGGTTTCTCAGTCTTTGCTGGAGTTGGAGAGAGAACAAGGGAAGGTAATGATTTATATCATGAAATGATAGACTCTGGAGTAATAAAACCTGATGGAGAAGGTTCAAAAGCTGCTTTAGTTTACGGGCAAATGAACGAACCACCAGGAGCAAGAGCAAGAGTAGCGTTAACAGGATTAACTGTTGCAGAATATTTTAGAGATCAGGAAGGCCAAGATGTATTATTTTTCGTAGATAATATATTTAGATTTACTCAGGCAGGTTCAGAAGTATCTGCTCTATTGGGAAGAATTCCATCGGCAGTAGGATATCAACCAACACTAGCAACTGATATGGGAAATCTACAGGAAAGAATTACAACAACAAACAAAGGTTCAATTACATCTGTACAAGCTATTTATGTTCCAGCTGATGATTTAACTGATCCTGCACCTGCTACCTCTTTTGCCCACTTAGATGCAACAACTGTATTGTCTAGACAGATTGCAGAGCTTGGAATTTATCCAGCAGTAGATCCACTAGACTCTACATCTAGAATTTTAGATCCAAGAATTGTTGGAGACGAACACTATAGAGTAGCAAGAGAAGTTCAAAAAATCCTTCAAACATATAAATCTTTGCAGGATATAATTGCTATTTTGGGTATGGATGAATTATCAGAAGAGGATAAATTAATAGTAGCAAGAGCAAGAAAAATTCAGAGATTTTTATCTCAACCATTTTTTGTTGCAGAGGTTTTTACTGGATCTCCAGGTAAACTTGTTGACTTAGAGTCGACAATAAAGGGATTTGATGCAATATGCAAAGGTGAGTATGATCATTTACCAGAAGCAGCTTTTTATTTAGTTGGTACAATTGAAGAAGCAATAGAAAAGGCTGAAAAATTAGCAAAAGATGTTGCTTAATGAGTGAAGAATTTAAAGTTGAAATAGTAAATCCAGAAAAATCTTTTTTTTCAAAAGAAGATGTGACTGAGGTGGTTGTACCTGCATTTGAAGGTGAGATGGGAATATTAAAAGATCACATTCCAATAATTTCATTTTTAAAACCTGGAATCATTAAAGTTTTAAGAAAATCAGAGGAAGAAAGTTATTTTATTGAAGATGGTATACTGGAGTTTAAAGAAAACAACTTATCAATATTAACTAGTTCAATTATTAAAGTTTCGGATCTAAGCAAAGAAAAAATTGATAAAATTATTTCAGACTCAGAAAAGGAGACAAGCCTGGAAGATCTTGATGATCAAAAAAAATTTTTAATTGATCAAAAAATTGATATTTTAAGATCATTAAATTAATTTATAATTTTGTTAACTTTATTTTTTATTATTTCGTAAATATCTAATTTAAAATCAACTACATATTTTGTAATTTTATCTAACTCAATCCATTGCCAATCTAAAAATTCAGGATGTTTTGTTCTTAGGTTGATCTCATTTTCATTACCCTTAAACCTCATTAGAAACCATTTCTGCTCTTGGCCTCTATATTTACCCTTCCAAATGATTCCTAATAAATTATCTGGTAACTCATAAGTAGTTATGCCATCAAGTTCCTTAATTAATTCAACATTTTCTATACTAGTTTCTTCTTTTAATTCTCTTAAAGCTGCGGTTAAAAAATCCTCATTTTTATCTACACCACCTTGAGGCATCTGCCAAAAATCTTTTGGGTTATCTATTCTTCTTGCGACAAAAACTTTATTTTCTGAGTTTAATAAAATAACTCCAACACCTTTTCGCAAAGGTAAATTTTTGAATTTATCCAACATTTTTTATCCGTTAAGTAGTTTTACTGCAAAATCTAACTGATTATCTGTTTCAGTATTAATTCTAAATAGATCAGAGTCTTCTTCAACCACAATATCTGGCGTAACTCCTTTACCAGAAATAGATTTTCCAGATGGTAAATAATACTTTGAAATTGTTAATCTTATAGCTCCTTTATTTTTTAAAGGTATAATTGATTGAACCGATCCTTTACCATAACTATTTTCACCAACTATTACAGCTCTTTTGTGATCTTTAAGTGCTCCCGCAACAATTTCCGCAGCTGATGCTGAACCATAATTAATTAAAACTAAGAGCGTTTCTCCATTAATAATATCACCTTTTTTAGCAAACCATTTTCTATTTTCATTGGATTTTCTTCCTTTTGTTGCAACAATTTCACCATTATTTAAAAAAAAATCAGAAATTCTAATTGCTTGAGAGAGTAAACCACCAGGATTATTTCTTAGATCTAAAATATATTTATCAATATTATTTTCTTTTTTAAATTTTTTAACTATATCTTTTATTTGATCAGCACTATTTTCATTAAAGGATGTTAGTCTAATATATCCAACTTTATCATCTTTAAGTTCTGATTTAACTGATTTTACCTCAATAATTTCTCTAATAATTTCAAATACATAAGATTTTTTTTCACCAATTCTTCTTATGGTAATTTCAATTGGACTTCCGACTGGGCCTCTCATTAATTCAACTGCTTCTGTAAGTGTCTTTCCTTGAACCTGAACTCCATTTATTTTAACAATATAGTCACCAGCTTTTACTCCTGCTTGTTCAGCAGGTGAATTATCAATTGGAGAAATTACTTTTACAACACCTGCCTCCATACCAACTTCAATCCCCAAACCACCAAATTCACCACTAGTTTCAGTTTGCATTTCTTTGAATAATTCTGGAGACATGTATGCTGAATATGGATCTAAAGATTGAAGAACTCCGTTAATGGCTGCATCCATTGCATCACTTTGGTTTACTTCCTCTACATATTCTTTATTAATTTTATCTAAAACTTCACCAAACAAGTCAATTTTATCGTAAATACTTTCTTCATCTGCTGATAAACTTAAGTTTGTAGTCAAAATAAGAAAAAAAAATGAAATTATAGTTCTCATATAATAACTTTTTCTTTAGGTATTAATTCTGACCAGATTTTTTCTATTTCATAAAATTTTCTTTTTTCAGGATTAAAAATATGAACAATTAAGTCTATACCATCAATAAGCTTCCATTCACTACTTTCAGAACCTTCAATTTTACAATTCTTAATGCCATTATTCTTAAATTCTTCTAAGACCTGTTCTGATAATGCTTGGATATGCCTTGAAGATGTTCCGCTGGCAATAATCATGTAATCAGCTATTGATGATTTATTTGATAAGTCTATTGATACAATATCTAAAGCTTTATTTGAATCTAATTTTTCAATTACTATTTTCTTTAGATCCAAAATTTTATCCATTAATTATTTTAATCCTATCAAATTTTTCTTAATTTTGAAGATGAAATATTAACTTTTTTAAATTTTATAAATTTTAACCCTTCATTCTTAAGTTTCCTAAAAGCTACTGAATTAAGTGATTTTGATTTATAATTAGTCCTATCAAATACCAATATATTACATTTTGATGAAATTAACTTCCATTGGTGCCACTTATGAAATGTGATTAAATTATCTGCACCCATCAAATAATAAATTTTGTAATTTTTGTATTTTTTTTCTATATGATTTATTAAATTAATAGTTTTATTTGAATTTATTTTATCTTCAAAAAATCTAACAGAAATATATTTCTTTTTATTTGTAAAATTTTTGGCTAAAGCAATTCTTCTTTTAAGATTAAACAAACTTTTTTCTTTAAATGGACTTTTTTTTGTTATAGCCCAAATTATATTATTTATTTTATATTTTTTTTTTGCCTCAATAGAAATTTGTAAATGTCCTTTATGAGGAGGGTCAAATGTTCCACCTAAAATTCCTATTTTTTTTTTATTTTCTAATTTGACCATTGCCTAAAACTAAGTATTTAAAAGAGGTCAGTTGATTTAATCCAACTGGACCCCTAGGTGGAAGAGTATTTGTTGAAATACCTACCTCTCCACCGAAACCAAATTCTCCCCCATCTGCAAATTGTGTTGAGGTATTATGCATAGCTATCGAACTTTTAATTTTTTTTAAAAAGTAATCTGCACTTTTTTTATTTTTACTTATGATACTGTCTGTATGCATGGTTCCAAATTTATTAATATGATAGATTGCTTCATCGATGTTATTCACTGTTTTAACTGAAACTTTTGAAGATAGATATTCAGTAGACCAACTTTTTTTATTTGATCTTTTTGATGGACCTTTAAAAGTTTTTCTAATTATATTGTCACCAATTATTTCACAATTACTTTCAGTTAATTTATTTAAAATAGGATTACAAAAATTTTTAACAATATTTTTATGCATCAATATAGTTTCTGTAGCTCCACAGATGCTAGTATTTCTCAATTTTGCGTTATGAACTACTTTGATAGCCATTTTTAAATCAGCATCTTTGTCTATATAGGTATGACAAATTCCTTCCAAGTGTCCAATTATAGGAACTTTAGATAAAGTTTGAACTTTTTTAACAAGATTTTTTCCACCTCTTGGAATGATTACATCTATAAAATTCTGCATATTAGAAAGCATATAGTCTACCGATTTTCTATTTTTATTCTTTACTATTTGAACAAAGTTTTGATTAATTCTATTAAGTTTTAAGGATTGTCTAAAAAGTTCTGTAATAATTAGATTTGAATTAATTGCCTCAGATCCACCACGTAAAATTACAACATTACCTGATTTAAAACATAGGCTTGAAATATCCGATGTAACATTTGGTCTACTCTCATAAATGATACCTATTACTCCAATAGGTGTTGATATCTGTTTAATTAATAAACCATTGGGTCTTTTCCATCTTTCAATAATTTTATTTGTAGGATCATCTAATTTTTTAATTTTATGTATTGATTTTTGCATACCCTCAATTTTTACTTTATCTAATTTTAATCTATCAATTAAATTTTCTGGAATTTTTTTTTTTATAGCTAAAAAGACATCTTTTTTATTTGCTGATAGAATTTTCTTCTTATTTTTTTCAATTAATAATAAAAATTTTTCTAAAACTTTATTTTTAGAATCTTTATCGACTTTAATTTGTGAAGCTCTCTTTGCATTGTTTCCTATTCTTATTAACTCTTTCATAACTTAAACCTCTACCATATCATCTTTATGAACAACCTCTGATTTTGAAATATACCCCAATAAATCACTAATTTTTCTTGAGTGTTGACCTTGAATTTTTAATATTTCATTTGAGGAGAAAGAACTTAATCCTCTAGCATATTCACTAAAATTTTTATCTAAAATTCTTATATGATCGCCTTTTTTAAATATTCCATTAACTTTTTTTATTCCAGCGGCTAACAAACTTTTTCCATTTTTAAGAGCGTTAATTGCACCTTCATCTATAATTAAATCTCCTTTTGGTGAGACAGAGCTTATAATCCATTTTTTTCTAGCATCTAATTTTGAAATTTTAGGCAAAAACCAAGTACAATTATTTTTTTCTAAAATATTCTTAATTGGTCTTTCTATAAGGCCATTAGCTATTGCCATTGAGCAACCAGATAGTTGGCAGATTTTTGCTGCTTCAATTTTAGTTCTCATGCCCCCTGTTCCATAATTACTTACACTTTTTTTAGCAATTTTATCTATGTTGCTATCTATATTTTTTATCTCTTTTATTAATTTTGAATCTTTAAATAATTTAGGATTTTTTGTGTACAAACCATTAACATCTGAAAGAAGTATTAAGCAATCTGCGCCAGATATTTGAGCAACCCTAGAAGCCAACCTATCATTATCACCATATTTTATTTCAGAAGTTGCTATACTATCATTTTCATTTACTACAGGCACAAATCCAAGCTGAAATAAATTTTGAAAGGTTCTTTTTGCATTTATAGCTCTTCTTCTTTGTTCTGTGTCTTCAAGCGTTAATAGCATCTGAGAAAGATTGATTTTTTTAATACTGAAAATTTTATTAAGTAGATTCATTAATTCAATTTGTCCTATAGATGCAACGGCTTGGCTTTTATCAATTTTTAAATTAGATTTTTTAAGTTTTAACTTTTTACATCCAAGTGCTATTGCACCAGAGCTAACAATAATGATATTTTTTTTTTGTTTACTTAGTTCTTTTATATCTAAAGCAAATGCAGATAACCATTTTCTTCTGATTTGATTATTTTCATCAATTAATAAAGATGAGCCAATTTTAATAACGACTGTTTTTGATTTATTTAGTGACATATTTAATTAATTTAGATTTTAAGTTA
>CABYPZ010000011.1 GCA_902521005.1 uncultured Pelagibacteraceae bacterium
GCTTTATGTGGATTATTTCCTTGCTTAGGCATTTGTATAATTTGTTTTTCTCCAAGAATTCTTGCAACTCTTGTGGTTGGTTGAGCACCTTGACTTAGCCAATACTTAACTCTTTCTAATTGCAAACCTATTCTATCCTCTTTTTCCTTAGGTAATAAAGGGTTATAAAATCCTAATTTTTCTATAAACCTTCCATCTCTTGCAAATCTACTGTCCGCAACAACAATTTTATATACAGGTCTTTTTTTTGTTCCACCCATAGATAATCTTAGTTTTAACATTTTTTCTCCTTTGTTTATTTTAATTGATTAAAAAGTTCTGGAGGTATTCCTTTATCAGTCATACCTTTCAAGTTTCCTTTTGACATTTTTTTCATCATGTCAGACATCATTTTAAATTGTTTTAACAATTTATTGATAGTGGCTACATCTGTACCAGAGCCATTAGCAATTCTTTTTCTTCTAGAACCATCTATAATTTTAGGATTTTCTCTTTCTTTTTTTGTCATTGATAAAATTATTGCTTCATTCTGAGATATAATAGTTTCGTCTATTCCAGATTGATCCATTTGTTTTTTTACTTTAGATACTCCTGGCATTAATGACATGATACCTTCTATACCTCCCATTTTTTTCATTTGTCTCAATTGAGTTAAGTAATCATTCATGGAGAAACTTCCTTTTTTTAAATTTTCCTCAGTTTTTTTTATATTTTCTTCACTTAAATCTTGAGTAGCTTTCTCAACAAGAGAAACAACATCTCCCATTCCAAGTATTCTATTTGCAATTCTATCAGGATGAAAAACCTCAAAATTTTCTGTTTTTTCCCCAACTCCTAAAAATTTAATTGGAACATTGGATACATATTTCATACTTACAGCAGCTCCACCTCTTGCGTCTCCATCTGCTCTAGTTAAGATTATACCGGTTAGATTAACTGTATTTTTAAATTCTTTTGCAACTTCTGCAGCTACTTGACCTGTTAAAGAATCTGCTACTAAAAATGTTTCAGTAGGTTTAATAATACTTTCAATTTGCTTAATTTCACTCATCATTTGTAGATCAATTTGTGTTCTTCCAGCTGTATCGAATAAAATAATATCTGCTCCATTTAAGTTTGCTGCACTAATTGCTCTTCTACAAATATCAGCTGGTAATTGACCTTCTATTATTGGAAGAGTTAAAATATTATTTTTTTCACCAAGAGACTTGAGCTGTTCTTGAGCGGCTGGTCTATAAATATCAAGACTGACCATCATGATTTTCTTTTTTTTATTATTTTCTAAAAATTTTGCTAATTTAGCTGTGGTAGTTGTTTTACCAGAACCTTGTAAACCCACTAACATCATTGGGACTGGTGGTACTGCGTTTAAATTAATTTCTTCATTTTTTTCACCTAACAACTTTACAAGTTCATCATAAACTACTTTTACAACCATCTGACCTGGTGATGTAGATCTTACAATTTCTGTACCAAGTGCTTTGGGTTTTACATTTTCAACAAATTGCTTAGCAACTTCTAAGGTTACATCAGCCTCTAGCAAAGCCTGCCTAATGCCTCTCAGTCCCTCATCAACTTGCTTTTCATCAAGAGAAGGTGCTTTTTTTAATGAAGAAAAAACTTCTTCAAATTTATTTGTCAAATTTTCAAACATAATTTTATTCCAACAGCAAAAGCACCAGTGGGCGAACCCTCGCTGACTGGTGTCGATCTCTTTGTTGCCAAAGACACCGCAAATTGCTTATTTTGCGGAAACTGCCATAAACTATAATAGAGGTTCAAAAAGTCAATAAATAAGTTAAATATTATTATATGGAATTGAAAGCTTATAAAATGGATGGTTTAGGAAATGATTTTGTCATTATTGATAGAAGAAAAGATGATGTAAATCTCTCAAAAGAAGAAATAATAAAAATAGGTAATAGAAATAATATTGGATTTGATCAAATCATATTTATTGAAAAAGAAATCAAAGGTGCCTTTCCAATAACTATTTATAATCCTGATGGCATTGAAGTAGGTGCGTGTGGAAATGGAAGTAGATGTGTCGCTTTTTTAATTTCAAAAGAAAATAATCAAAATTTAATTAAATTAAGTGCTGAAAAAAAAATATTACAGGCAGAAATTTTAAGTGAAAAAATAGTTAAAATAAATATGGGTTTTCCGGAATTTGAAGATTGGAATAAAATTCCTTTAAAAAGTGAAGAATTAAATCCTAAAATTTTAGAATTAGATTTTTTAAAAAAAGAATATGGCATGGGGTTTTGTGTAAATGTTGGAAATCCACATGTTGTTTTCTTTGTTGAAGATTGTTCAAAAATAGATATTAAAAATATAGGACCAAAAATTGAAAGCCATAACTATTTTCCTGAAAGAGTTAATGTTACTTTTGCTCAAATCATCGATAATAAAAATATTAAAGTAAATGTTTGGGAAAGAGGCGCTGGACAAACAAAAGCTTGTGGGACTGCCGCATGCGCAACAGTTGTTGCTGGATACCAAAAAAAATTGACAAATAATAATTGTAATATTCATTTTAAGGAAGGTAACCTTAGTATTGATTATGATAGAAGTGATGGTCAAATTTATATGACTGGACCTGTATCTGATATAAAAGAGATAACATTAAAAATTTAATGGGAATTTTTGATAAATTTAAAACAGGATTTCAAAAAAGTGCTTCTGCGCTTAAGTCTGGATTAAAAGAGATAATTGTTAAAAAAGAGATAGACGACAAAACACTAGATGAAATTGAAGATTTTTTAATTCAATGTGATGTGGGTGTGGAAGCATCTGAGGAAATTAAAAATATAATTGCTGAAAAAAAAATTGACCCAAGCAAGAATAAAGCTGATGAAATTAATTTAATTCTTAAAAATTATATATTAGATTTAATGTCTCCCTTAGAAAACCAGAATTTTTTTAAAAATAAGACAGATTTGAATGCTATTCTTGTATCGGGAGTAAATGGTGTAGGAAAAACTACTACTATTGGAAAAATTGGTAAAATTTTAAAATCTAATGGAAATAAAGTTATTTTTTCTGCATCTGATACTTTTAGGGCCGCTGCAATTGAACAATTAGAAAATTGGGCTAAAAAAATTGATATAGAAATTATCAAATCTTCACAAGGTTCTGATCCTGCATCTGTTGCGTATAAAGCTATCGATGAAGCTATAAAAAGAAAATTTTCTCATGTATTAATAGATACTGCTGGAAGATTGCAAAATAAAAAAAACTTGATGGAAGAATATAAAAAAATTGCAAATGTTACAAAAAAAATTGATCCAAACGCTCCTCACGAAGTATTATTAATTCTTGATGCAACATCGGGTCAAAATGTAATAAATCAAGTTGAAGAATTTAACAAAATCATTCCAATTACAGGGTTAATTATGACAAAGTTAGATGGAACTGCTAAGGGAGGAATATTAATAGCAGTAGCAAAAAAATATAAACTTCCAATTATTGCTCTTGGACTTGGAGAAAAAGAGGATGATCTTCAAATATTTAATGCTGAGAAGTTTGCAGAAGCCTTTGTTGAAATTAGTTAATCAAATTATTTGAAATCAAGGGTTTATAATAGTTACAATTATATGTTTCTTTCAAACTAAAATAACCACATTTTTTCGCTATAGATGAAATAATAAATTCTAATTTATTTTTTTCATCATATTTTTTTAAATTTCTTTTAGAAATATCAAAAACTAAATTTGCATTTATATTTTTAATTGCGCTTACCATTATGAGAGTATTGTTGTCATTCAATAAATAATATGCAAAATCTTCAGGGAAAACTGGAAAATCATAATTTTCAATTATTTTTTTTGCACTTGATGGAAACCAATCATAGGAAATGAGCGATTCATCAGTCTTGGTATGATGATTATAAATATATAAGTCTTGAGGGAAATCGGTAATATAATTATATTCTTCTCCTCTTGCTAAAATAGCTTTTTGTCGAGTTTTAAAATAAAGAGTAAATTTTTCATTATGTGATGCCATTTTCCCAATATAGAAAAAATCTTCTTTATCAATATCATTTTGTTCTGCATGCAAATTAGTGGAAATTAAAATTATAATTAAAAATATTATAAATCTTTTCATAATATTTATAATATTTCTTAAATAAGAAGACTATTTGTTTAGAATGTGTCTTAATTTAAACTAAGAATAAATTTATCAATTGTATTTATTAATTCTTGATTAAATTCCATCATATGATCATCATATTTTGGAAAATAGGAATATTTTGGTTCATTAGCCAATTCAAATATCTTTTTACCCATATAAAATGGAACTATTTTGTCTTCTTCACCATGCATTACTAATATGGGTGATTTAATTTTTTTAATTTTTTTATTACTTTCATATTTATCTTTTAAAAGAAGTTTAATTGGAAATATTGGATATTTGGATGCTCCCGCATCTACCATTGATGTAAATGGAGATTCTAAAATAATACCAGCAAAATTTTTGTTTTGAGCGACTTCGGTTGCAATTCCTGTTCCTAAAGACTCACCATAAATAATTATATTTTTATCTTCAATTCCTTTTTCATTTAACCACTTAATTGCTCCTTTTGCATCTTTATACAGACCTTGTTCAGTTGGTTTGCCCTGATTTCCACTAAATCCTCTCCAAGCCAATAATAAAAAATTTACATTCATGTCTTTAAACTTATTAATTTTATGAATTCTATTTTCTAAGGCCCCTGCATTTCCATGAAAATATAAAATTGTTTTAAAATTCTTAATATCTTTTTTATGAAACCAGGCTAGTAAATTTAGATTATCTTCTGTATTAATTTTTACTTTTTCAATTTTAACTTTCAGATCGTCACCAAAATAATTATTTTCAACAGGATGATAAAGTAAACTTCTTTGTGAAAGAAAAAGAATTAATGAAATAGTTAAATAAATTAATATTAATGTTATTAAAAAAATTGAAAACATTTTTATTCTTTTAGGCATTTTTAATTTTTTTCTTTACTAAAAATATTCCAATAAATACTAGAATGGTACCAATATAATGAAATAACTCTAATTTCTCTTGAAATAGAAATATGCCGTAGAATGCACCATAAACCGTAAATAAATATAAAGTAAAGCCAGTTGTTGATGCACCTAAATATTTTTGTGTTAATGTATATAAACTAAAAGCAATTATACCTGGTGAAATCGCAGCAAAGGAAACCCAAAATAGAAAATTATTATCAAAATTAGTTTTTAATAAAAAATTTTCTTCTAAAATATAGAATGGCAAAAGACTTAAAGCACCAAAAAATGCAATTAGAGTAAATCTTGGAAAAACTGCTAATTCTGATTTCCAATAAAAAAGATATATAGAATAAAGAGCCCAGCCAATAGCAGCTCCTAACATCCATAAATCTCCCATAGTAAATTTAAGGTTTATTAAAAAAGAAATATCCCCTTTAATTATAATAATAAATACACCTATTAAACATGATATAAGACCAATAATTTTTAAATAATTTATCTTTTCTCTAAAAAATAAGGATGAAATTAAAATTATAAAAATCGGAGATGATGTATAAATTATGCCCATATTAACTATGGTAGTTGTCTTACCTGCTAAAAATGGGAATGCTCCACAAACTCCACAGCCCATTGCTCCAAGAAAAAAAAGTTTAAAAAACTCTTTTTTAATTACTCGAAGTTTATCTTTTAAAAAATAAAAATTAAAAATTAATAATATTATAAATACTAATGTCCATCTCCAAAATGCTAATGAAATAGGGGGCACATATTCTACACCACCTCTTGCAACAATTAAATTACTTGCCATAAAAATTGGTTGAATTAATAATAGTGCTAAAGCTAATGGGCTATTTGAACTTTTACTCAAGATTCTTGAAATTATTTTTTATCGAAAAATGCTTCAAAGACCATCATAAAAATTGCTATACCCATTAAAATATAAACAGGTAATACGTCGAAAAAACCTATCATCGATGATCTGGTTAATGTAAATGCAAGACCAACTAAAAAAGCTATTGCAAGTAAACATCCTAGAAATGTTGTAAGTTTTTGCATTTTAATTATTACATTCCTTTTCTAACCAATTAGCAACCCCTAAAAATCTATGATCATCATAAAGATTACCTACTAATTGTACTCCTAATGGCAAATTATTTTCTCCTTGTAGTACAGGAAGGGATATACAAGGTAAGCCTAGATAAGACCATACTTTATTAAATTCAGCAGTTCCTGTACTCTTTAAACCTTTTGGAGCAACACCAGGACTAGAAGGGGACAATACTCCATGATAATCCTCAAAAACTTCTTGATATGATTCTAAGCTTCTTTTTTTAAAATCAACTGCCTCTGTATATTCTTTTGCTGAATGCTTGTTACCTTTTGCTATAGCTGTTTGCATATATTTAGATAATTTTTTTTTATATTTTTTATAATACAATGCAAAATTATTAGCTAAATCTGTTTCATGAATAATTTGATGATACTGATGTATTTCTTTAAAATATGAAGGTGTATCAAATACTTCTATATTTTTAAATGACTTAATAAAATATTCAAATGACTCCCTAGATTTTTTATCAATTATTTTCCAATAATCTGACTTATAAAAAATAAATTTTGGTTCAAACAATGGTCCTTTTTTTGTTTCTTCCAACATATTTTCAGCTGAATAATAAATGGTAGCTGGATCATGACGATCTTTTTTAATTAAAACCTTTGCTAATAATGCTACATCTTCGACTTTTCTTCCAAACATACCTATATGATCAAGTATATATGAAGTTTTCAAAACACCATTTCTTGAAATTAGACCATAACTTGGTTTATAACCTACAACACCACAGTAAGAAGCAGGTCTAATAACTGATCCACCTGTTTGTGATCCAATTGAAAGTGGGGTCATAAATGAAGCAACAGAAGCTGCGGATCCACTTGAAGAACCACCTGGAGTTCGAGAATAATCGTGAGGGTTTGTAGTTTTTGGTGGTCCAAGATATGCCAATTCAGATGTAGCTGTTTTGCCCATAACAATTGCCCCTGCTGAATGTAAAAGTTCAACTATCTCAGCATTTTGTGAATAAGATTTACCTTTTCTTATCGGTGTTCCACATTCGGTTGGCATATCTACAGTTCCAATTATATCTTTAATAGCCACAGGAACTCCATGAAGTGAGCCAACTGTTTTTCCAGATTTTCTATGCTCATCAGCATCAGCTGCTTTCTCTAATAAAATTTTTTTATCAAAGTGCGCCCAAGCTTTTACATCTTTTTCAAATTTATTTATTCTTTCAATATATTTTTCACAAATCTCAACAGAGGTTAATTGACCCTCTTTAATTTTTAAGGCTATTTCCTCAACACTTAACGAAAATATATCAATCATTTTTTTTTAGTCAGCGAACAATACTTCTGGCAACCATAAAGCAATACCAGGAAACATATACATTAAAAACATTCCAAAAATAACTATGGCTAAAAATGGCATGATGCCTCTAAATATCTCCATTAGTTCAACATTTGTTTTTTGAACACCTTTTAAATAATAGGCAGACATTGCCATAGGTGGAGTTAGAAACGAGGTCTGTAAGTTTAAAGCAATTAACATAGCAAAGAAATATGGATTAACCTGAAATATTTCAAGCAATGGTAAAAAAATTGGCACAAATATAATTAAAATTTCTGTCCACTCTAAAGGCCATCCTAAAAGGAAAATTATAATTTGAGTTATAACCAAAAATTGCCAAGTAGTTATATTTATAGATGTGAAGAAATGTTCAAATACCTCATGTCCTCCTAAATAAGAAAAGACAGAGGAAAAAGTCCAAGATCCAATAAACAACCACATAATCATTGCAGTAGTTTTTGCTGTTAAAAACACAGACTCTTTAAAGTTTTGCCATTTTAAAGTTTTATAAAACCAAGATAATAATATTGCACCAAATGCTCCTGCTGCCGCTGCTTCGGCTGGAGTAGCAATTCCTGCTAAAATTGTTCCAAGAACTAACATTATTAATCCAAATAAAGGAACAAATGAAACCAATACCTCTTTTAAAATTTCTGCTCTCGGTGGAATATCCTCTGCTGGAGGTCTTGGAGCTATAGAAGGATTAAGCCATGCTCTAAAAACTGCATAAGCAATATACAATCCTGCTAACATCAATCCTGGAAAAATTGCGGCTGCAAATAATCTTAAAGGTGATAATTGAGCAATTACAGAATAGACAATCAACATAATGCTTGGAGGAATTAAAATTCCTAAACATCCACCACTGCAAATTATTCCTGATGCAAATTTTTTGTCATATCCAGCTTTGACCATTGCTGGCCAAGCCAGTAAACCCATCAAAGTTACCACAGCTCCTATAATTCCTGTTGCAGTGGAAAATAAGGCACAAGTTATTAGAGCTGCTACAGCCATAGATGCTGGCAATTTATGTGCTGCAAGTCTAATAGCAAAAAATAATTTTGCTACAATTCCCGCACGCTCAACTAAATATCCCATAAATAAGAAAAGCGGAACTGCTGTGAGCACATTGTTATCCATTACTGTATAAGTATTTTTAACAAATAAAGAAAATATTCTATTATCAAAAAGATGATCCATTAAAACTGGATCATAATAAGCATAGTAACCAAAACCTATTCCCATAGCCATTAAAGTGAACGCTATTGGAAAACCTAACAACACTGAAAATAAAAATACTCCCATCATTAAAATTGCTACTTCTGGATTGGTAAGACTAAATAACATTTTTTTTATCTTCCTCTTGTGATGTTCTCATTAACATTTCATCTGTTTCCTCTGCAACTACCATTCTCGAAGGCCATTTTCCAGATTTGATACAAATAATAGATCTAAATACTTCACCTACTCCCTGAATAACTAACATGACGCCTGCAGCAGGTATCATAGATTTTACCATATAAATTTGAATTTGAGCAGGACTACTCCAACTAGTTTCTTTTATTTTCCAAGCCTGAGCAGCATATTCATATCCATAAAATGCTAAGGCTATAACTCCTGGAAAGAAGAAAATGAAATAAAGCACTAAATCTATCCATGCTTGCGTTCTTTGACTAAACAATCTGTAAATTACATCACCTCTGACATGAGCTTCTGTTGCTAGACAATACGCACCTGACATCATTAATATAGCTCCGTACATTTGCATACTAAAATCAAAATTCCATAAAGTTGGTTTATTAAATGCGTATGCCATTACTACTTCATAAACAGTTCCTCCCATTAAAATAACAATACACCATGAAAAAGCTTTTCCCATTGATGTACTCAGTGTATCTGCAAATCTAATGTAAGATGACATCATAATTCTAAAGTATAATAAATTTGAGCAAAAAAAAAGGGGGTTTTTAAACCCCCTTAATTTTAATCTTTAAAAGCTAATTAAATTTTAACTTTTGCAATTGGACCAAACTCATTTTCATAAGCTAATTTGTAGTTCGGTTGATTCATCAACAGATACTTCATAGTTCTCTTAGCATATGCTTTTTGAGAGTCGATTATTTTCTTGAAGAAAGGATCTTTCCCAGAAAACTCTGCAACTATTTTATCCCATCCTTTTAGCTGTTCAGCTAAGATGGCGTCAGATGTTTGGTATACATTTACCTTATGCTCATTCATCAATTTAGCTAAGTCAGCTGAATATCTAACTAAAGCCTTAAAGTAGTTATCAGAGTTTGCAGCGTAAGCAGCATTTCTCAAGATAGCTTGATGAGCAGGTGAAAGGCTATTGTATCTTTTCTTGTTCACTGGTATCTCAAACATTTCTTGAGATTGGTGAAAACTACCAAGATGATAGTGTTTAGATACGTCTTGCATTCCAAACTGTGAATCTGAAGTTGGGTTGTTGAACTCTGCAGCATCAATCAAACCAGTTTTCATTGCTGGTTGGATTTCTCCACCTGGTAATTGTCTTACTACCATTCCCATTGCAGTTAAAACGTTAGTCGCTAAACCAACAGTTCTATATTTCATTCCTTTAACGTCAGAAACTTTTGTTACGTTCTTTTTAAACCAACCAAATGGTTGTGCTGGCATAGGCATATGAAAGAATCCAACATAATCGAATCCAACAGAAGCAACTGCTTCTTCATATAATTTTCTTCCTCCACCATATTCCATCCATCCCATAACTTCTTGGGATGACATTCCATATGAAGGACCAGTTCCAAAAAGTGAAGCTGCAGGATTTTTACCATACCAATATGCTGTCACCCAGTGACCCATATCTAAGTTACCATCACTTACTGCTGCTCCGATTTCAGAAGTTTTAACAACTGCACCTACTGGCTGAAGATCAATTTTTAGTGATCCACCAGACATGTCGCTAACCATTTTTGCATAGTCTCCTGCCATTTCAAAAAAGATGTTAGCGCCTGATGGCCAAGCTGCTTGCATCTTTAAAGTGACTGGAGCACCAAAAGCAACATTTGGCATAGCTACAGCTGTTGCTGCTGCCGCACCTGTTACTGCTGCTGCTTTAAAGAACTTACGTCTTGAAGGTGTTTTTCCCTTCTTAAGATTTTTATCTTTAATCATTATTATTTCCTCTCTTATTTAGTTATAACTTCTATAATTTAAGCATAAATGATTATTAGAGTCATTAAAAAAAGACCATTTTGAACTTCAATCTGAGATTGTAAGATATTATTAATTAACTTTATTTTTACAATTACCTGTTTTGAAATACTCTTCAATATTATCTATTGCTAAATTTGCCATTGCAGTTCTAGTCTCTTTAGTCGCACTACCTAAATGAGGTAGAATGAAAGCTTGTTTATATTTTAGATATCCAGGATTTAAATTTGGTTCTCCTTTATAAACATCAAGACCAACAGCATATACTTTTCTTCTTTCAAGAGCATCAATCAGAGCTTCATCATCTACAATGTCACCTCTAGCTACATTGGTTACTACAGCTCCTTTTGGTAGATATTCTAAAGTTTCTTTATTTATAAGATTTATAGTTTCGTTTGATGCAGGACAACAAACTGATAATACATCAGAGACTGACATTAAACTTTTAAGAGTATCATGATAAGTTGCACCATTATCATTATCGGGGCTAAGTTTTGATCTGTTATGATAATGTATAATCATGCCTAGTGATTTTGCTATACGAGCAATTTTTTGTCCAATTCTTCCCATTCCTAAAATTCCTAATCTTGCTCCAGTTAGTTGCTTGCCTATTAAATAATCTGCTGACCATTTCCAATTACAGTCTTTTGCACCTTGAATACCTTCTGGAACTCTTCTACATGCACCTAAAATCAATAATATCCCAATTTCTGCTGTTGCATCAGTTAATACATCAGGTGTATTTGTAACTGCTATCCCTCTTTTCTTTGCAGCTTCTAAATCAATATTACCAAAACCTACTGCAAAGTTTGAAATAATTTTTATACTTTCCGGTAATTTATTTATTGTTTCAGCGTCCATTTTATCTGTTAATGAACTAAGTATACCATCACAACCTTGGCTCATTTCAATTACATTATTTTGTGAATATAATTCATCGTTACTATTTAAATTTGCATCAAACATTTTTGAAGCTTTTTCTTCACATTCTTTGAGTAGTTTTCTTGTAACTAAAATTTTTTTCATATTAATTATTAATTTAAATCAAAAATCTTCCCAGGATTCATAATATTATTTGGATCTATTGTTCTTTTAATTGATTTCATAACAGGAATATTATCAGGATGTTCCTCTAGAAGGTATTCTTTTTTATGGAGTCCCACACCATGTTCACCTGTGATTGTTCCATTTAATTCTAATCCTTTTTTAATTAACAAATCGTTAAATTCTCTTATTTTTTTATACATCTCTTTTTTTGCTGGATCGTAAGGTAAAACCACATGAAAATTTCCATCACCTAAATGGCCCACCATTGGAGCTCTAAGTCCAAATTTTTTTGCTTGTTCTTCTGCAAAATTTACACATTCAGTTATGTTTGAAATAGGAACGCATATGTCTGTTGAATAAACTCTTCCATTTTTAATTAAAGCTTTCACTGAATAGTACACATCCCATCTTGCTTGCCAAAGTTTGTTCCTATCTTCTAAATCTTTAGCCCACTTAAAAGAACTGCCATTGTTATCTTTTGATATTTCCTCTACAATTTTAATATTCTCATTGTTAGATGACTCAGATCCATGAAATTCAAAAAATAATGTTGGCACTGCTTCAACATCTTTCAATTTTGAATAATTAATACTAATTCCCATTTGATCTTTATTAAGCATCTCAATTCTTGCAATTGGAACGCCATATTGAATAACTTGTTGGGCAGTTTGAACTGCATTTTCTAAAGTCGGAAAATGACATACTGCAGCCATTATACTCTCTGGTATAGGAGATAATCTCAATTGAACTTCAGTGATTATACCCAACGTACCTTCTGAACCAATAAACAGATTTGTTAGATTATAACCTGCAGAAGTTTTTTTAGTTCTGCTACCAGTATTTATAATATCACCATTAGGCAAGACAACTGTAAGACCTGAGATTACAGTTTTCATAGTTCCATATTTAACAGCCATTGTCCCAGAAGCAGAAGTTGCAGCCATACCTCCTATAGCAGCATTTGCACCAGGGTCGATTGGGAAAAAAACTCCATCTTCTCTTAAATAATCATTTATTTGTTCTTTCGTGACGCACGCTTGAACTCTGCAATCAAAATCCTCAACATTCACACTTAAAACTTTATTCATTTTTTCTAAAGATATAGTTATGCCATTTTCATTGCCTACTACGTTTCCCTCAAGTGAAGTTCCAGTTCCAAAAGGAACTACAGGCATTTTATATTTATTGCAGATCTTTAAAATTTTAGAAACTTCTTCATTACTTTCTGGAAACACCACAGCTTGTGACAAAATTGGATCGTATGTATCTTCACCTCTAGCATAATTTGCTCTTGTGGATTCTGATAATGATATTCTATCTTTTAAAAACTCTTTAAGCTCTGATTGACAAGTAGCATTAAACATAAGATTTATTATATCAGGCTTATTTAAAAAATAAACTTAACCAAGCATTTTTTTTATGTTCTCAAGTGCTTGTGAAATGTTATCTCTAGACGCTGCAAAACTAAATCTTACATAATCTTGACAACTCTTACCAAAAGCTGTCCCTGGAACTATTGCAACGCCTGCCTCATGCATAGCTTTTTTGCAAAATTCAGCACCATTCATTCCTGTCCCAATTACTTTAGGAAATGCATAAAAGGCACCTCCGGGTAAACTACATTCTACACCAGGTAAACTATTTAATCCCTCATGTATAAGTTTTCTTCTTGCTGTAAATTTTTCCATCATTTCATGAATTGAATCGTCTGGACCATCTAAAGCAGCTATCCCTGCGAATTGTGCGGCAGCATTAACACATGAAACACTATTGATTAATAATTTATTTACATGTTCAACTAAGTTTTCTGGCCAAAAACTCCATCCTAATCTCCATCCTGTCATTGAGTAAGCTTTACTCCAACCTTCAAGTACAATTAATCTATCCCTTAATTCTGGATAATGAAAAAATGATGGCATTTCTTTTCCATCAAAAATTTGTCTACTATAAATTTCATCACTTAATATAGTCACATGAGGATATTTTTTTAGACCTTCTGCCAACTTATCAATTTCTGGTTTGTCAACGAAACTTCCTGTAGGATTGTTTGGATTTATCAAAATTAATAATCTAGTTTTATCTGTAATCAAAGGAAGAATTTTATCTGCACTAAATTTTAAATCTTTATCTTCAGTTAAATCATACGGTACTGCAGTTGAACCTGTATAATTGATCATTGACTCATAAATTGGAAAAGCTGGAGTTGGATGAATTATTTCTGCACCTGGCTCACCAAAACATTGAATAGCATAACTCATGGTTGGTTTTCCACCAGGCATAATTAATATTCTCTCAAAACCCACATCAGCATTATAACGTTTTTTAATCCATCTTGTTACAGCTTGCCTACACTCAGGTATCCCATTTGACATTACATAACCGTGGTGGCCATCATCTAATGCTTTTTTTGCTGCATCAACTACATGCTTTGGTGTTTTAAAATCTGGTTGCCCTAAACCTAAATGTATCATTGGTTTGCCTTGAGCCTCTAACTTTTTAGCTTCAGCAAGTACGCTAAAAGCTGTTTCTGTACCTAATCTATTTAAGCTTTGTGCTAATTTCATTATTTCTCCAATTTATTTTCTATAAATTAATTTTGAACTATTTAATTCTTTTAAATTTTTACATCCCATCAATACCATATTTCTATGAATTTCATCATGCATATTTTGCAATAGACGTTCAACACCTTGTTGACCACCTGCGGCTAAAGAAAACAGGAACATTTTGCCAAAACTACATGCCTTTGCTCCTGCAGCAATAGCTTTTATGACATGAGTGCCTCTTCTTACTCCTCCATCTAATATAATTTCTAATTTATCACCGACTGCATCTGAGATTGCTTTAACCTGATCAAAAGGAGATCTTGATCCATCAAGTTGCCTTCCACCATGATTTGAAACCATAATAGCTGTGCAACCAATATCAATGGCTCTTTTTGCATCTTCGATAGACATAACTCCTTTAAGCGCAAAGGGCCCATTCCACTTTTTTGCGCAATACTCAGCATCCTTCCATCCCATAGCAGGGTCATATTGTTCGTTAATATATTCGATAACTGACTTAGATATATTTGTACCCTTATCTGTTTTTTTTTTAACATTTGATAATTCAAATTTTTTTCCAGTTAGATAGTTAAACACCCATCCAGGTCTCATTGCAAAACTTATGAGGCTTTGTAATGTTAGCTTTGGTGGAGTAGTAAATCCTGTTCTATGATCTTTCTCTCTATTTCCAGCAACCAAAGTGTCTACTGTTAAACACATTGCATCGAAACCAGATCTTCTTGACCTTTCAATTAAATCATCCGAAATTGATCGGTCTTTATGAACATATAGTTGAAATAATTTCGGACCGCTTGAAATATTAGATACTTCTTCAATGGTATTATTTCCCATTGAAGACATACTATAAAAAGTTCCAAACTTTTCAGCTGCTCTTGCTGAAGCTTTATCTCCGTCAGGATGGTAAAGTCTTTGCATAGCTGCAGGGGAAAGAAAAATTGGCATATCAATTTTTTTTCCAAATAAAGTTGTAGATAAGTCTGGTTTACCAACACTTGCAAGGACATTTGGAACTAAGTCACAATCATCAAAAGAGTCTGTATTTCTTCTTAAAGTAGATTCATCATCTGCACCACCATCAATATAATGAAATATTGGTGAGGGTAATTTTTTTTTTGCTAGTTTTCTAAAATCACTAAAATTATGGCAGTCTTTTAAGTTCATATAAAAAGAAAAATTTATCTAAATCTTAAATTATTTCTATTTAAATCAGATATACTTTTACATCCCATCAACTTCATATCTCTAACTAGTTCAGACTTATACTTCTCCATAGCTCTTTCAACACCAGCTTGTCCTCCAGCTGCTAGAGCATAAAGATATAGTCTGCCTCCTGAGCATGCTTTTGCACCTAATGATAATGCTTTGAGCATATGAGTTCCTCGATGAATTCCACCTTCGCAAATTACATCTAGCTTATCACCGACTGCATCAACAATTTCAGCTAGTTGATCGAAAGGAGATCTTGAACCATCTAATTGTCTTCCACCATGATTTGAAACCATTATACCTGTGCATCCAATATCAACTGCTCTCTTAGCATCATCTACACTCATTACTCCCTTCAATGCAAAATGACCACCCCATTTAGAACAAAGATTTTCAGCATCTTTCCAATTCATAGATTGGTCTAACATTGTAGAAAAATAGTCTCCAATAGTAGAATTAGTACTTGTACCCATTTTAACAAAATCTTGTAGATGAGGTAATTCAAACTTACCTTTTGTCAAATAATTAATTCCCCACATTGGTTTTGAGGCAAAACTAAATAAACTTGATAATGTTAGTTTAGGAGGAGATGTAAAACCAGTTCTTAAATCTCTTTCTCTATTGCCACCTGTTATGGTATCAACTGTTAAAGCCATTACATCAAATTTTGCTGCTTTTGCTCTCTCAAGACAAGAGTCATTTAAACCTCTATCTTTATGAAAATAAAACTGAAACATTTTAGGAGTATCAATCATAGAAGATATTTCCTCTACACTTACTGTTGCTAAAGCTGATACACCAAACATGGTATTATATTTTTGTGCAGCCTTACCTACGGCTCTTTCACCATCGTAATGAAATAATCTTTGAAGTGCAGTTGGCGCAAGATAAAAAGGTAAATCTAATTTTTTTCCAAATATTGTAGTTGATAAATCGACACTCTCGACTCCTCTTAAAACATTTGGAACTAAATCAACATCATCAAAGGCACTGGTATTTCTTGCATAAGTAGTTTCATCATCTGCGGCACCATCAATATAATGAAATATTGGTGAGGGCAATTTTTGTTTTGCTAGTTTTCTAAAATCACTAAAATTATGACAATCTTTTAATCTCATATCTAAGTTTAGAATTTTTTGAAAAAATTGAAAATGTAACTATTAGCCCCAGGGTTTTTACTACCTAAACTAGCATTAGATACATGATTATAAGAAAATCCAAATTTAGTATCTGCTGAAGTATTAATTGAAAATTGAACTTCAGTCTTAAATTCAATGACATGTCCCAAATCTTTTCCATCTCCTTCATGATATAATCCTGGCGTAAAAGAAGGTGTAAAATCTAAATCGCCTAAATTATAATGTGCTTGAATTCCTGTATATAAATAAGCTGCCTGATTTTCAGTTAAGAAAAAACCTGTGACTGGTGAAATTTCCCCCAGTACACTTTCTCTAATCAAATTTTCATTTTGATGTTGCAAACCGAACAATAAAGCTCTTTGACCATCATCACTAAAGTCAAACATACCAGAATAAAAGTTAATTTCATTATCATTTATATTCTCATCTGATATTGATGGACTTATTAAAATAAAAGAAAAAATAAAATAAATAGTAATTTTTAATTTTTTTGTCATATGCATTCTTTATTTTTTATGCTCATTAATAAACACTTTTTTGTAAATTAATAGACCTCCAAATACAAACAAAATCAATGGAAATACCCACAACAGTAAATTTTTTTTATTAAACTCTGGGTCGTAAACAATCCACTCACCATAAAGTGTCTTAAGATAATCATAAATCTCATCTTCAGACTCTCCTTCTTGAAGTTTATTTTTTATTAACATTTTAATTGTTAATGCAAAATCAGATTGGGAGTCATAAACAGATTGCCCTTGGCATATCAAACATCTTAAATTTTTAGATATCTTATCAACATCCTGATTTGCTTGAACATGTGAGGTGATATTAAAAATATACAAAAAAAAAAATATAATAAAAAATATTTTAAAGATTTTCATTTATTATTTCAAATAATTCAGTAACATTTTCTTGATTTAAAGGACCAACATATCTTTTTAATATTTTATAATTTCTATTTACTAAATATGTTTCTGGTACTCCGTAAGCTCCAAGAGAAACTGATATCAAACCATTTTTATCAACTATAATTGTATCATATGGATTCCCAAGCTCATTTAAAAATTTAATAGAATTTTTCTTTTTATCTTTATAATTAATCCCAATTAAATTTAGTTTCTTTTTATCCTGGAGATAAATTAAAATTGGGTGTTCATCTCTGCAAGGTAAGCACCAGGATGCCCAAATATTAATTAATGAGTAATCTGAACTCTGAATTAATTCATAAGCGTTAATTTTTTGATTAGAAAATAATTCTCTACTTTCAAAATTAGATATCTCAGTATTGGTGACTTTATTTGGAGAGTAAATGTTTGACTTATTTAATCCAAAAAAAAATATAATAAAAATAAACAATAGTGAAGAAAATATTAAAATAAATTTAATTTGTTTATTCATATTTTTTTTTAAAAAGACTTACTAAACCCCCAAGGGCAATCAAAATTGTAGACATCCAAATCCAAATCATAAAAGGTTTTGTTTGGTATCTAACATTAAAAATTTCTTCTCCTTTTATTAAATTCATCACTATAAATTTGTCTGCAAATGCTGAAGTAATAATATCTGCTTCACTTGTAAGAATATTTGGTTCATTATATATCCTAACTTCAGGAAACATAGATACTGAGCTATTATTATTAACAATTTCAAAATTAGCAACTAGAGACTTGTAGTTATCTTTTTCAAATGTTTTAAGATTTAAAAATTTAATACTTTCATTCTTATATTTGAGCTCTTCTCCAACTTTCATGTTAGCTGAAAATTCATTAGAAAATATAGAATTAAACAAAATACTTAATATAAATAAACTAAATCCAAAATGAGAGATTGATTGTGCAATAAGTAATTTTTTTCTAAATAAATCTTTAACTGTTATTAAAAACAAATAAATTGCAGATCCACCAAATATTGTAGAAATTAATATACTTAAAGACGTATCTTTAATTATAAAGTAAGATAAAGATAAACAAATTATAAATAAAAATATTCTTAAATAATTAATTTTTTTAAAATTATCCTTTATCCATCTAAAATTTGGTCCAATAGACATAAAAATCAAGAAAGGTATTAAAAAAGGGATTAAAAGTTTGTTATAAAAAGGTGGTCCAATAGATATCTTTTCATTAATTAAAACTTCTATGAAAATTGGATAAATTGTTCCTATCAAAACTACTGATAAAAAATACATCATAAACCAGTTGTTAACTAAAATTGAAGTTTCTTTACTAAAGACGTGTATTTGATTTTGAGCATTTTTATCATTTTCCTGATAACTAAAAAATAATATCACAGATAAAAAAATAAGAATAAATAGAAATGTCAGTATAAATATTCCTCTTTCAGGATCATTTGCAAAAGTATGAACAGAATTTAATATACCAGATCTTACTAAAAATGTTCCACTCATACTAAAAGTGAATGTTGCAATTGATAATATCATTGTCCATGATTTTAAAAGGTCACGTTTTTCAAGTACAGTTAAAGTATGTAAAAGTGCAGTTAAACATAACCAAGGTATCAGAGAAACATTTTCAACTGGGTCCCAAAACCAAAAACCTCCCCAACCTAATTCGTAGTAAGCCCAAATTGATCCAAGTAAAATTCCAATAGTTAAAAAAACCCATGTTAACAATGTCCATTTTTTAACATGTTTTGCCCAATCAGAATTAACATTTTTATTTACTAATGATGATAAAGATGCAGAAAATATAATGGAAGTACCCACATATCCCAAATATAATATAGGTGGATGAATAGCCAAAGCAGGATCTTGTAAAATCGGATTTAGACCCAATCCTTCTTTAGGTACTGGCATTAAAAGATTAAATGGATTTGAAGTTAAAATTAAAAATAAAAAAAAACCAGTGATGATTAGTTGTTGAAAAAATATTGTTAAATATCTGTATTTAATTGGTTGTTTTTTTGAAAAAATTACAAATAAAAAAATAAACAAAGTAAGTACTAACAACCACAGTAATAAACTCCCTTCATGGTTTCCCCAAGACCCTGAAATTTTGTAGAAAATAGGCTTTGTTGTGTGAGAATTATTATAAACCGTTTCATTACTAAAATCAGAGATCAAAAAACAATAAATTAAAGATACAAAACTTAAAAAAACACTAAATAGTTGGATAGACATCACAGATAATAAATTTGACCCTATGATCAATTTTGTTTTTTTAAACGAATTAAGTGAGTAAAAAAGTAAAAATGACGAGATAGCAAAACCTAACAAAAGAGAATAATATCCTATTTGACTTGCAATCAATTTTTTTCCTCCAACGCCTCTTTAACTTCGGGTGGCATGTAGTTCTCATCATGTTTTGCTAATATTTTTTTTGCTTTTAAGTAACTTCTATCATTTAGAAAGCCTTCTGCTACAACTCCTTTACCCTCTCCAAATAAGTTCGGAATAGCACCTGAATAAATAACATTTATTTCATTTTTAAAATCAGTAATTACAAAATTTACAGTATTTTGACTCATTTGAATTGAGTTTTTCTTCACCATTCCACCAACTCTTATCTTTTTATTGTTATCAATTTCATTTAAGCTTTTTATTTCTGATGGTGAAATAAAATATACAACATTTTCTTCTAGAGATTTTAAAATTAAAAAAACAGAAAGAATTAATATTAAAAATATTGATGATAAAAAAATAAATCTTAACTTAACCTTTTTACCATACATGAATAGTAATATTAAATTTTTGAAGTAGAATTAATTTCTAATATTCCTTTGTATGTTTCCTGGGCGCTAGCAGTTTTCTTTTTTTCTGGATTTAAAGTTTGAAATTTTTCATCAAACTTGGATTGTTCTCTGACCAACTGAGCTTTTATAATTATATATAAAGATCCAAAACACATAAAAGTAAATAAAAATGAAGACCAAACATATATACCATAGCCATTCATCAAGATAATTTCGTTTATCATAATCTATCTAATCCTTTATTTTTTATCTTTATCAGTTCTGTATTATATTTCATCAAAAAAATCAGAAGTGAAAATAGTGCAAATGCCGCAGTCATTAAAGCTAAGGGTATCAACATAGTGTGGTGTATAGATGTTTTTTCAAATACACTTACTGATGCTGGCTGATGTAAAGTTGACCACCAATCAACTGAATATTTAACTATAGGTAAATTTACTGCACCTATAAGTGCAATAAATGAAGTGACTTTATTAACTTTTTCTGTGTCCTGATAAATCCTCCAAGCAATAATATAAATAAAATAAAATAAACACAATATTAACATTGATGTAATCCTTGCATCCCATGCCCACCATGTTCCCCAGGTTGGTTTACCCCATATTGAACCTGTAACCAAAGCTATTATACTAAATACTAATCCCGATGGTGCTAAACTTTTTGCAATTAATATTGATGGTTTATTTTTAAAAAATAATATTAAAAAAGATAATATCGCAATTGAAGAAAATATTCCAAGAGATATCCACGCTGATGGAACGTGAACATACATTATTCTAACAGAATGACTTTGTAGATAGTCCTCTGGAGAAAGAATTAAAGCTTCAATTAACCCAATAAAAACAATTATAAAAAATAAACCACGAACATACTTTGTTGCTTTTGATGTAATTACAAATATTTTATTAGGTTCAAAATTTTTTAACATTTTAGAAGTTATATATATTAAAAAATTAAATTGTTTATATTTTTTGATTAAATTCCGATCAAGAATACTTTAGAGGGAGATAAATAAGGGAATTTATTAGTATCCTTGATCAGATATACTAATTATACTTGTAAGATATGTCTAAGTTTGGTGTTAATTGTGTTAGAATATTGACTGCTATTAGTTAGATGGTTTAAAATAGGTAGAGCCCTTTTTCCCTGAAAAAATCTCATTTATTAAAGGATGTTTTATTGGTTCATCAGAATCATCCACTAATAAATTTTGTTCAGACACATACGCCTCGTATGTTACCTCCTCATTCTCAGCTAGAAGATGGTAAAAAGGCTGGTCCTTTCTTGGTCTTACGTTTTTCGGTATTGATTGGTACCATTCCTCAGAGTTATTAAATTCAAAATCAACATCGTAAATAACACCTCTAAAATCGAAATGTTTATGCTTTACAATATCTCCAATTGAAAATTTTGCTTTTTGAATACTCACGATTGTAAATATGGGTATTTAGAAGAAAAAATCAATAAAAAAAATATTAAAGTTTAGTAATTATGTTAATATGTCCTAGTGAATAAATCTTTTATCAAATTTATCACCGATTTTGGGCCACTGTTAGTTTTTTTTACTTTTTATTATAAAAGTGAAAAAAGTTTAACTGTAGCTATACCTCCATTTATAGTTGCAACTATAATTGCTCTAGTAATTGTTTGGTTTTTAGAAAAGAAAATACCAATGGTTCCTTTATTAGGAGGAATATTTATAACTTTATTTGGTGGATTAACGATATATTTTGATAATCCAATTTTTATATATATTAAACCAACTATAATAAACATTTTGTTTGGAATTGGATTATTAGTTGGTAAATTTTTTACAGATGAACCTTTATTAAAAAAAATGTTGGGTAAATCATTGTCATTATCAGATGAGGGTTGGAAAATTTTAAATTTACGATGGGTTTATTTTTTCTTTGGATTGGCTATATTGAATGAAATAGTTTGGAGGACCCAAACTGAGGAATTTTGGGTAAATTTTAAAGTTTGGGGTATTTTGCCTATAACTATTATTTTTACAGCATTTCAATTATCTATAATAACAAAATTTAAATTAAATGACTAACAACCTTAAATTAGTTGTCAATAATGTTTACTTAGATCAAAACCAAAAATTTTTTTTTGAAAAAAAAGAGTTAAAAATAATATTAGATTTGTATGCAAAAATGGTTTCTGAAGGATCTTGGAAAGATTATGGATTAAATATTTCAAGTAAACAAGTAGGTTTTAGTGTCTTCAAAAATGCAACTGAAAATGCAAAATATCAAATATGTAAAAACTTTAAGCCAAACAATAAAAACTTAAAATATCTTGTTACAGACTCAAAAGGAAAAATACTGAAAAATTCTGATAATTTAGAAAATCTTCTTAGAAATATAAAATGGAAAAAATTGTGAATTTATCTTCTTTGACCAAATAATCTTAATAACATGATAAACAAATTTATAAAATCTAGATATAATGTTAATGCACCCATAACAGCTTTTTTACCCATTAACTCACCTGTATCAGATGCAGCATACATATTTTTAATTTTCTGTGTGTCATAAGCAGTTAAACCTACAAAAATTAAAACCCCTAAAATTGAAATAATAAAATACATCATCGTTGACTTCATAAAAATGTTTACTACTGAAGCAATAATAATACCTATTAAACCCATCATTAAAAAAGATCCCATTTTTGTTAGATCTCTTTTAGTTGTATAGCCATATATACTCATCGCACCAAATGTTGCAGATGTTATAAAAAAAACTCTAGCCACACTTACACCCGTGTAAACTAAAAGTATCCACGACAAAGAAAGCCCCATAAGAGCTGCAAATATCCAAAAAACAGATTGTGCTTTTGCAGCACTCATCTTGTTAATTCCAAAGCTCATGTAAAAAACAATTCCAAGTGGGGCAAGCATTACTACCCATTTTAATCCTGAAAAAAATAGCGCGTTACCAAAACTCGTGAAACCAGAAATAGCACCTGATGCATCAGTAACAACAGACATCTTAAAAGACAACATTGCAATTATTCCAGTTAAAAGCACTCCTGTTGCCATATAATTATAAACTTTTAACATGTAGGCTCTTAAGCCTTCATCCATTACTACAGTTTTTTTAGCTGTAGAGGATCTATTCAAGATATTGTCTCTATTAAATTCCATTAATTATATATAATAATATTTTATAATATTTTCAAGGACTCAAAATATATATAACAAATACTTAATTAATATGAACTATAAAAAGCTTGGTAATACAGATTTAGACGTCAGTACTATATGTTTGGGAACAATGACTTGGGGTGAACAAAACACTCAAAATGAGGGTTTTGAACAAATGGATTTTGCTTTGGGTGAAGGTGTAAATTTTTGGGATACTGCAGAACTTTATGCAATACCACCCAAAAAAAATACATACGGTAAAACTGAGGAGATTATTGGAAACTGGTTTGAAAAAACAAAAAAAAGAAATGAGGTAATTTTAGCTACAAAAATTGCAGGGCCTGGATTAGACTGGATAAGAGACGGTGAATATCAATATAATAAAAAAAATATAACTGATGCAGTAAATCAAAGTTTAAAAAGATTAAAAACTGATTTTATAGATTTATATCAATTACACTGGCCAGAGAGAAAAACTAATTACTTTGGGAGACTGGGTTACGTTCATAAAGAACAGGATGAAAACTGGAATGATTTCGAAAATATATTAAAGATTTTTGAAGATTTAATTAAAGATGGTAAAATTAGGTACATAGGTATTTCAAATGAAACTGCATGGGGTTTGTCAAAATTTTTGGAAATATCTAAAATTAAAAATTTACCTAGAATGATGTCAGTTCAAAATCCTTATAATTTATTAAATAGGACTTATGAGGTAGGTTTAGCTGAAATATCAATAAGAGAGCAAAGTGGCTTGCTCGCTTACTCTCCATTAGCTTTTGGATATTTAACTGGAAAATATAGAAATGGACAATTACCAGATAAATCAAGAATGAAATTATTTGGAAATTTTTTTCCAAGATACCAAACTGAAACTGGTAAAAAGGCTACAGAACAATATTATAATATTGCAAAAAAACATGAATTAGACTTTGCACAAATGAGCTTAAAGTTTTGTGAATTGCAACCGTTTGTAACGAGTGTGATTATTGGCGCAACAACAATGGATCAGTTGAAAACTGATATAGAAAGTGTAAATGTAGATCTAAATGAAGAAATTTTAAAAGAAATTAATGAAATTCAAAAAATTAATCCAAATCCATGTCCTTAATTAAAAAATTTAAAATTTTATTTATAGTAATATTTTCTTTAACAAATTCCGCTTATAGTGGAGAGCTCAAAAAAGTTGGTAAGTTTAAAGATTGGGAAGTAGTTAAATTGAATAATAATAGTGAAATTATTTGTTATGCACAAACAAAACCTGTTCTTCAATCGCCCAAATCAAAACAGAGAGAAGCGAGACTATTTGTTTCTTTTAGACCAAATGACAAAATTTCTGATGAGATAAGTATAACATCTGGATACGAGTTTAATAACCAAAATTCTGTTTTAGCAACTTCAGGTAAATCAAAATATAAATTTGATATTACCCAAGACAATTTTGCATGGATTGCTAGCAATAAAATAGAAAAGAAAATGATTAAAACTATGAAGAGGGGATCAAGAATTATGATTACAGGATATAATCAATCAGGATCTCAAACAATTGATCACTATTCACTATTAGGTTTTACAAAAGCTTACAATGCAGCAAAAAAGAGTTGCACTTAATTAAATAAATGAAATCCAATAAAAGAATTGTTTTAGCTTATTCGGGCGGCTTGGACACGTCAATAATTCTTAAATGGCTTCAAGAAAATTATAATGCAGAGGTAATTTGTTATACTGCTGATATTGGTCAAGAAATTGACAAAAAAAAAATAATTAAAAATGCGAAAAAACTTGGTGTCAAAAAAATAATTATAAAAGATTTAAAGAATATATTTGTAAAAGACTATGTTTACCCAATGATAAGAGGTCATGCTATTTATGAAGGTATTTATTTGTTAGGTACATCAATCGCTAGACCTTTGATAGCAAAAGACCAAATTAGAGTTGCTAAAAAATTTAAAGCTTATGCTGTATCTCATGGATCAACTGGTAAAGGAAATGACCAGGTAAGATTTGAACTTGGATATCATTACTTTGGTTCAAAAATAAAAATTATAGCTCCTTGGAGAATTTGGAAATTAAAATCTAGAACTGACTTAATAAGATATGCAAATAAACATGGGATACCTATTCCAAAAGATAAAAAAGGTGCGCCTCCTTTTTCAGTTGATGATAATTTGTTTCATACTTCAACTGAAGGTAAAGTATTAGAGAATCCAGAAAATTCTGCTCCTGAGTCTATTTTTCAAAGAACTACTTCACCTGAAAAAGCACCTAACAAGCCAACATTTTTAACAATAAATTTTAAAAAAGGTGATCCAATAGGAGTAAATGGAAAAAATATGAGTCCAACAAAATTATTAGAAAAATTAAATATGCTTGCGGGTAAGAATGGAATTGGAAGAGTAGATTTAGTTGAAAATAGATTTTTAGGAATAAAATCAAGAGGTGTATATGAAACACCTGGTGGAACAATTTTAATTAATGCCCATAGAGCTATTGAATCTGTAACTTTAGATAAACAAACAATGCATAAAAAAGATGCAATTATGCCTAGATATGCAGAATTAATTTACAATGGATATTGGTATTCAAAAGAGAGATTTAAATTACAAAAGATTGTAGATTTGAAAAGAAATAAGGTTAATGGGTCTGTAAAACTAAAATTATATAAAGGTAATATTACTATTCAATCTAGAATTACAAATAGTAATGCTTATTCAATGAAAAAAGTTTCATTTGAGGAAAATAAAACTTTCATCAAGTCTAATGTTGAGAGATTTATTAATTTTCACAAAAAAAAATTAAAATAATTTAAAATGAATTTTCAACCATCGAGGGCTTATGCCATTGAACAGCTGGAGAATTTTATAAATAATGGTTTGGTTGATTATTCTAGAGCTAGAAATTTTGACTTCGGCCCAAATAATAGATCAAATATCTCATGCCTTTCTCCATACATATCTCATGGAGTTATCACAGAATTAGAAGTAATCAAAAAATCATTAAATAAATTCTCATTCTCTAAAAATGAAAAATTTATTCAGGAAGTTTTATGGAGGACATATTGGAAAGGTTGGTTAGAATTGAGACCTTCAGTTTGGACAGATTATTTAAAAGAACTCAAAAAAATTAATGAAGAATTTAAAGATAATTCTAATTATAAAAATGCTATTGAAGGAAATACCAACGTAGAATGTTTCAATGAATGGGTTAGGGAGTTAAAGGAAAAGAATTATTTACACAATCATGCGAGAATGTGGTTTGCAAGTATTTGGATTTTTACATTAAATTTGCCTTGGCAACTAGGAGCAGAATTTTTTATGAAACATCTATACGATGGAGATAGCGCAGCTAATACTCTAGGATGGAGATGGGTTGCAGGAATTCAAACAAAAGGTAAAAATTATCTTGCAAGTGAATGGAATATAAAAAAATTTACTAATAATAGGTTTAATAATATAAAACTAAATGAAAATGCTCCTCCAAAAATAAGTGGCAAAACTTATTCTGCAGCAAAATTTGAATTCAATAATCCTCAAAATTTTGAGGAAAAAGATCTTCTTATTTTTGAAAATAATTTATCTTTTGAAATAAGTAATTTTAATAATCAGAAATTTAAAAAAATTATCTTAGTTTTAAATAAAAATGAAAATCGTTCAATAAGGCTTAGTGAAAAAGTAATGAAATTTAAGTTTCAATTAATTGAGGATCAAAAAAAAAGATTAGAAAAAAAATCAATTAGCTGTGAAGTTATTGATGTTAGTGAAATTAAAAATTTGGACGAAAACTTTTATAGTTTATATCCTACAGTTGGAGAAAACTTAGATTATATAAATTCAAATGGTCTTAAAATAGAATTTTTATTTAGGAAACTTGATCAATTTTCTTGGCAATATTGTAATAAAGGATTTTTTAATTTTAAAAATTATATCCCAAAGATAATTACAACTTTTAATTCATAAAAGTTTTTTAAAATTTTTATAAAGAATTTTAGAATAATTGTTCATATCAGCCATATTATCTTTGGCTGATTGATTAAACTTTTCTAAAGCATTATGTCCTAGTTGTTCTTCTAAAGTTTTTTTATACTCTGGTACGCAGCCCCATTCATTGACTGTTGTATCTTTTATTTCGATATGAAATTGAATTCCGTATGCATGATTTTGATATTTAAATATCTGGTATTTAGTAACTGGTGATGAAGCTATTAAAGTAACATCTTTATTGTTTTCAATTTCTTGCACTTCATACGAGTGCCACTGCAAACTTTTAATTTTATCAGGAAATTTTGAAAATAAATTATCTTTCTGTTTCTCTTTAGTAAAATTTATATCCATTATACCAATTTCTGCTGGATTTGATTTATTTACCTTACCACCCACAACTTCACCTAATAACTGACAACCTAAACAAAAACCTAAATAAGGTTTTTTTAAATCTACTACAAATTGTTTAATCTTTTTTTTTTCTTCTATTAACCAAGGATATTCTTTTTCCATGTATGTATCCATAGGGCCACCCATACAAAACATTCCATCAAATTTACTAATATCATTAGGGATTTTTTCTCCCTCATCTAGCTCTATGGTGGTAAGATTAATTCCATCAGCCAACATTAAATCTTTAATATAACCCGGATCTTCAATTTTAATATGTTGTAATACAATTATGTTCACTAAAATTAACTTAGCTTAGAACACCTTTTAGAACAATATTTAACTCTATCCCAATTAAGCTTCCACTTCTTTCGCCAAACAAAAGGTCTTTTACAAACAGGACAAATTTTAGAAGGAAGATTTTCTTTTTTCACTAAATAGTATTTTGTTTAATAAATTTATCAGCTTCAGATAAAATTAATTTTTTTCTATCTTTTTTCATTTTATCAAAGATATGAACCATCATAGATAATCTAGGATTTTTTGAAAAAAATTTTCTATTTCGATCAATAAATCTCCAATATAATCCATCCATTGTGTTACACCAATCACCTTTTTTAAAATCCATCATTTTCATAAAATAACTTGAACCACATATATATGGTTTAGTTGCAAAGATTCCTCCATCGCTAAATAAACCCATGCCATAAACATTTGGAACCATTACCCAATCTGAAGAATCTACAAACATCTCCATAAACCATTTATAAACAATAGTTGGTTTAATTTCACAAAGGTTCATAATGTTTGATAAAATCATCAATCTTTCAATATGATGTGACCATCCATAATTTAAAGCATTTTTAATTGCATAATCTAATGGTGGTAAGCCTGTTGTTCCTTCATACCAAGAGTTGTTCATTTTTCTATTTTGTTTAAAGAAATTTTTTGACTCCATTTCATCAGAATAGCTTTGATACACTCCTCTCATAAACTCTCTCCATCCAATTACTTGGCGAATGTATCCCTCTAAAGAATTAAGTCGTATTTTTTTTATTTTATGAAAGTCTAAAATTTTTTGAATAATAAATTCAGGAGTTATTAATCCTAAATTAATATAGGGACTTAAAGCACTATGAAACAAAATATTATTATTTTGATTAACTGCATCCTCATAATCACCAAATAAATTTGATTTTTCTTTTATAAAGAAGTTTAAAATTTTAACTACATCCTCATATTCTGTTGCAAACCAGAAATTATCTGTACTACCTGGGTGATCTTTAAATAATTTTTCTATAATGGGTTTTAATTTTTTAGTATGATTAGTTTCATTTATCTTTGGAAACTTTGGTATGGAAATATCTTTAGGCAATTTATTTCTATTATCTTCGTCAAAGCTCCATTTTCCTCCAACTGGATTTCCATCTGAACCCATAAGTATTCCTAATTTTTTACGAGTCTCTTTATAAAAAGTCGCCATAAAAGGTTTTTTAGATTTTTCTAAATAAGTTTTAAAATCTTTTCTAGAATTTAAAAACATTGGAGTTTGAATAATATTCCATTGAATTTTTTCTTTTTTTAAAAATTGAGAAAGTTTTTTTTCAAAAAATTTGTCCTCAACCTCAAAGCTTGAAATTTCTTTTATTTTTTTCTGGTTAATTATTTTTTTCAATTTTTTTAAATAATCTTCTTTAAATTCTTTGTCCTCAATACTTTGATAATTTAATTTAAATTTATTCTTTCTAAGTTTGTCTGCGTGGGAGCGCATTGATGATAGAAATAATAGTATTTTTTGCTTATGATGCTTCTCGTAAGTACATAAACCTAGATCTTCCGCCATAAAAAAGAGGTGATCATTTTTGAAGCGGTTTAGGTATTTTGGTGGAAATAACTGATTTCCAAGTATAAAAAATAACTTCATATATTTTACTATAACTTAAAAAATATTTATGTCAGGAAAGTTTATAATATTTGGTGCCACAGGGTCAATCGGTTCAAGTTTAGCTGAACAGATGAAGACAGCTGGTAATGATAATGTTCATCTTGTTTCAAGAAACCAGAGTGAAGTTGAGTCAATTGCAAGCAAATATGGGTTTTCTTTTACCGTAGCTGATGTTTTAGAAGAAGGATTTATATCAAAAGTAAAAAACGATTTAGAAGATACTGTGGGAATAGCTTATTGTGTAGGATCCATAGATCTTAAACCATTTAAAATGGTTACGGAAAACGATTTTAATAAATGCATGAAATTAAATCTATATTCAGCAGTCGAAGCAATTAAAGGCTATCAAGAAAGTTTAAAAAAAAATAAAGGTTCAGTGGTATTATTTTCTACAGCTGCTGTTCATCGTGGATTTACAAATCATTCTATCATTGCATCTGCAAAAGCTGCAGTTGAAGGATTGGCAATTAGTTTAGCAGCTGAATTTGCTCCAAATATCAGAGTAAATTGTATAGCTCCAAGTTTAACAAATTCAAAAATCGCTCAACCAATGCTTAAAAACACTGCAATTGCAGAAGGTATTGCAAAAGCACATCCATTAAAGAGAATTGGTGAAGGAAAAGATTCTGCTTCTCTAGCAAAATTTTTACTTTCTAGTGATAGTTCGTGGATAACTGGACAAGTTATTGCTGTAGATGGTGGAAGATCTAAGCTAGCCTAAGTTATTATTTCTTTAATGAAAAAAATTATTCTAGTCTTTTTTTTATTAATAAAACCATCTTTAATATTTGCAGAAGATTATAATTTAAAAGAACTTATAAGTTTAAAGTCTCCCTGGGGATCAACATTTATCAATAATGAAGAATTAATTATTACTGAAAAAGGTGGAAGTATTAAAATTGTAAATGTTGTCAATAACAGCTTAATTGAGGTTGATCATAATTTAAATTTTAGAGAACATGGACAGGGTGGATTGCTTGATATTATTTATAAGGATAATTTTTTATGGATTTCATACACTGAAAAAAGGGGGGATTGGGAAACAAGTACTTCAATTGCTAAAGCAAAATTGAATAAAGAAAAATTAATATTTAAAAATATTTTCCAAGCTAACCCACCAATAGAGTCTCGTTATCATTTTGGATCAAGGTTAGCTATTAAAGATAATTATCTTTTCGCTTCAATGGGAGAAAGAGGTGAGGGAATGATTGCCCAAGATCCTTCTAAACATCCTGGAAGCATTATTAGAATCCATCTTGATGGAACTATTCCAAAGGACAATCCAAAATTTGAAGGAAAAAATGATTGGTTACCTGAAATTTATCAAATAGGTATTCGTAATCCTCAAGGGCTAACTCTCTCTGAATTGGATGGAAATATCTATATGAGTAATCATGGAGCAAAAGGAGGTGATTGGTTTGGACAAGTTAAAAAAGGCGAAAATTATGGATGGAAAATTTTAGGTTGGGGTGGGACTAATTATTCTGGATCACCAATAGGGCCAAAATGGATGCCGGGATATACTAAAGCTATTAAATATTGGGTGCCATCAATAGCTACAAGTGCAATAACAATTTATAACGGTAAAGAATTTAGGGAGTGGAAAGGTCATGCTTTGATTACTTCATTAAAAGATAAATCTCTAAGAAAACTTAATTTCAATGATTTATCAAATGTTGAAGAAGAAATAATTTTTAAAGAAAAAATTGGTAGGATAAGGGATATTCAGGTTCACCCAGTGAGTGGAAAATTATATTTTTTAAGCGAAAATAGTTTGTGGTTAATGGAAAAAAATTAATTATTTTGAGTTCTTTTAAAACATTCAATAGTATTTTTTAACAAGCAAGCAATAGTCATAGGGCCAACGCCTCCTGGTACAGGTGTTAAAGCCTTTGCAACTTTTGAAACTTCGTCAAAAGCTACATCACCCACAATTCCTTTTTCAGTTTTGTTGATGCCTACGTCAATTACTATTGCGTCTTTTTTAACCCAGTCACCTTTTACAAGTTCAGTAATGCCAACTGCAGCAACTATAATATCAGCAGCTAAACATTCAGCTTTCAAATTTTTTGTTTTTGAATGTGTAATTGTTACAGTACAATCCTCTTGTAATAGAAGTTGCGCCATAGCCTTTCCATTTAAATTTGACCTACCAATCATAACTGCTTTTTTTCCAGTTAAATTAGGTTCTACATTTTTTATTAATAAATAGCATCCAAGAGGAGTACAAGGTATAGACCCTTGGTATCCTGAAGAAAGGTTTCCCACATTCATAGGATGAAGTCCATCCACATCTTTATGTGGAGAAATTGTTTCAATTACTTTTTGTTTGTCTATATGTTTTGGTAATGGTAATTGAACTAAGATTCCAGATACCGTATCATCTTTATTAAGCTCCTTAATTTTTTCTAAAACTATTTTTTCCTCTACACTTTCTGGATATTTAATAACCTCAGATTTTAAACCCACTTCTTTTGCAGATTTTTCTTTATTACGAACATAAATTTGGCTTGGTGCCATTTCACCAATTAAAATAACAGTAAGGCCCGGAACTTTTTTAAAATTGTTTTTTAATCCTAAAACTTCTTGTTTTAGTTCTTCTCTTAATTTTGCTGCTTCTTTTTTTCCATCTATTAAAATCATATAGGGCTCTTAAAAAATTAATGGTGCTATGTAAAGCTTCATACACATTTCTATGAACCATATCAACAAGAGAAGAATGATTGGTGAAATATCAAAAGCACCTAAATTAGGAAGAAATCTTCTAATTCGATTTAAAAATGGATCTGTTAATCTGTAAGTAAACTCTAAAATTGAGTAAACAAATCTATTTGAGGTGTTTAAAATATTAAAGGCTATTAGCCAACTTATTACAACATTTGCAATAACTACATAAGAATAAAGTTTTAAGAGTTGTAAAATTAAATAGAATATTGCAATCATTTCTTCTCAACATAGATTGATTGGCTAGGAAATGCAAAAGAGGCATTGTTTTTTTCTACAATATTTTTTATTTCTATTGCTAATCTTTCTTTTACTTCTAACCAATTTTCCCAACTATCAGAATTTGTAAAACATCTTACATACATATCAATGGAACTGTCTGAAAATTTATCTACTCTCACAGCGTAACCAATTTTAGTGTTAAAATCTTCATGTGATTTAATATAGTTTTCAATTTGGTCTCTTATTATTTTAAGTTGTTCAACAGTTGTATCGTATTGTAAAGTTATCACCCAACTGATAATCCAATTAGTAGTTTGACTAACATTTATTACAGCATTTTCTGCAAACTGGAAATTAGGAATTATCGCTAGTGATTTATCAAATTTTCTTATAGTTGTTGATCTAAAACCAATTCTTTCAACTATACCTTCTATTATTCCTTCAACTAAAATCCAATCTCCCATCTTAAATCTTTTTTCTACTAAAACTAATATTCCCGATATTAAGTTTTTAAATAAATCTTGCGCTCCTAATGCAACGGCAACACCAAAAAGACCTAGTCCAGCGATTATTGGTCCTATTTTAATTCCCCAAAGCTCTAGAACTGCTGCGGCACCTAAAATAAAAATCAGTATTTTTAAAGATTTAATAATCCAACCAACAAGTTCTCTAGTTAAAATTTTACCTAGTCCACTTAAAATATAAGATATTGGTTCAATGATTTGATGAATTATCCAAAAAAGAAGAATTGTAATTAATGTTCTATTTATATTATCAACAAAGCTTCTAGTATCTTCAGAAAAAGACATATAGTAACTTGCAATAAAAAAACCTAAAACAATTGGTAAAAACCTGGCAGGTCCTACCATTGCACTTACAAATGTATCATCTAATTTATTTGTAGTTCTTTTAGAAATTATTTCTAATTTTCTTATAATAAGTTTACTAATCAGACCTCTAAATATTAAGAAGATTAAAAATATCCCTAAACCAATTAAAATCTCAAATATATCAACTCCTAAAATCCCTCTATCCCAAACTGATAAAAATAAACTTTTAAAATTAGCAAATAATTCCATAACTAAATTTTATATAGCAAATATTCCTCTTCACCAGCATTAAATATAAAGATTTTTTTCCATTTAATATTGTTAAGAACTGAGGATATTTTTTCACTCATACACATCAGGTTAGTATTCATCCAGATGTCAGTTAAATTATAAATTTTCATTAAATTTAAGAAACTGAGTGCACTATTTTGTGAATATATATAAACAATGTCAGGTATATTGTTTTTTAAATCTTCTATAAATTTTTCATCAATATTATTAATTGGCTTTGCAGTATAATTCACAATCCTTTTTACATCATATCCTAAAGATTTTAATTCTTTATCAAGATCCTTTGAAATTATTTCTCCACTTATATAAAGAATTTTTCCATCAGATGAATTAAAATTTCTAAGTATTATCTCTTTTAAATTTCTTACATTGCCTTCAGCTGTAATTATATTTTGAAAACCTAGGCTTAAAGCTTTGTTTTCTGTAGCTGTACCTACACAAAAACAATAAATATTTTTATCAACTTCTTTTGTATTTAAAAATTTTAAACTATTAGCACTTGTAAAAATAAGTGCTTTATAATCTTTAAAGTTAATATTCTCATGTTCTATTCTTTGAATTTCAATAACTGGCATATATGATACTTTATGACCTAAATCATTAAACTTTAAAATTAAATCTTTGCTATCATCTAGGGATCGTGTGAATAAAATATGCATTTTATTTTTTATAATTACCTTTTGATTGTCTCTTTAAATTCTCACCTACTTCTAAACCTAATTCATTTGCTTGACTAATATTTTTTGAAGATTTAACGTAATATCTTTCATTTCCATCTAAAGAAAAAAGTTCAGCTTTTAATTCTATAGTATCATTTTTTATACTTGAATATACTCCAATTGCTGTTTCACAATCTCCATCTAAAACCTTTAAAACACTTCTTTCAGATTGAACACTAAAATATGTTTGCTTGTGATTTATTTTGTTTAATAAAATTTTTATAAAATTATCATCTACTTTAGACTGAAGAGCAATTACACCTTGTCCAGCACTTGGTAACATCTCATCTACAGAAAATATATGTGAAACATAACTATCTAAATCAAGAGAAAAAATTCCAGCACTTGCTAAGACCGTGGCATCATATAAATCTTCCCTGACTTTATTAATTCTAGTATCTACATTTCCTCTTATTAATTTATAACTTAAATCTTTTCTTAATTGTTTTAATTGAAATTCTCTTCTAAATGAAGAGGTACCAATTATTGAATTAGGTTTTAAATTTTCAAATCTCATTTTATCTTTTGAAATTAATACTTCACGAGCATCATTTCTTTTCAAAAAGGAGTTTGTAATAAGACCATTCGTTTCTTGTGAAGGCATGTCCTTTAGCGCATGAATTGCAATACTTATTTTGTCATCAAGCAATTCATCTTCGATCTGTTTAGAAAAAAGTCCTTTACCACCTATTTCAGACAATCTTACTTTTTGATTTTTATCACCAGCAGTTTTAATTGTTTTTATTTCAACTTCATTGATATTGAATTCTGTTGCAAATTTTAAAATTTCCTGTCGAGCTTTTTTGGCATAAATAAGTGCTAATTTGCTTCCTCTTGATCCTATAATAATTTTTTTGCTTTTCATTTAATTAATTTATACTCCATATTTAAATTGAGAATTAAAAATTATTAAAAATAAATATGTCAAAAAAACCTGTAATTCTTGGAATTGAGTCTAGCTGTGATGAAACTGCTGTTGCAATAATTAGAGAAAAAAGCGATGGAAGAGCAGAAATTCTCTCAAATATTATCTCAAGCCAAGTTGATGTTCATAAAGAGTTTGGTGGTGTTGTTCCTGAATTAGCAGCAAGATCACACATTGAAAAAATTGATATCATCGCTCAAAAAGCGTTGGAGGTAAGTAATATAAAATTAGAAGATGTTGATGCTGTTGCAGCAACTGCTGGCCCAGGTTTAATTGTATGTTTATCTGTTGGATTAAATTTTGCAAAAGCAATTTCAGCATCAATAAAAAAACCTTTTATTGCTGTTAACCATCTTGAAGGTCATGCTTTAAGCCCAAAATTAAATTCAGATATTGAATACCCTTATTTATTATTATTAATATCTGGAGGTCATAGTCAATACTTGCTGGTTGAAGGATTAGGAAAATA
>CABYPZ010000012.1 GCA_902521005.1 uncultured Pelagibacteraceae bacterium
AAAGTTCTTTAGATTTTTGATTTCCTCCACCTAAAAATGTATCCGGGGCATTACCTATATAAAGTTTTTTCCTTTTAGAAATTTTTAATAACTCTTTTCCGTCTTTCAAATTTATTGCTAAAGGTTTTTCAGAATAAACATGTTTACCGTTTAAAAGACTTTTTTTTGCAATTTGAAAATGCGATTTTGGTGGTGTTAAATTTAAAATAATTTCAATTTCTTTATCTTTAAGTAAATTAGTTACGGAAAGAAATTTTATTCCATATTGTTTGGAGCATTTCTTTGCTGCTTTCTCATTAATATCGGCACATTTTATTATTTTGAAGTTATTAAAATATTTATGAGCTCTAAAATAAGTTTCAGAAATATGACCACAACCTATTAAACCCACTTTAAAAACTCTATTCATGGTTTTGTTAAACACCTTGTCTTTGTTTAGATTTACCTTCTTTGTGTAATTTCAATGCTTGTTCGTTTTCTTTTGATGTCGGAATCTCTAAAGTTGGACTTTCCCAATAAGCTGACCCCTCTAACCATTGATATGAGTGAGTTTTTATAGAAATTACATATGTAACTTTTGATTTTTTAGCTCTTTTAAATGCCTCTTCAAGTTCAGAGATAGAAGATACTTGTTCAGATTTAGCCCCCATACTCTCTGCATGTTTTGCAAAATTTACACCTACAAGATTTGAAGCATTTGAACTTTCAAAAAGACAATTAAATTCTTTTCCTCCCTTAAATAATTGCAATCTATTAATTACCGCATGTCCTCCATTATCACATACAACAATTATAAGTTTATTGTTTGTAATAACTGATGAATAAATATCTGAATTATATAAAAGGTAAGAACCATCACCAATAAATGTAATTACTTCTTTGTCTGGGTTAGCCATTTTAATGCCTAGAGATCCTGATATTTCATATCCCATACAACTAAAACCCCACTCTGTTTCATGGGTATTAAGTTCTCTAGGTCTCCAAATTTGAACTACTTCTCCTACTAAACCACCTGCTGCAGTTACTGCAATATCAGTTGGATCTGAATTTCTGTATATTGCTCCAACTGCATGTGCGTAGCTTGGAATTTTTTGATTAGTCGGTCCACTCTCTTTATCTACATATTCATTCCAAGATTTAAGTTCACTTCTAGATTTCTGATACCAATTGTCAGGTGCTTTCCAATCACCTAAGGCTGCTGAAAGTTCATTAAGTGAAACTTTAGCATCGCCTATAACAGATTGTGCCATATGTTTATTTGCATCAAATCTAGAAACATTAATTGAAACTAGTGAAAATTTAGGATTTTCAAAATTTGCCCATGAACCAGTAGTAAAGTCACCAAGTTTTGTTCCAATTGCAATAGCTAGGTCAGTTTCTTTGGCAAAATTATTTGCTGCTTTCCCTCCAAGTCCTCCTATAGGTCCTAAAAAATGAGAATGATCTCTTTTCATAGTTGAGTAACCCATGACTGTTTGAGTTGTTGGGATGTTATGTTTAATTGCAAAATTTGATAAATCATCCATTGCATCAGAATAAAAAACTCCTCCACCTGAAATAATTATGGGATTTTTTGAATTCTTAATTTTAACTACTGCTTCTTTAATTTGAAAATCATCTGGTCTTGGTCTTCTAATATTATGAACTTTCTCATTAAAAAAATCTTCTGGATAATCAAATGTTTCTCCTTGTATATCCTGACATAATGAAATGCATGCTGGTCCACAATCAGCAGGGTCTAACATAACTTGAATTGCCTGAGGAAAGGTTTGTAAAATTTGTTCTGGCCTAGTAATTCTATCAAAATATCTAGTTACAGGTTTAAAAGCATCATTTGCTGTTACTCCTGGATTATTGAAATGTTCAACTTGTTGAAGTACAGGATCAGGCATCCTATTTGCATAAGTATCACCTGGTAAAAATAAAACTGGCAACCTATTACTCATTGCTACTGCTGCTGCTGTAACCATATTTGTTGAACCAGGTCCTACAGAGCTAGTCGCAACAAAAATTTGTTTTCTTCTTTTTGCTCTTGCATAAGCTATTCCTGTTAAAGCCATGTTTTGCTCGTGATGACCTCTAAAGGTTGGAATTTGATCTTTATTTTCTTCTAATGCTTGACCCAAACAAGCTACATTACCATGGCCAAAAATACCAAATGCGCCAGCAAATAAAGGTTCTTTTTTGCCATCAATGAGAATTTTTTGAGATATAAGATATTTGACTATTGCATGTGCACATGTAAGCTTTATTTTTTTCATAATCTAGATATATTCCCTTAAAATTTCACTTAATAAACCATAAAATAAAAATTATGTATAGTAAATTTGGACAGTTCATTGATGGTAAATGGCAACAAGCTGAAAAAAAAGAAACTTACGAAGTAATTAATCCTGCAACTGAGGAAATTATTGGCAAGGCATCTAAAGCCTCGTCTATAGATGTTCAGAAAGCTTTGAAATCTGCTGAGAGAGGATTAGAAATTTGGAAAAATACTTCACCGTGGAAAAGATCTTATATTATCAGAAAAATAGCGGATTTAATGAGAGAAAAACAAGATATTTTAGCAAAATGGTTAACACTGGAAGTAGGAAAACCTATAGCTGAGGGAATTGGAGAGACAGGTGGTGCCGCTGATATATTTGAATGGAACGCTGAGGAAACAAAAAGAATTTATGGACAAACAATTCAAAGTAGATTCCCTGAAACCAGGGTTCATGTTTATTACCAACCGGTAGGTGTGGTAGCTGCATTAGTCCCTTGGAATTTTCCATTAGTTTTAGCAGCTAGAAAAATATCTACAGCTTTAGCAGCCGGGTGTTCAGTGATTTGTAAACCAGATGTAATTACTCCAGGAACAGTTATGGAATTAATAGATATTTGTAAAGAGGCTGGCGTTCCTTCAGGAGTTGTTAATCTTTTATCAGGAGATCCAGCTGAAATATCCAACGAATTATTAGAGTCTGATATTGTTAAAAAAGTTTCTATTACTGGATCTACAAGAGTAGGAAAATTAATATTAAAAAAAGCAGCAGATAAAGTTCAAAGGGTTACAATGGAACTTAGTGGTCACTCACCTTTTATAGTTTTTGATGACGTTGATATAAACAAAGTTGCTGATATGGCAATTACAGCAAAGTTTAGAAATAATGGTCAAGTATGTATTTCACCAAATAGATTTTATATTCAAGAAAAAAAGAAAGATGAGTTTATAAAAGCTTTTATTGATAAAACAAAAAAACTTAAAATAGGAAATGGATTGGATAAAGATGTTCAATTAGGGCCTTTAACCACTGCAAAAAGATTATCAGAAGTTGAAGCATTAGTTGAAACAACGAAAAAAGAAGGAGCAAAAGTTTTACTCGGTGGAAAAAGACCATCTGGTTTTAATAAAGGATATTTTTATGAGCCAACAATATTTGATGATGTAAAAGATGATTTTACAATAATGAAAGAAGAGCCATTTGGACCACTTGTTCCTATGTTATCTTTTAAAACATTTGATGAAGTTATTGAAAGAGCAAATAATAATGACCTTGGTTTATGTAGCTATATATACACTAACTCAATGGATCAAGCTCATAGAGCATCTGAATTAATGCAAACAGGAACTGTTGCAGTAAATACAGCTGCTGTTGCTGTTGCAGAAGCACCTTTTGGAGGAATTAAACAGACAGGATATGGACGTGAAGGTGGTTCTATGGCTATCAAAGATTACTTGAACGTAAAATATACTCACCTAGGAATCAAAATATAATGAGAATTAATAAAATTAAAAAGATGATGAAAGAAGGAAAGCCAATTATAAACGGCTGGTTACAAATTCCAAGTTCCTTTTCTGCTGAAGTTATGTCCCATCAAGGATGGGACTCTTTAACAATCGATATGCAGCATGGTGTAATAGATTACCCAAATGCTTTACAAATGCTTCAATCAATATCTTCTACAGATGTTACACCTTTAGCTAGGGTTAATTGGAACGAACCAGGACAAATAATGAAAATTTTAGATGCAGGTTGTTATGGAGTAATATGTCCAATGGTAAGTAATAAACTTGAAGCAGAAAAATTTGTTAAAGCATGCATGTATCCTCCTAAAGGATATAGAAGTTTTGGCCCAATAAGAGGATTAATTTATGGTGGTGGAGATTATGGTAATCATGCAAATGATGAAATTCTAAAAATAGCAATGATTGAAACTAAAGAAGCTCTAGATAAGTTAGATGAAATAATGAGTACGGATGGTTTGGATGGTATCTATATTGGACCAGCTGACTTAAGTTTAGCAATAGGTGAAAAACCAGCTTTCGATAACCCTGAAGGTAGTCCAACTTATAAACAGATTGTTAATATTTTGAGCCATGCTAAAAAAAATAATATTTTTGCTGGTATACATAATGCAACTCCAGAATATGCACAAAAAATGTTAGAACTAGGATTTAATCTCGTTACAATTGGTTCTGATCAAAGATATATGAGCGCAGGAGCAAAAAGTGCAGTTTCTAAACTAAAATCTGTAAAATCTAACGAAGACTCAAAAGCATATTAATTTAAGTGTCTGATAAAAAAAAAATTTTAGTGATTCAATCTATTCATAAAGCTGGAATTGATCTTTTAGAAAATCATCCTAATTTTGATTTTGAAGTAATTGAAAATTTAGATACTGAAAATATAATTTCTAAAATTTCTGAATGTGATGCTCTTTCAATTAGAACTGCAAAATTACCAGCTGATTTAATAAATAATTCCAAAAAATTGCAAATTATATCAAGACATGGTGTTGGGTATGATAATATTGATACTCAAGCAGCTAAAAAAAATAATATAACACTTTCAATAACTGCTACTGCTAATGCTGTTGCAGTAGCGGAACATGTAATGTTTATGCTTTTAAATATTTCTAAAAGAAAAGATATGTACGATTCAACGGTAAAATCAGGAAAATTTGTTGAAAGAAATAAATTACCCAAGACTATTGAATTATGGAATAAAAATATTTTAATCGCTGGGTTTGGAAGAATTGGTCAATGTTTAATCAAAAGATGTAAGGGATTTGAGATGAATGTATTTATATATGATCCGTTTGTTTCGAAGGAAATTATTGAAAAGTTAGGTGGAAAAAAAGTAGATAATTTAGCTAATGCAGTAAAAGATATGGATGCAATTTCTTTACATATACCCCTAAATAAAGATACAGAAAATTTAATAAATTATAGTTTATTAAAGACTATGAAAAAAAATTGTATATTAATAAATGCTGCAAGAGGTGGTATCATAAATGAAGTAGACTTAGATAAAGCACTGAAAGAAAATTTAATTTTTGGCGCTGGTTTAGATGTTTTTCATACCGAGCCTCCTGATGAGAGTAATCCATTATTAAAAAATGATAAAGTTATGTTAAGCCCTCATACCGCAGCATTTACAGAAGAATGTATGATTAGAATGGGAAAAGAAACGATACAAAATATTATTGATTTTTTTGAAAAAAAATTAGACAAATCAAAAATAATTAAACTTTAATTAATGAGAATTAACTTTAAAAACTTTGGATTATTGCAAGCTTTAGTTCTATTATCGTTAATGTATGTGGTCGGTATGTTAATTTGGACTGCTAGTACAAGACCAGCTGTTGAAGCTAAAGCTAATTTAGTTAAAGAAAATCATAAAAAAGTTGTAGATTTTTTAAATAATGAAGTAAACAAATGTGGAAATTCTAATGAAGGTTCCTTAACTTTATGGGGAGATCCGTGTAATGGTGAATGGATAGCAGATAAAGTTGTGAATTATATCAATAATAATTTAGAAATAAAAAACCCTTTTTCTGATGACTCTAAAGTTAAAACAGATCCAGATCCAAGAATAAAAGCTGAGGGAAAAGCTGGACAATCTGTAGAAATGGGTGTCATATTTTTAATGTCATCAAACTTTCAACCAGAACCGGGCTCTGAGTGGATTGTTGGAACTTGTTTTAAATCACCTTGTGTAGCAGCAGGAAATAATGAGTTAACCTCAATTTATAGATAATTAGCTTTGCTCTATCGGAATATTAGTTTTATCCAAAGTATTTTTTAAATAATTAAAACCTTTAATAGCATACTCTAAGGGATTTGCTTTTTTAGGATCTTGTTCAGCCTCAACAACAAGCCAACCCGAATAATTATTTTTTTTAAGAATTTCAAATAAAGGTATATAATCAATACAACCATCTCCTGGCACAGTAAAAGCACCTTCTAAGAAAGCAGACCTGAAACTAAAATCTTTACTCAATGATTTTTCAAGAACATTTTTTCTAATATCTTTGCAGTGTATATGTTTTAATCGAGTTTTATAATTTTCTAATATTTTTTTTGAATCACCTTTTGCAAATAACATGTGCCCAGTGTCCAGAGTTAATTTTACACTGTCATGTGTATTATCCAAAAGTCTCTCTGTATCTTCTTGAGTTTCTATAACCGTTCCCATGTGATGATGGTAAGCTAAAGGCATTTCTTGATCTTCTAAAAATTTTCCCATTTCAGAAATTTTATTACAAAATTCTTTCCATTCGTCTTTTTGCATTTGAGGTCTTGTAGATAATTTTCTATTGGGATCACCTTGAATTGATCCTGATACTTCAGCAAAAACAATGCATGGTGAATTACAATCTTTAAATAATTGTAATTGTTCTTTGATTAATTCTTTTTCATCTTTAACTGAATTTTTTCTTAAATTAGCTCCATACCATCCTGAACAAAGATGTAGTTTATACTTATTTAACTTTGGAATTAATTCTGATGATTTTTTTGGAAATTTTCCTCCACTTTCTACTCCAATATAACCTGCTTGGCTTGCTTCGTCTAAGCATTGCTCTAAAGTAGTATCGCCGCCTAACTCTGGCATATCATCATTACTCCATGCTATTGGTGCTACTCCTAATTTTACTGACATAAATAATATTTTTGGTTAAGATATAAAATTAATTTTTTAATTCAAACAAAAAAATGATTAACATCGCTTTATTTGGCTTAGGGAGAATTGGTTTCATGCATGGGAAAAATCTCATGAGAAATAAAGATTTTAATTTACATTATGTTTATGATTTAAACAAAAAATTAACTCAAAAAGCGGCAAAAATTCTAAAATCAAATCCTATAGATAATCCTTCAATTGCATTTAGAGATAAAAAGGTAGATGCAGTTTTTATAGCATCAACTACGTCTACTCATATTAAACTTATTACAGATGCAGCAAAATATAAAAAAACAATATTTTGTGAGAAACCATTAGATTTAGATATTAATAAAATTAATGCCTGTAAAAAAAAAATTGAAAAATTTAAACCTAAAATTCAATTAGGATTTAATAGAAGATATGACCCGGGACATAACAGTCTAAAAAAAAAACTATTACAAGGAAAAATAGGTAAATTAGAAAAAATTATTATTACCAGTCGAGATCCTGCCCCACCTTCTTTAAAATATTTGAAAGAATCTGGAGGAATATTTAGAGACATGATGATACATGATTTTGATCTTGTAAGATTTTATCTTGGGAAGGATGTTCCAAAAAAACTCATTGCTACTGGTAGTAATATATCAAATCCTAAATTTAATATTATTAAAGATTATGAGTTAGCTTCATGTATGATAAAATCTCAAAAAGGGGTTCTGTGTACAATTACTAATTCAAGACATTGTAGTTTTGGTTATGATCAAAGAGTAGAATTATTTGGTTCTAAAGGAATGATAATTTCTGATAACAAAAGAGAAAACGAGACATCTTTATACTCAAGCAACTCGACTTCTGGTAAAGAGCCATTGATGCATTTCTTTGTAGAAAGATACAAAGAGGCTTACAAAAATCAACTTTATGACTTTTCAAAATTTATTAAAAAAAATTTAAGACCTCTTGCGGAATTTGAAGAAGGTAGAAAAGCTTTAATTATGGCTAATGCCGCACAAAAATCTATTTTTTCAAGAAAATTGGAAGAACTTAATTTTATTTAAATCAACTAGAACTAGAATGCAACCTCTCACCTTTACAAGCTAATGATATTTTGATTAAAATTCTTTTTTAAAAAGTTAACTTTAAAACAATAAGAGGGAAATTTAATGAAAACATTAAAAAACTTTATATTAGCAATTGCTGCATGGGCTATGATGTCTGTATCAGCATTAGCTGTAGATGTAATCGTTGTTTCACATGGTCAAGCTAATGATCCATTTTGGTCTGTAGCTAAAAATGGTGTGGATGCTGGATGTAAGGATATGGGAATATCTTGTAAGTACACAGCACCTGCAACTTTTGACATGGTGGAAATGGCAAAATTAATTGACAATGCTGTATCACAAAAACCTAAAGGTATTGTGATAACTTTACCAGATGCTGCTGCTTTAGGAAAATCAGTTAAAGCTGCGATAGCTGCTGGTATACCAGTAATTTCTATGAACTCTGGTTCTGATGACTATGCTTCTTTAGGAATAAGTGCTCACGTTGGACAAACTGAGTTTGAAGCTGGCGTTGGTGGTGGACAAAAAATGAAAGCTGCTGGTGGAAAAAAAGCATTATGTGTTAACCACGAAGTTGGAAACGTTGCGCTAGATAGAAGATGCGCAGGTTTCAAAAAAGGTTTTGGAGGAAGTGTTGATATTCTAGGTACTTCTAATGACCCAACTGAAATTCAAAAAGCTGTTGCAGCTAAATTAGGTGGTGGATACGATACTATCTTAACTTTAGGAGCTGGTTTATCTGGTGAAGCAGCATTAAAAGCTTTAGAATCAGCGGGTAAAGTTGGTAAAGTAAAATTAGGAACATTTGATATGTCTCCTAACATGTTAAAAGCTGCTGCTGCAGGCAAAGTAGAGTTTTTGATTGACCAACAACAATATCTTCAAGGTTACTTGCCGATAGCAATATTTGGTCAGTATATGAGATGGGGAACAATGCCAGCTGGTGTAGTTATGACTGGACCTGGATTTGTAACACCAAAAAATGCTAGTGCTGTAATCAAGTGGGCAGCTCAAGGTTATAGATAAAATCTATTATTAAAGGCCTGACTTAATTTTTAGTCAGGCCTTTTTTTTATAATAAGTAATAATAATGTCAGATAAATCTAAAAGTATTGAATCCAAAAAAGAATTCTCAAAAGATGAAAGATTAAAGAAAATTTCAGTATTAAAAGTTTTATTAAATAGACCTGAACTTGGTGCACTGGGTGGATCTATTTTAGTATTTATATTTTTTGGTATTATTGCTGGGGATACTGGAATGTTTAGTGCATACGGTACTTTGAATTTTTTAGATGTTTCAGCAAATTTAGGAATAATTGCTATTGCTGCAGCGATGTTAATGATTGGTGGTGAGTTTGATTTATCCATTGGATCTATGATTGGTTTTGCTGGTATCTGTATTGCTATTCCAGCTATTTATTGGGGATGGCCACTATGGACTAGTATTATTTTTGCTTTTGCAATGGCAGTTTTGGTTGGATATTTTAATGGTATACTGGTTGTGAGAACTGGTTTGCCTTCATTTATTGTTACTTTGGCAATGTTGTTTATTTTAAGAGGAGCAACATTAGCAATTACAAGATTAATAACAGGAAGAACTCAAGTTCCTGGTTTAAGAGTTTTAATAGAGAATGATCCGATTGCATGGATATTTGCAACAGATAGTTTTAAATGGCTTTTTAATTGGTTGGGATCAAAAGAATTGATTGAATTAAGGACTGATGGAACGCCCCTAGCAACAGGCATACCCCCTTCTGTAATATGGTTTGTAGCTTTAACAATTTTTGCTACATGGGTATTAATGAAAACTAGATATGGAAATTGGATTTTCGCTTCAGGTGGAGATAAAGTTGGCGCTACAAATGTTGGTGTACCAGTTGGAAGAGTTAAAATAAGTTTATTCATAGGAACTGCTGTTGCCTCAACAATTTTTGCATGTATTCAAGTATTAGACGCAGGATCAGCAGATACTATGAGAGGAACTTTAAAAGAATTAGAAGCAATTGCAGCTGCAGTTGTTGGTGGTTGTTTGTTAACTGGAGGTTACGGGTCTGCGATAGGTGCTGCCTTTGGAGCAATAATTTTTGGAACAGTTTCAATGGGAATTTTTTATACAGATGTGGATACTGATTGGTTTAAAGTTTTTTTAGGGGCAATGATGTTAATTGCAGTCGTATTTAATAATTTTATAAGAAAGAAAGTTACTGAGAGTAAATAATGTCAGAATATCTTGTTCAATTTAACAACATAAGTAAATTTTTTGGAAAAGTAATCGCATTAAAAGATGTAACAATGAAATTAAAAAAAGGTGAAATAATGTGTTTACTTGGGGATAATGGCGCTGGAAAATCTACATTAATTAAAACATTAGCTGGAGTTCATAAACCAGACGAAGGTGAAATTATTGTTGAAGGAGAGCAAACAATATTTGACTCACCAAAAGATGCATTGGATATGGGAATTGCAACTGTATATCAGGATCTTGCGTTGGTATCTTTGATGAGTGTTACTAGAAATTTTTTTATGGGTAGAGAACCACAAAAAGGAATACCTTTTTTTAAATCTTTTGATATTGAAAAGGCAAATAAAATAGCTGCTGAAAGAATGGGCCAAATAGGTATTGATGTTAGAGACCCTTCACAAGCTGTTGGAACAATGTCAGGTGGAGAAAGACAATGTCTAGCTATATCCAGAGCAATATACTTTGGTGCAAAAGTTTTAATTTTAGATGAACCAACCTCTGCACTAGGTGTCCATCAAGCATCTGTAGTTTTAAAATATATAGTTAAAGCAGCATCACAAGGATTAGCTGTAATTTTAATAACTCATAATGTGCACCATGCTTATCCTGTTGGTAATAGTTTTACTGTATTAAATAGAGGAAAAAGTTTAGGAACATTCGAAAAAAAAAATATATCTAGAGAAAAACTATTAAGTATGATGGCAGGTGGTGAAGAATTAGATAAGCTAGAAGTTGAATTAAAAGAGATAGATAGAGCTTCTAAAAATTAAATTAATTAATAATTAATTGTGACTAAATTTTTACCAATAATATTTGTAATACTCTGGTCTTCTGCATTTATAACAACAAAACCAATAGTCGATAATAGCGATCCTTTTACTGCATTATGTTTTAGATTTTTAATCGTTTCCTTTGGTTTTTTTTTATTTTCTTTTTTTTTTAATTCAAAAATTTTAAATAAGTCAAAAAATTTTTTACATTCTATTGGCACAGGTATATTATTTCATGGTTTTTATCTTGGTGGTGTTTTTTATTCTATTTCAATCGGCTTACCGACTGGAATAGCAGCATTGATAGTAACACTCCAACCAGTTTTAACTAATGCACTAGCAGGACCCTTGTTAAATGAGAAGATAACATTAAATAGATGGTTGGGTGTAATTTTGGGTTTTGTTGGCGCAAGCCTTGTTATCGGTTTTGATATTGGAAAAACACTTCCAACAGCAGGTATAATATCTGCGTTTATCTCTTTGCTTGCTGTAACAGCGGCAACTCTTTGGCAAAAAAAAATTAGTACAAATTTATCTTTACCAGTTAGCAATATGTATCAAGCTTTAGGTGGATGTGCTTTTCATTTATTTGTAATACTGTTTCTGATTGAAAGACCTTTTATAGATTTTACCACTACATTTGTTATCGCGATAAGTCACCAAATACTTTTAGTCTCTTTTGGTGCTTTTACTATTCTTATGTTTTTGATCAAAAAAAATTCAGCAAGTAAAACAGTATCATTTTTCTTTTTAATTCCACCAACATCTGCTTTGATGGCGTGGGTGTTTTTAAATGAAAACTTAGATTTAGTTGATATTTTTGGGTTTATAATAACTACAATTGGTGTTTATATTGCCACTAGAGAGAAAAAGTAAATATGGATTTAAACTATTTTAAAAACCTTAGAATTTTAGATGGAGGAATGGGCCAAGAACTACTGAGAAAAGGCCTTAAATCTAAAGGCACGTTGTGGTCAACAAGTGCATTGCTTAATGAAAATTTTCATAAATTGGTAGTTGATGTACACCTTTCTTTTATAAATGCTGGTGCTGATGTAATTGTTACAAATAATTTTAGTAGTAGAAGAATGAGACTAATAGAAAATAAAGTTGAAGATAAATTTGATTATGTAAATAAGAAATCATGCGAACTTGCTGTAAAGGCAAGAGATCTCTCAAAAAAAGATGTTTTGATCGCTGGAAGTTTGCCAGCTCAAGGTGGAACTTATGTTGTAGATGATAGAGCTTCATCTGAAATTAAAAAGGATTTAAATGATCAGGCAAAATTAATTCAACCATATATAGATTTTTTTTACTTGGATGTATTTTCTAGTGGAAGAGAAGTGGAAGCTGCATGTGAAATTATCGAAAAAATGAATATTCCAGTTCTTGTTGGTTTGCATATAAAAAAAAATGGTAAACTTCCATCAGGTGAGAGTATTACTGAAGTTTATAAAAAATTTAAAAGTAGCAACTGGATTGGTTTGATTGGGTCATGTGTATCACTTGAAATAACTAAAAAAAGTTTAAATGAATTTAAAAGCCTTGATATTCCATATGGATGCAAAATTAACCTTTGGAAAGTAGAGGAGCCCATGCCAGTAAATCAATTTAATACTGCAAAATATTTTCAAGATGGAAAAAATCCTAATGAGGTTCTAGGTTTTAGAAGTGAGATTAACGAAAATATTTTTAAAGATTTTTCAAAAGAAATTATGAGTGAAGGAGCAACAATACTGGGAGGTTGCTGTAATGTTTCTCCAAACTACATTAATGCTTTAAGATCATTAAAAAATTAAGTTCCCCAAAAATTTTTACTGGTAGTTGATTTTTTTACAAAATAAATACCTAGAACTACTGCTACTAAAGATAACATAACTTTTGAAGTTATTATCTCTTGCAAAAATATATATCCTAAAATAACTCCAAATATTGGAATTAAAAAAGCTACCTGACTTTGAAAAACTACACCATTATTTTTAAGTATCATAAATCTTAACAACCATGCTATACCTGTAGGAAAAATCCCTAAATAAATTAATGATAAAGTTGAGTCTAATCTTGGAGTAAAGTTCCACGGCTGCTCAAAAATTATTGATATTGGGAGAATGATTATAGTTCCCCAAATTAATATTGATGCTGTTACATTTTCATTTTTTTTATGACTAATTTTTAAAGTAAGTATTCCACCGATCACATAAAATGTTGACCCTAATAAAATCATTAAAGCGCTAAAAAAATTATCTTTTGTTATTAGTAAATTATCTGAAAATAAATATACTATTCCTGAAAACCCTAATAAAATACCTACTATTTTGTAAAAATTTATTTTTTCTTTATCTGTATATATGTGTGCAAGTATTGTAGCACTTATTGGTGTAGATGACATTAAAATTGCTGCTAAATTACTTTGAACCTTCTGTACACCATAAGCAATTAAAAAAAAGGGTATAACTAAATTAATAAAACCAATTGCAGCAAACCACTTCCAATCTTTCGAAAAAGCTTCAATTTTTATTCTTTGATACATACACAATAAAATTACTGGTATAGCACCAAACAAAATTCTAAGAAATGCAATTGTAATTGGTCCATAAGAATATGTTGCAATTTTAATATTAAAAAAAGCAGATGCCCAGATCAGCGATAAAGTAGAAAGCAATAAATAATCTTTTAAAGTAGGAGATTTCATTCAGTAATATCTTCTACTTTTCCACTTGTCATTTTTAAAAGATTTTCAAAGTTAACTTTATAAACACAATTAGGATGACCAGCTGCAGCATAAATATTTTGAAATCTTTTTAAATTATTATCAATAAATATTTCTACTTCTTTTAAATGTCCTATTGGGGAAACACCTCCAATTGTAAATCCTGTCACTTCTTTTACTGATTGTGGGTTTGCCATAGAAATATTTTTTAGTTGTTTTATTTTTTTTAATTTATTTAAAGAACACCTTTTATCACCTGAAACCAAACATAGAATAAAATTATTTTCAGATTTAAATAATAAACTTTTGACAATTGAACCAACATCTGTATTTAAACTTTCTGCGGCTTCTAGGGCAGTTCTAGCAGAACTATCCAGCACCATTACTTTGTTACTGGCATCAAACTCTAGGAGCTTCTTTTGAACTCTTTTAACAGGTTCTTTGTTTAATAACTCATTCATCTGAAAGGTTTACTAAATATTCATACAACTAAAAATTGTTATTTATCATTGAATTTGTTGATTTTTTCATTATTTCAATTAATAACTTATACATAAATTGCATAGCTGATATCAAATTATACAAGATACTATATTTTCAAATATTTGATATCAATCTGGAAAAATTAAAGGAGAATTATTATGAGTTCAAAAGATGTTTTAAAAATGATGAAAGATAAAGATATAGAGTTTGTTGACCTAAGGTTTACAGACCCAAGAGGTAAATTGCAACATCTTACAATGGACTCTACTATCGTTGACAACGATATGTTAAACGACGGGGTTTTTTTTGATGGTTCATCTATTGCTGGTTGGAAAGCAATTAATGAGTCAGATATGATACTAAAACCTGACTTAAGTAGAAAAGTAATCGATCCATATACTTCCCATAACACTTTAATATTATTTTGTGATATTTTAGATGCGGTAAAAAAAGATCCTTATGAAAGAGATCCAAGAGGAATAGCAAAAAAAGCAGAGCAGTATTTAAAAAAAAGTGGTATTGGCGATAGGGCTTATTTTGGTCCTGAACCAGAATTTTTTGTTTTTGATGATGTCAGAATTAAAAACGATATGAATGAAACAGGTTTTTCAATAGATAGTACTGAGGGTCCATATAACTCAGGTAAAAAATATGAAAATGGTAACATGGGTCATAGACCGGGAATTAAAGGTGGTTATTTTCCAGTACCTCCGGTTGACAGTGCTCAGGATATGAGAGGTGAATATTTAAAAGGATTAAGAGATGTTGGAATAACTGTTGAAAAACATCATCATGAAGTAGCCCCAAGTCAACATGAATTAGGAATGCTTTTTGGAACTTTAGTAAACCAAGCTGATAATGTTCAGTTATATAAATATGTTGTCCAAATGGTTTCTCATTCATTTGGTAAAACTGCTACATTTATGCCTAAGCCAGTTAAAGGTGATAACGGCTCAGGTATGCATACGCACCAATCAATATGGAAAGGTAAAACTCCTGTATTTTCTGGAGATAAATATGCAGGTCTTTCACAAACTGCACTTTATTACATTGGAGGTATCTTAAAACACGCAAAAGCAATTAATGCATTTTCAAACGCTACAACAAACAGTTACAAAAGATTAATACCAGGTTTCGAAGCTCCAGTATTGCTAGCCTACTCAGCAAGAAATAGATCTGCTTCATGTAGAATTCCAATTACATTGAGTAAAAAAGGTGCAAGATGCGAAATTAGATTCCCTGACGCTGCAGGAAATCCATATTTAACATTTGCAGCTATGTTAATGGCAGGATTAGATGGTATTAAGAAAAAAATTAATCCAGGTAAATCATTTGATAAAGACCTTTATACATTGCCAGAAGATGAAATTAAAAATATTCCTACAGTTTGTGGATCTTTAAGAGAAGCAATGGAAAGTTTAGATACTGATAGAGATTTTTTAAAGCAAGGGAACGTATTTACTGATGATCAAATTGATGCTTACATTGCTCTAAAATTTGAGGAAATTTATAATTTAGAACACACACCTCACCCAATTGAGTTCGATATGTATTACAGCGGTTAAAAAAAAAATTAAAAACTATTTTTTATTTTTAATTAACATACTGTCTGCGATCTTAGCTTTATTTACACCTTCTTTAATTGTGTATTCTAAAGTTCCATTCGCACCAGCATTCACTGCTTTACGCTGATTTCTAAAAAGGCTTTTTTCTTTTATAGAATTTGCCAATTTTTCCGAATTTATTTTTAGATATTTTATGTCTCTCATGAATCAATGGATATCAAAGATATGCATTTTATGCAATACAGATATGCATTATATTTATACTAGATTTTGAAAGACTCGCCACAACCACATCTCTCAGTCTCATTAGGATTTTTAAAGATAAAAGAGGAAGATAACTCCTCTTTTTTATAATCCATTTCAGTTCCTAATAAGTACATAATTGCACCTGGATCTACAAAAAGTTTTACACCCTTTTCTTCAATAATTTCATCATTTGGATTAATTTCTTTCGCATATTCCATTACATAAGACATGCCAGCACATCCTCCTGATTTAACACCTACTCTGACACCTACAGCATTTTTTTCTGCATTTGACATTATCTCTTTTATTCTTAGAGCGGCATTATCACTTAATTTTATAATTTGTTTCATTAAAGGTTTAACTCCAATTTTGCAGACTCTGACATCATAGATTTATTCCACGGGGGCTCCCATACTAAATTAAGGTCGACATTTTTTACGTCTTTTATTTCTTTAACACTATTTTTAACTTCATTAGGCAAACTTTCTGCAACTGGACAATTAGGAGAGGTTAAGGTCATATTTATTTTTACATTATTCTCATTATCAATATTTATATCATAAATTAATCCTAGCTCATAAATATTTACTGGAATTTCTGGATCATAAATTTTTTTAATTTCTTCAATAACTTTATCTTTTAAAATCATAACTTTTCTACGTTTAAATCCACTTGATCATTGTTTACAGCTGAAGTCAAAGTGTGCCAAGCTAATGTAGCACATTTAACTCTCATTGGATATTTTTTAACTCCAGACAAACACATTAACTTTGTTTTTTCATTTTCATTTAAATTTTTACTTTCTAAAATGTCTTTTTTTTTAATCATTTCTAAGAAATCACTAACAATTTCTTTTGTTTGATTTTCGTTTTTTCCACTTAGTAATTCTGTCATTATCGATGCTGAGGCCATTGATATAGCACAACCACTTCCCTCAAAAGATATATCCTCAATTTTTTTATTTTCATCTAATTTTAAAAAAATATGTACATTGTCTCCACAAAGAGGATTGTGTCCCTTAGCATCTTTATTAAAATTTTCAGATTTTCTTAAATTTCTTGGATTCTTTCCATGATCCAAAATTATTTCCTGATAAAGTTCTTTTAAGTTCATTATATATCAAAAACCTTTTTACATTTATTAATTGACTCATTTAATTTATCAAAATCTTCTTTTGTATTGTATATTCCAACTGAAGCTCTTGCGGAAGCTGTTAAATTAAGTTTCTTATGTAAGATTTGGCAGCAATGATGTCCAGCCCTTATAGCAACCCCATCTTCATCAAGAACAGTTGCAATGTCATGTGGATGAATTCCATCAATATTAAATGATAGAACACCTCCTCTATTTTTAGGATTACCAATTAATTTAACGGAATTGTTTTTTCTTAAAATTTCTTCTCCATATTTAATTATTTCATTTTCGTGTTTTTCAATATTTTTTATTCCAATTTTTTCCATAAATTTAATAGACTCATTAAAAGCTATTACCTGTGCTGTTGCCATAGTCCCAGCTTCATATTTATTAGGTAATTCACCATAAGTAATACCTTCTTTATTTACTTCATTTATCATTCCACCTCCTCCTTGATATGGTGGAAGTTCCTCTAACCACTTTCTTTTTGCATATAAAACTCCTAATCCGGTAGGACCATACATCTTATGGCAAGAGATAGCGTAGAAATCACAATCAATGTCTTGCATATCAAGTTTTAAATGAGGAGCTCCTTGACAGCCATCAATAAGAACAGGTATTCCTTTTGAATGCGCTAGTGAAATAATTTCTTTAATTGGTAAAATTTCTCCAGTAACATTTGATAAGTGAGTTAATGCAATAATTTTGGTTTTTTTTGTAATTTTTTTTTCAATGCTTTCAATGGTAATTTGTCCTTCATCATTAATTTCTGCAAAATTAATTTTAATATTTTTTGCTTTTCTTAAAAAGTGCCAAGGTACATAATTTGAATGATGTTCTAATTCTGTTAACAAAACTTCATCACCTTCTTTTAAAAACTTTTGACCAAATGTATTAGCAACTAAATTTATTGCTTCTGTTGCACCTTTGGTAAAAACTATCTCATCTGCAAACTCTGCATTAATATATTTTTGAACTGAAGTTCTTGTGTTTTCATAAAAATTCGTAGCTGCAACCGCGAGATAATGTACACTTCTTCCAACATTTGAAAATTCTTTAGTATAAAAATCATAAATTCTATTAATAACTTTTTGAGGTTTCTGTGATGAGTTAGCGCTATCTAAATAAACAAGATCATTATTTTGAACTTTATTATCAAATATAGGAAATTCTTTTTTAATATTATCAATATTCATTCTTTAAGTCCTAAAGTATTTTTTATTAAATTTTTTGTTTCTGAATCAGTTATTTTTTCAATAACATCTAATAAAAATCCATTAATTAAAAGTTCTTTAGCTTGTTCATAATTTATTCCTCGAGACATTAAGTAAAATATAGAATCTTCATTTAAACTTCCTGAAGCAGATCCATGTGAACATTTTACATCATCTGCATAAATTTCTAATTCAGGTTTTGCATTAAATTCGGATGTTTTATCGAGTAATATACACTTGCTTAATTGGTAACCATCTGTTTTTTGAGCTATTGAATTTACTGATATTTTGCCTTGATATGCAGCTTTAGATCCTTCTCCCAAAACACTTTTAATAAGTTGGTAACTTTTTGTATTTTCTGTCAAATGATTAATATTAGTTTTAATCTCGTGGTTTTTAAAATCCTCTAACTTAAATATTCCATTAACAAAAGCAGATGAATACTTTCCATTTAAATCACAATTAACTTCATTCTTAAAAAAACTTGATCCAGAAGACAATATAAATGTTTCAGAAATACTATTTTCTTTTTGATCAATATTATTAAAAGAATACTTAACGTTTTTGTTATCTTTATGGTCAATTTTATAATTTTTGAGGCTGGAATCTTTTTCTAAGTCGAAATTATAAAAAATATTAATAAAGTTATCTTTAGAATCATCTTCAAAATAATCAATTAATCTTAAAGAACTGTTGCTCTCTAGCTTAAAATCTAATCTAAGGTTTATATTTTTTTTATATATCTTGTTTGATGTTAAATGGTAAACAATTAAGGGCTTCTTAAGGGAATAATTCTCTTTCACATTTATTTTATAATTTTTATTTGCGAATGCATTATTTAAATTAATTAAAGAATTAATATTATTAAATTTATTTGATAAGTTGGACTCTTCAATAATTTCAATCTTATTACTATCCTCACTTTTAAAATCAATTTTTTCAATTCTTCCGTTTATGAATACGATTTTATTGTGTTCTAAACCTTTAACAAAATATGAGGTATCAATTTTATTTTGAAAAGAGTAATCATTATAAAAATCTAATTCTCCAATATTTTTTTCAATAGCTCTATTAATATCTAAGAATTTCCAATCTTCTTTTTTTTTTGTTGGAAAACCATCTTCAATAAATTTATCTAATGATATTCTTTTGAGCTCAATATCTTTTTTAGAAAAATTTGAGTCCGAAATAATTTTATCAAAATCTGTTACTAATTGTTCTCTCATTTAATTAAAGTTCTCATATCCTTTTTTTTCTAATTCTAAAGCTAACTCTGGGCCACCTGATTTAATAATTTTACCATTAATTAAAACATGTACAAAATCTGGTTTTATATAATCTAATAATCTCTGGTAATGTGTGATGATTAAAAAGGAATTATTTTTTTTTCTTAAAGAATTAACTCCATCAGCTACTATTCTCAAAGCATCTATATCTAATCCTGAGTCTGTTTCATCCAAAATCGATAATTTTGGATTTAATATTGACATTTGAAGAATTTCATTTTTTTTCTTTTCTCCACCAGAAAAACCAACATTAAGCTGTCTATTAAGTTTTTCTTCTTCAAATTTTAAATTTTTAGCTTTTTCTTTTACTAAATTGAGAAATTCGATTGCATCAAGCTCCTTTTCCCCATTAGCTCTTCTTATTGCATTTAGAGATGTTTTCAAAAAAATATTTGTATTTACACCAGGAATTTCTAATGGATATTGAAAAGCTAAGAATATTCCCTTATGAGCTCTTTCTTCTGTTTCTAATTCAAATAAATTTTTGTTTTCATATAAAATTTCACCAGTTACATCGTATCCTTTTTTTCCAGACAATATATTTGATAGAGTACTTTTTCCTGATCCATTGGGTCCCATAATTGCATGAACCTCTCCAGGATTAATATTTAAAGAAAAATTATTTAAAATAATTTTTTTATCAATCTTTGCATTCAAATTATTTATTTTTAACATTTAACCAACACTTCCTTCTAAACTAATTCCAACTAATTTTTGTGCCTCAACTGCAAACTCCATAGGTAATTGTTGTAAAACTTCTTTGCAAAAACCATTAACAATTAACCCTACTGCCTCCTCCTGGTTTAACCCTCGTTGTTGACAGTAATGCAGCTGATCCTCACTAATTTTTGATGTGGTTGCCTCATGTTCAATATTTGATTCAAGATTTTTATTTTTAATGTATGGAATTGTATGTGCTCCACATTTATTGCCCATTAATAAAGAGTCACATTGGGTATAATTTCGTGAATTATTTGCTCTTGATGAAATATCTACTAACCCTCTATAAGTCATATCTGAAAGTCCAGCACTTATGCCTTTTGATATAATTTTACTTTTAGTATTTTTTCCTAAATGAATCATTTTTGTTCCAGTGTCAGCTTTTTGATGATTATTAGTTATAGCTATTGAATAAAATTCCCCAATTGAATTATCACCTTGCAAAATACAACTTGGGTATTTCCATGTGATTGCGGATCCTGTTTCAACTTGTGTCCATGAAATTTTTGAATTTTTTCCTTTGCATAAGCCTCTTTTTGTTACGAAATTATAAATTCCTCCCTTCCCATCTTTGTCTCCAGGATACCAATTTTGTACTGTAGAATATTTAATTTCAGCATCGTCAAGTGCAATTAATTCTACATTTGCAGCATGAAGTTGGTTCTCGTCCCTCATTGGAGCTGTACAGCCTTCTAGATAACTTACATAACTTCCTTTATCTGCAATTATTAAAGTTCTTTCAAACTGTCCCGTATCGGAGGCATTAATTCTAAAATATGTTGATAGTTCCATAGGACATCTAATGTTGGGTGGAATATAAACAAATGAGCCATCAGTAAATACTGCTGAGTTTAAAGTTGCAAAATAATGATCTGTTATTGGTATTACTGTTCCAAGATATTTTTTAACTAATTCTGGATATTTTTGTACTGCTTCAGAAATAGAACAAAATATTATACCTTTTTCAGTAAGTTTTTCTTTAAAAGTTGTTGCAACTGAAACTGAGTCGAAAACTGCATCAACAGCAATACCATTTAGTCTTTTTTGTTCTTGTAGTGGTATACCAAGTTTTTTGTATGTATCTAATAATTTAGGATCTAAATCATCTAAACTGTTTGGTTTTTCCTTAAAACTTTTAGGTGCTGAATAATAATACAAATCTTGGTAGTCAATCTTTGGATATTTTGGTTTTTGCCAATCTGGTTCTTTCAAAGCCTTTAATCTTTCAAAGGCTTTAAGTCTCCATTCAAGAAGCCATTGTGGTTCTTTTTTAATGTTTGAAATAAATCTTATTACTTCTTGATTAAGACCTTTAGGTGCTTTGACACTTTCTATATCAGTTGTAAAACCGTATTTATAATCTTTTAAAATATTTAATTCTTTTTCTCTCATTGCATTAATTTATTAAATCGTTTAATGTTTTTTTTTCAAAAAAATCATTTATATAATTTTCAAGTTCATCCCATAAATTATGAGTGATACATTTAGAACTTTTGCCATTACATCCTTTGTTTGAATGTTTTTCACAGCCTATAGTTTTTATTTTTTCTTCAACTGCTAAAAACACTTCTGAAATTTTAATATCAGCAGCTTTTTTATTTAATATATAACCACCATTTTTTCCTCTTACACTTACAACAATATTATTTTTTTTTAGCTTTAAAAATAATTGTTCTAAATAGACTAGTGATATTCCTTGTCTGAGTGATATATCTCTTAGAGATATTGGATTATTAGGTTCAAACTTAGCTAAGTCAGCTAAAGCCATCACTGCATATCTTCCTTTACTTGATAATTTCATATATATTCCGCGTATTTGTTGGCTTTATATATATACCTTACTAAAATAGTCAAGTTTCAGGTCTATTTTAAAACTTGCATTTTGTCGCTCAATTTTGATAGAAAAATGTAAATTATTTTTGAGAACAATAATCAATATCGTATATGGATAGTAAAATTTTAGAAATCTTTATTCCTGGTCCTGCTGGTAGGCTAGAAGCAAAATATTATAAAAGTAAAAAAAATACATCTCCAGTTGCACTAGTTCTTCATCCCCACCCCCAATATGGTGGGACAATGAATAATAAAATTGTTGTAGATACATTTCAAATTTTTAAAGAAAATGATTTTTCTGTTTGTAGAGTAAATTTTAGAGGAGTCGGGAAAAGTGATGGTGAGTTTGACAACGGTCAAGGAGAATTAGCAGATGCTGCAGCAGCATTAGATTGGCTTGAAAGGGAAAATTTTGATAATTCACAATGTTGGATAGCTGGGTTTTCATTTGGATCTCTGATTGCAATGCAGCTATTAATGAGGAGACCTGAAATTAATAGATTTGTCGTAATTTCACCTCAACCAAATGTTTATGATTTTTCTTTTTTATCTCCATGTCCTTCTTCAGGAATTATGATTTATGGAAATAAAGATGAATTAGTGCCTGTAGAAAATATAAATGAAATTAATAAAAGATTAAGTGCACAAAAAGGTATAAATGTAGAGTTTTGCTCTGTTTCAGATGCTAATCATTTTTTTTCAAATTCTGAAATAGAATTAAAAAAAGTTTTAAATAAATATATTAAAAAAGAATCTGCTTTATATTAATAATTTTTTACTATTACACCACCACTACAGGGCTTTTTGCATCCAGTAGTATCTGGAAAAGAAATAGGCAATTTTAAAAAGGATCTTATGGCAAGATAAGCAAAAGCTTGAGATTCAATATAATTGCCATCAATTCCAAGAGAGTCTATATTTTTAATAGTTTTAGAAATTTTATCTTCTAGCCTTTTGATTAAATATTTATTTTTTCTACCACCTCCACAAACATAAATATTACTTTCTAAAATTTTTTTTGATAATATCTCTGCTGTAATTTCTGTAATTGTTGCTGTACCATTTTCTAAAGAAAGACCTCTGGCAAAAGATATATCAAAATCATTTATATCTAATGATCTTTTATCAATATTTTTTTTAGTAAAAAAATTATCTAGGAATTGTTCTAAAATAAATTTATCAATTTTTCCTGATTCACCAATTTTTCCACTTTCGTCAAATTTTTCCCCAGAATTAGAAATTATCCATTTATCAATCATACAGTTACCTGGACCTATATCTTTACTCATAATATTATATTTTTTATCAACAGTTGTAATGTTTGCAATTCCTCCAATGTTAAGTATCGTAATAGGTAATTTAATTTTTTTTTGTTTATTAAGAATTTCAACGATTAACTTATGATAAACAGAGGCCAAAGGTGCTCCTTCACCTCCATTTTTAATATCGTTTTGTCTAAAGTCATAAATAACTAATTTTTTTGTCATTTGAGATAGTAATCTTCCATCACCAATTTGTTTTGAAAGTTTTTTCTTACTATCGTGATATATTGTTTGCCCATGAAAACCTAAGAAATCTAATTCAATTTTTAATTCATTTAAAATATTGTTAACTGCTTCTGCATGAAAAATAGTAAGCTCCCTCTCCATAATTTTGATTTCTTCATGGTGATTCTTTAGATCATTTTCCTCTGCAATTTTTGATCTTAAATTAATAAGATTTTGACGTATATTAGGTCCATATTCAAAATATCTGTCTAAAATTATTGAATATTCTGTGTTTCCATCTGATCGGATAATAGAAGCATCCAAACCATCCATTGATGTGCCACTCATTAAGCCCAATGCTGTATAAATTTTTCCCATTCTTATTTTTTTTTAATAAATATTGTATATTGTGGAACTATAGACCTATGAATAAATTTTTAAAAGAATTTAAAGATAGAGGGTATTTTTACCAATGCACAAGTGAGAAAGAGCTTTCAGATTTAATAGATAAAGAAAAAATCAAAGGCTATATCGGTTTTGATTGCACAGCTGAAAGTCTGCATGTGGGTAGTTTGCTTCAAATAATGTGTTTAAGATTAATGCAAAAACATGGGCACAGACCTATTGTGTTGATTGGAGGTGGCACAACTAGAATTGGTGACCCTTCGGGTAAAGACAAAACTAGAAAAATACTGACTGAGAAAGAAATAGAAAAAAATATAAAAAATATTGAAGAAATATTAAAAAAATTTTTAGACAATAGTGATCCAAAAACAAAACCTATATTTGTAAATAATTATTCTTGGCTTAAGGAATTAAATTATATTTCTTTCTTAAGAGATATTGGAAAGCATTTTACAATAAATAAAATGCTTACTTTTGAAAGTGTTAAAAGCAGATTAGATAGAGAACAATCTCTCAGTTACATGGAATTTAATTATATGATTTTACAAGCTTACGATTTTTTAGAATTAAATAACAAGGAGAATTGTATGTTACAAATAGGTGGATCTGATCAGTGGGGTAATATTGTAAATGGTACAGAACTTATAAAAAGATATTCTAATAAACATGCTTATGGTTTAACCACGCCTCTAATTACACTAGCTTCAGGAGCTAAAATGGGAAAAACAGAAAGTGGTGCAATTTGGTTAGATGAAAACTTATTGTCTTCTTATGATTACTGGCAATTTTGGAGAAATGTTGATGATAGGGATGTAATAAAATTTTTAAAAATGTTTAGTGATTTAGATGTTGAGGAAATTAATAAAATCAAAAATGAAAATATTAATAAATTAAAAATTAAATTAGCCAATGAAGCAACATCAATGCTTCACGGAAATGACAAGGCTTTACTTGCTGAAAAAACTGCAAAAAAAACTTTCGAGGAAAATTCTTTAGGTGAAAATCTTCCTTCAATAAAAATCAAGTTAAATAGTAATGAAAAAAATATTTCAATTGTTGATTTAATAGTTTTATCAAAACTTGAAAATTCTAAAAGTGAAATAAGAAGATTGCTAAAAGGTAAAGGAATAAAAATAAATAACGAAGCTATTGTAGATGATAAATTTTTAATTAAAGAGAATTTATTTGATAAAAATAAATCTTTAAAATTATCAATCGGTAAGAAAAAACATCTTAAGGTTATATTAACTTAATTTTTTTTTATATTTTCTAAAGTCCTTGTGATGAATCTTGGAGTTAAAGTTTTTATTGGATTAACTGTAGTTTTTAAATTTTTAGGATTTCCTTTAATTTTGAAGCTTACACCAAAGACACCTTCTCCAACTTTTTTTCCAACCAAAATATCTCCTATTAAAGGTATCGATGAGATTGTTCTGTTTATTGTGGTAGCTGGAACCAAAGTTCCTCTAAGACTTACCAGTTTTTCTTCTTCTATGTATCCGTCAAGCATAATTGAAATAGCTGGGCCAATTGAATAGATTTCATCAATTGTTATTACTTTTCCTTTTTTTGAATAAATCATTTCAAAATCAGTAAATCTAATTCCTTCGCCAGTTAGCAAATCTGCTATTCCTTGAAGTGATGCCAAAGTTAAAATTTTTGCTAAAATTGGAACTTCTTGAACTTTAAAATTATCAATAATTAATTTTGATTTAGTTACACTTCCTATTCGTGAGGAAGAAAAATCGATATTTCCCCCATCAAAACCTTTAATAAATTTATATTTTTTAACAAATGGTTTGGCTCTATCTGATGAAAAGTTAGTTATTA
>CABYPZ010000013.1 GCA_902521005.1 uncultured Pelagibacteraceae bacterium
AATAGAGAAGCTAATTTAGATGCAGTTCATGTAACAATTGTATATCATGAAGATTACGATGAATTCTTAACTCGTGTTAATGAGTGGGATAAACATTTTAAAGAAAATTCTGATTTAATTTTTTTAGGTAAAAGTTTTCGAGATATTGAGAAAGCAAAGAATGAAAATAAAACTGCTATTTTTTTTGGTTTTCAAAATTGTTCACCAATTGAAGATGATATTAATTTAGTTGAAAAAATCCATGAGAAAGGTTGCAGATTTATGCAGCTCACTTATAACAATCAATCATTATTAGCTACAGGTTGTTATGAAAAAAATGATAGTGGTGTCACTAATTTTGGTAAAGAGACAATAAAAGAAATGAACAGAATTGGAATTGTAATAGACATGTCTCATTCAAGTGAAAAAAGCACTTTAGATGCAATTGATTTAAGTGAGAAACCAATAGCTATAACACACGCAAACCCTTCTTTCTGGCACAAAGCTTTAAGAAACAAATCAACAGACCTTTTGAAAAATCTTGCACAAAGTAAAGGCATGCTTGGAGTATCTTTGTACCCCCATCATTTAAAAAATGGATCTAATTGTACGCTAAAGAGCTTTTGTGAAATGATTGCTAAAACATCTGAGATAATTGGTTCAGAAAATATTGGAATCGGTTCTGATCTTTGTCTTAATCAACCAGATAAAGTAGTAGAGTGGATGAGAAATGGAACTTGGACAAAAACAAAAAATTTTGGAGAAGGTTCAAAAAAAAATATTGGATTTCCAAAACAACCCGAATGGTTTGTTGATGCAAGAGGTTTCAATAATATAGAAAAAGGTTTAAGTGACGTAGGATTTCATGAAAAAGAAATTAATGGAATATTAGGAAACAATTGGTTTAATTTTTATAAAAATATTTAATATGGAAGTTCAATTAAGAGACCCAAATGAATTAATGAAATTATCCAGGCTAGGATCATTTCATCAGTCTAAACTTTCTTTTCTAAGGTCTTTTTTAAAAGAATTCAAAGACTGGAAATTTAATAAAAGCTTATTTGATTTAGATGAACATGGGCATGGTATTGCAGTATATTCTTTGTCAAAAAAAAAACGTACCTATTCCTTAATTTGTTTTGCAAATAAAATAAATGATAGTGAAAGATCAGATAGAGTAATTGCAACAAAATGGGATGCAGCTTTTACCCTTTACGATGGTTTGCCGACAAAACTAGATATAGATAGATTGAAAAAAAATGTTCCAAAACAAGAAGGAGGAAGGTTAACTTTTAAAGAACTGACTTTATCCAGAGCCAATAAGTCAATCAGAATGTTTGAACATGTTGTTAAAAGTTTATCGAATGGCAATCAACCAGATAAAAAAATATTATCTAAAGTTGGATATTTATATAGAACAACAGCTGTATATGGGTCAGGAAAATTTGGATTAGCTGATAGATTTAGAATTAAAAACAGGAAGGAAATTTATGGTCCTTTTAGATTAGAAATGATGCTTGTTTATCTTGTAAGACAGTTTACGATTGACCAAGTAAATCATATAGCAAAATTCAAAAATCCAAAAAAAGCAGTAAAACTAGATAACGATATTTCAAGAAATTTAGGAATTGGAAATTCTACTGGCCTAGGAATGGCACCATTTATCGTTAATCATCCTACATTATTAAATAATTGGATTTTAGCTCGTGAAAAGGCTTTAAAAAAAGTAAGAGAAATAAAAAAAATTAATCATAATGATAAAGAAACCTTTCTTTTATGCCTGAAGAAATCTTTAAAAAATATCTCTTCCTGGAACACGGAAAGTGAATATCAAAATAATAAAATAAGTGATCTATTAAATGACCTTAAAAAACTTTTTAATTTTATTGAAAATTTTGATTTTAAAAAAGATTATGCTTTTAATGAGCTATATATTTGGATAGAAAAAAATTTAAAAGATGAGTGTATAGAATATCTTGTTTCAATGATGCTAGAGCCATATGATAAAATAATTGATCCATTAATATCTGAGATGAGCTCTGAAGAAGAAAGATATTTTAATATACCAGGACATCGTACAATTAAAGATTTAAGAAACATCTTAGAAGAAAAATATAATAATATATTAAAAATTGATTTTAACGATAAACAAAGCAATAAAAATTTTTGGTTTATTTCAAAAAACAAAGAAGAGCCAAGATATGCAGAGAGATACAAAGAAGTTGGGTCAGAATTAGAACAGCCTTTAGCAATTGCAAGAGATATTAAGTTTCTTTACGAAAGAATTAATAATCAAAAAATAGTTTATCAATAGGAAAGTTTTTGTCTGAAAATAATGATTTAAGGCATGTTGTTAGAAGAGCTTTTATTATTGAAAAATTTCCTTATTCTGAAATTCAAGATAATACTATAGGCTCAAAAGTAATACCTATTGACATGTTAAGATTAAAACTTTCTTTTTTTGGTGCAATTAAATTTGATCCAAGATCAGATAAATGGTTAAGAATATGCATGTTTCAAGGAGCGCCACTTCCACATGAATTAGTTAACTTTGATGACTATTGGATTTATAATTCTTTAAATTAAAATGATTTCATTAAGCGAAATAGACACAACTACCAAAAGAGCAACTAAAGCTATGGGTTTTTCTTGGGGAGTGGCTGAAGAAGTTGGTAAAAATATGAGACTATTAGAATTGTATGGTTTGCCGGGTGTTAAAAATTTAAATGAATACTTTAAAAATTATAAAATTGAAAATTATAAATCAATCAAAGTTATTTCTGAAATAAATGAAGCTACATCTATACCCTATTGCCCTATAGAACTAGGAATTAATTTCTTAGATCAAATCACATTTGTAGAAAACGTAAAAGAAATTAAATTTATCAATATTGCTTTCCCTTTATTATTTTTACCATTTATTAGCAGAGGGTCTGAAGTAATTGGTAAAAGAATTTTTTGTAAAATAGATGAAAAAGAATTTTTATTAAATTTTAATCAAACAATTTACTCAAATTTTCTTAAATCAGAGGTAATAAATAACTGTAAATTAATAAATATATCTTTTGTTGATAATGTTAATACTTTTACTGAGAATGAATGGAATGAAATTTATAAAATATCTGAAAAAACTTTTGTAGAGGAAAGTGAGTCTTTAAAAAGAGATGCAGCAGGTGCAGGATTAACCGATAATGATTAAAAATTTAAAAAATAAAGAATTAAAGAATGAAGAAGATCCTGATAACATTTGTGAGGAGTGTTTTAAAAAAGATGAAAGTGTATTGCAAAATTTAATTTTAACTGGTTTCAAAATATGTAAATCTTGCAGAATATCAAAAACAGTATTCCCTTTTTAAGTTATATTACTAATAGGCAAAGTATTCATTCTGCTCATTACAAATGATATTGATAAAAACCCTATAATTAAAAAAGATAGAAGAACAATTCCAAAAGCTTTAAAACTAGATTTTAAATTAAGAATTTGTTTTGTTGAAATTATTAAAGATGCAAAAATCCAAAATTGGGTCAAAAAAATTATAGGTATAACAAAATCAGGTGTAATAGCAAAAAATCTTAAAATTCCAGGAGTATGTGCGTATCCGACTCCTATAAGTACTTTTCTAAAAGTAACTTTGTTTTCTTTATCTGAAAATAGTTTTACTCCAATTACATAAATAAAAATTGACCAAACGAACCATGTAATTATTGCTGTTAAACCAGATATACCAATTGAAGTTTTTACTATAGAATTTGCAGCTACTGCTCCTGCAACACCATCTAAGATCATTATTAATCCAGCAAAATAAATTCCAGCTTCACCAAAATATTTATTTTCTTTGTAAAGGGTTTTATCTAATTTAAGTGATCTAACTATTATATTTAAAAATTCTCCAAACATTAAAATTTAATATATGTATTTAACTTAAATAACAATTATTTTACTTTTAATAAAGATCTGGAGGTATATTTATACCTCCAAATCTAAAAAATAATTATCCTTTTACTACTTCTCTTGTATTTGCATTGTAAGATTCTTTAAATGGAATATCTACAACTACTGCATCAACCGGTTGACCAGATTTTTCAGAATATTTTTCTGGTAAATGAACTTTATATTTAGTTCCGACTTTACCTTTTGGAAATCCATTAGCATTTAAAGTTCCATCAAATGGAACATATCCCATAGCTATGTTCATTTTTTTTTCTGGATGATACCAAGGAGAAGTTACAAAACCTATCGGCTCTCCCCCATTTTCGCCTGAAATTAACCAAAAATCAGGAGCATATTCCTCAATTGGTTTACCACCTAATTCTAAACCAACTAATTGAAGTTTATATGGTTTTTTTCCAGCTTTTAATTCCTCTTTCATTTGTTCTAAAGCTTGTTTTCCAACGTAATCACTTTTTTTATTCCATTCACCTTTACCAGATAATGAAACTTGATATCCAAGATTACATTGAAAAGGGTTATGTTGGTTATCCATATCTTGACCCCAAGATAAAATTCCAGCTTGAATTCTTCTGTGATGAGCAGGAGCTATAACCATCAATTTATGTTTTTTTCCTGCATCAAGAACAGCGTTCCACATATCCTCAGCATACATCGTTGACTCTCGTAAATAAATTTCATATCCAGCTTCTCCTGAGAAACCAGATTGAGATATTACACAACTTCTTCCACCAATTTTAGTCTCAGCTAAACCGTAAAATGGCATATTGTCAAAATCAACAGTATCACCACATAGATCCTTCATTAATGCCTTTGATTTAGGTCCTTGTATTTGAACAGGTGAAACATCTATTTCATCTATATCAACGTTAAATCTTTTATCACAATTCACACCTTGTAAATAAAGACCAATATCACTGTCAGATAAACTGAACCAAAATTCATCCTTTGTAATTCTTAAAAGAATTGGATCATTTAATACACCTCCGTATGAGTTACATAAAATTACATATCTTGCTCTCATAGGAGAAATTTTTGTTGCATCTCTCGTGATAACATAATCAACAAATTTTTCTGCATCAGGACCCTTAACTCTGATTTGTCTTTCAACAGCAACGTTCCACATTGTTACATGGTTTACTATTGCATCATACTCTACCATTGCTCCGCCATCTTCAGGTTTTACGTAACCTCTTGGATGGTAAATTCTGTTATAAACCGTTGCTCTCCAGCAGCCAGCTTTCATAGATAAGTGCCAATAAGGTGATTTTCTTACCCTTGTTGAAATTAGCATTTCTACTTTTGTTGGTCCACTTTGCCTTAAATTGTAAGGAACGTTTCTATCAGATTGATCAACTGATGTAACGTGTCTTACTTTACTATAATCAAACTCTTTAGACATATTTGTTCTCCATCAACCACTTGTTAGTTTCCTTCAAGCCGCCGAATGTATAAATGTGGAAAAAATCAGTATGCGATTTAATTTTCCCAATTAAATCATTAGGGTCTTTAGGTTTCATTAAGTCTAGAGCCTTACTAAAATTAGACTTAAGAAAGTTTATAGAATTTTTAGCCCCAACAATATTAGCAAATTTTATTAAGCTTGTTATTTTTAGTGGCCCAGTAATTCCAACATGAACTGGTATTGTCTGTTTAGAAATAAAATCTACTATAGGCTGAGGATCTAATAACCATTGAGTTACAATATAATCAGCGTAAGGCTTTTTATCATTCATAGCTTTTTCTAAATCAGAGTCGGATATATCAGGACTCCCCTCAGGATGTCCAGCAATTCCTATCTTCATTGTCTCAAAATAACCTGTCTCTAAAAGTTGAATTGAGCTATCAAATTTTCCTACTGGCTCTCTACTTCCACCAATAACTAAAGCTTGCCTAACACCAACATCTTTGCACATTGAAGTATAATCTTTTAGGTCAGCATCAGATACTATAGATCTTGCGGGAAAATGAGGTATTGGGTTAAATCCTTTTTTTACAAGTTCTTCTGCTTTTTTAGTAGTTTCTTTGTAATCACCTCCAGGTAGAAAAGTAATATAAACATCCTTTAAAGCAGGAAGTGTATCTATTTCAGTTTTCGGTCCAATTTCCAAAGAAAATTTCATTTTTGAATAATTAGTTATTTTAAAAAAACTGTCTATAAGAATCTAAGACTAAATTGAAACAGTCTATTTTTTCTGACCTCGATGTTTTTGTATTCTTTGGCCATATTTTTGAGTTACTCTATCAAAGATGATTGCAAGCGCAACAATAGCCAACCCATTCATCATTCCAAGCGCAAGATATTGGTTAGAAATTGCTTGCAAAATAGGGACTCCTAGTCCCTTAACGCCAATCATAGAAGCAATTACAACCATTGCTAATGCCATCATTATGGTCTGGTTTACACCTGCAAATATTGTAGGAAGAGAAAGTGGTATTTGAACAGATTTAAGTTTTTGCATTGGTGTAGCTCCAAAAGCTTCACTAGCTTCTAATGCTTCCTTATCTACTTCTCTTATTCCCAGATTAGTTAATCGAACTACAGGTGGAAGAGCGTAAATACAAACAGCTAGTAATCCAGGCACTTTTCCAATACCTAGCAACATTATAATTGGAATTAAATATACAAAACTTGGGATAGTTTGCATCATATCTAAAACTGGTAATATTGCTTTTTCAGCTCTTGATGATTTGGACATCAAAACGCCAATTGGAATTCCAACAACAATACAAACCAATGTAGATACAGAAATTATAGCAACTGTAGCCATACAATTTTTCCACATTCCAAAGTATCCAATAACCATAAAACAAATTATTGTTCCAATAACTAATTTAAAACTTCTAGAACCAATCCATGCCAATAAACCAAAAACACCAATAACAATCGGCCAAGGACTACTTACTAAAATTTTCTCTAACCAAATTAAAAAATATAAAAGAGGATCAAAAAAACTTTCAATCCCTTCACCATATGCTCTTGAAAATTCTTTAAAACTTAAATCAATTCCTTTTTTTAATTCTCTAAGCGCTGTACGATCCATTACAGGGATATTATTTAAGAATTCCATTTTGACAGTCTAACTAGATCGAACCCGTTTTTCAACGGGTTCGATAATATTATTTTCTAAAGTGCCTTTTTAATCTTTTTCTTAGCCGAACTTGAAACCCACTTACCCCAAACACTTTCTTGTGTTTTTAGGAATTCAATTGCAGCATCTGCACCTTCAGCTTGGTTTTCTCCCATCCAAACTAACATTCCATTCATTACTGGACCTGGGTATGTTCTTTTTTTCAAATAATTCATACCTTCTTTTCCAGCAGTTTTTTTGAAATTGTCTGTAGCGACTGAGTAAACTTCAGATTTTACCCAAGATGATTTTTTTGGGTTCGCACACTCTTGCTCAGGTTTTGATAAGCAGTTATCCCAGTTATCTTTACCTGCATATTCTCCCATATCTACAGCTTGCATATTGTATTTACCAATTATTGCTGTTGGAGACCAATAGTACCCAAACCAGTTTTCTCCTCTTTCAGCAGCTTTAGCTATAGATCCATCTAATCCTGCAGCAGAACCAGTTTCAACAATTTTCCAACCTTTAGCTTCCATTCCCCATGCTCTAAAATGATTTCTGTTACTTAGTTCACAGTTCCATCCTGGAGGACATATGTGGAATCCACCTTTAGATGGGTCTTCTGGATGTGGAAAAAGATCAGGTCTTTTTAAAATTTCATCTGCAGATGTTAATTCTGGATGTTTTTCTAAAGTTGCGGGTAATACCCACCAACCTTCACCTAAACCAGTGATTGGAGCTTTGTTAATTGAATGCAATTTTCCTTCAGCAACAGCAGCTTCTAATTCTACTTTTGCAGCATTTGCCCAGAACTCAGGAGCTATATCTGGCTCCCCCTTTTCTTGCATTGATGTAAATGTTGGCATAGTTGCACCTGGTACTAACTCAACAGTACATCCGTATCCTTTTTCTAATATAACTTTATCTACTTCAGCCATAAAGTTTGCAGAAGCCCAGTTCATATTAGCAATCGAAATATTTCCACACTTTGCATTCGCAACACCACTAAAAGAAGTGAAGCCAAGAATTACAAGAGCAGAAATAATTAGTTTATTTATTCTCATTAAATTTCTCCCTATTATTTTAATGACAAATCAGAACACATTGAGACAAAAAAATCAAATGACTTTCAACTTTAAGTTGAAACTATATTGTCCTTTATTACCATTATAATTAAGATATTGTGAATAGTATGAAACTAATTTCATATGAAATTAAAATTGGTTTTAAATTTAACTTAAACTGCCAAACAGTTTTTCAACAACTAATAATAAAAGAAAATTAATATTTCCTCATTTTTTTTAAATTAATTATTTAATAGGAGGAAAAATGAAAAAAAATTTAATAAACAGATTAAACGAAGGTCCAGTTTTATGTGCAGAGGGATATCTTTTTGCAATGGAGCGGAGAGGTTATTTATCAGCAGGAGCATTTGTACCAGAAGTAGTTTTAGAACATCCTGAAGTAGTTACTCAACTTCATAGAGAGTTTATACGCTCAGGTTCGGATGTGGTACAAGCATTTACTTATTATGGTCACAGAGAAAAATTGAGATTAATTGGAAAAGAAAATTTACTAGAACCTTTGCAAAAAAATGCTTTAAAAATTGCTAAAGATGTAGCTAAAGAGTTTAAAGACTTAGATTTAATGATTTGCGGAGACGTTGCAAATACAAATATTTATAATCCAAACGATAAAAAATCTCATATTGAATGTCAAAAAATGTATGAAGAACAAATAAGATGGGCAAAAGAGGCAGGTGTAGATTTTATTGTAGCTGAAACAATTAATTGGACAGGAGAAATGGAAATAGCTTTGAAAGCAATTAAACAAGAAGGACTTATTGCTGTTACTAATTTTGCAATACCTAAAGGAGATTTAACTAGAGAAGGTCATACTGCAGAAGATGCTTGTAAAATGATGGAAGATCAAGGAGCTGAGGTTGTCGGCTTAAATTGCTATAGAGGACCCGCAATGACTATGAAGCTATTAAAAAAAATAAGAAAAAAAGTTTCTTGTCATGTTGCTGCTCTTCCAGTTCCTTACAGAACTTCTGAAGAATATCCGGGGTTTTTAAATCAACCTAAAGAAACTGTAGATCCAGAATGCTCTTCTATACCAGGGGATAATATTTTTCCTGTAGCGCTTGACCATTTATATTGTAATAGATTTGAAATGGGAGAGTTTGCGAAAGGTTGTAAAGATATGAATGTAAATTTCATTGGTATATGTTGTGGAGCTGAAGCTCACCATGTTAGAGAAATGGCAGTTGCATTAGGAAGAAAACCAGAGTCTTACAAATATTATCCAGATATTAGTAGACATTGGCTACATGGAGAGGACAAATCTTTTTTAGAACTTAACACTAGTATGAAAAAAAAATATTAAGTATGGAAAAAAATGCAAAAGTAGTAATTGTTGGCGGTGGTGTTGTTGGTTGTTCAATATTATATCATTTAGCGAAGTTTGGACTAAAGGATTGCATTCTTTTAGAAAGAAATGAACTTACATCAGGGTCATCATGGCACGCTGCTGGAAATGTTCATGTTATTTCTTCTGACCCTAATATTTCCAGAATGATGGCTTACACAATTGGCCTTTATAAAGATATTGAAAAAGAATCTGGTCATTCTACCGGTTTTAAACCAAGTGGAGGATTTTATTTAGCTTCAAATGATGTGTGGGCTGAATATCTCAAAAGGGAAAGATCTAAAGCAAGATATATGGGGCTTGATCAAGAATTTATATCTTTAGATGAAGTAAAAAAAAAAAATCCTTTAATTGATCCTAAAAGATACCTACTAGCTTTATGGGATCCAATAGATGGCGAGGTAGATCCCTCAGGTGTTACATATGCATTTGCAAAAGCAGCTAAAACACATGGTGGAAAATATTATACTCATACAATTGTCAAAGATACAAAACAAAAAAATGACGGATCTTGGGATGTTATAACTGATAAAGGAAATATTAATGCTGAAATAGTCATTAATGCTGGAGGATTATGGGCAAGGGAAGTTGGAAAATTAGCAGGATTAAATTTACCAGTTCAGCCAATGGAACATCATTATCTGATTACAGAAGCTATTCCAGAAATAGAAGCAATGGGCGATCAAAGACTTCCAATTGGAACTGACTTTGAGGGTAATATTTATTTTAGACAAGAGGGCAAAGGAATGTTGCTCGGCACCTACGAACAAAAATCTACACCATGGAAAGTAGAGGGAACTCCAATGAATTTTGGACATGAACTTTTAGAACCCAAACTTGATAACATTCAAGATAGACTAGCTATTGGTTTTGAGAGAATGCCTGCTTTGGAAAAAGCTGGAATTAAGAATATTGTTAATGGACCATTTACATTCGGCCCTGACGGAAGTCCATTAATAGGCCCAGTCCCTGGAATGAAAAATTATTGGGTTGCAGTTGGTGTTATGGCAGGTTTTTGTCAAGGAGGAGGAGTTGGAAAGTGCATTGCTGAATGGATAATTGACGGCGAACCTTCTATAGATGTCTGGGCAATGGATGTTGCAAGATTTGGAGATTACGCATCACCTCAGTATGGAACAATTAAGTCTTCTGAAAATTATGAAAGAAGATTTATCATGACGTTTCCTAATGAAACGTTACCAAAAGGTAGAAAACAAAAAACAACAGCTTTGTATGATAGATTTATAAATCAAGGTGCTGTAATGGGAGATTCTTTTGGACTAGAAAATGTTCTTTGGTTTGCAAAAAATAAAGAAGATGCTTTTGAGGAACCAACAATAAAAAGATCAAGATCTCATAATTATGTTTCTAAAGAAGTAATAAATGTTAGAGAAAATGTTGGAGCAATAGAGGTAGCAAATTTTTCAAAACATGAATTTACAGGGCCAGACGCTAGAAAATTTTTAGATTATATAATGGCGGGTAAAATTCCTAATCCTGGAAGAATCTCATTAAGTCCTATGCTAACATATAAAGGTAAGCTTTATGGTGATTTAACAATTTCTTGTTTAGATGAAAACGAATTCTTAATTTTTGGATCTGGTGCTGCACAAGAAATGCATAGAAGATGGTTTGAGAGTCATATTAAAAAATTTAATGTTAATTATAAAAATAGATCTGATGATTTTCATGGGATTGGTATTGCTGGACCTAAATCAAGAGATTTACTTCAAAAAATTGTTAGAGAAGATATTTCCAATAGTAATTTAAAATTTAGAGATAGTAGAAGAATGTTTGTAGCTGGTGTGCCTGCGGTTATTAATAGAATTTCTTTCACTGGAGAACTTGGTTATGAAATTTATGTAGCTCCTCATTTCCAAATTAAATTGTTCGAAGAAATAATGGAAGCAGGAAAAGAATTTAATATTAAGCCTTTTGGATCAAGAGCGCTAATGTCTATGAGACTAGAAAAAAATTGGGGAGCTTGGACTTTAGATTATAGACCAGATTTTACCGCCAAAGAAACAGGACTAGATAAATTTATTAATTGGAACAAAGAATTTATTGGAAAAGAATCCGCAGAAAAAGATATCTGTCAAAATAAACTAGTAACTTTAATGGTGGAGACCAATGAAATAGATGTAACCTACAATGAAGCTGTCATGAAGGGTGATAAAAGTATTGGCTATGTTACATCAGGAGGTTTCGCACATTTTGTAAATAAGAGCGTTGCTTTCTCTTATTTAAATACAAAAGAATTAAACTCCGAAAAAGGTATACAGGTAGAAATTAATGGTGATTTATTTAATTGTGCAATTATTAAGGAACCACTTTATGATCCAAGTGGTCGGAAAATTAGAAGTTAATGGCTCAAAAAGATGTAGGAAACAAAGTTCCAATTTATAAACTAAAAAAAACTGACGAAGTTATGAAATATTATGATGAGTGGGGTGAAGAAAATAAGTATGACAAAGACATGGTTGATTGGAATTATACAGGTCCAAAAGAAACTACAGAAGTTTTTATAAGATATAACAAAGATAAAGAAGCAAAAATATATGATGCAGGTTGCGGAACAGGTTTAGTGGGTGTCGAATTAAAAAAATATGGTTATAAAAATTTTTTTGGGGCAGATCTTTCACAAAAACTCTTAAATTTAGTTCCAAAAAATCTTTACCAAAAATTAGATAAAGTTGATCTTAACAAACCTATTAATGAAACTGATAATACTTTTGATGCTGTTATGTGTGTAGGAACTTTTACATTTGGTCATGTTAAACCACCCGCTCTTGATGAATTTATCAGAATAACAAAAAATAAAGGACTGATTTGCTTTACTATTAACGAAGGTATCCATGAAGAATATGGATTTGATAAAAAAATTGACCAATTAAATAATGACAACAAGTGGAAAGAAATAGAATTTTTTAAATCAGATTATATTGCAAGCAAAGACGTAAATGCTTGGCTTGGATTGTATGAAGTGATAAAATAAGTTATGTCAGATATTTATAATATTATAGATAAACAAAAACTAGATATTGTAAACAAACCAATCAGCGAGGCAAACGGACTCCCAAACGAATGTTATACAAGTAAAGAATATACATTAATTGAGAGAAAAAAGTTATTTGAAGATAAATGGATTGTAATTGGTGTAGCAAGTTCTTTACCAAATATTGGTGATGCAAGGCCAATTGATCTTCTTGGAATGCCTATATTAATTGTTAGAACTAAAAATAATCAAATTAAAGTTTTTCACAACATTTGTAGTCACCGAGGAGTTAAATTAGTTAGAGAGCCTGGAAAAATTAAAAATGTTATTAGGTGTTCTTATCATTCATGGTCATATAATTTAGATGGCGAATTAATAGCAACACCACATATAGGTGGAATGGATATTCATCAAAGTCCTGATTTTGAAAAATCAAAAAGTAATTTAAAAGAAATTAGATCATACATTTGGTTAGATTTAATAATGATAAATATAAATAATAATGAAATTTCATTTGAAAATTATATTAAACCTTTAAGCGAAAGGTGGGAACAATTTTGGCCAATTAAAGATAGAGATTTAATTTATCATGCTGATGATTATGGTTATTTTAAATTAGATGCAAAATGCAATTGGAAATTTGCTATTGAAAATTATTGTGAAAGTTATCATTTGCCATGGGTTCATCCAGGATTAAATTCTTATTCAAAACTTGAAGACCACTATCACATTCAAGGTTTGCCAAATCGTTTTGCAGGCCAAGGTACCGTTGTGTACAATCCAAGATTTAAAGGTAGTAAAAAATTTCCATGTTTTCCTAACTGGCCTAAAGATAAGGAAAATATAGCTGAATATGTAGCATTATTTCCCAATGTTATGCTAGGTATACATAAAGACCATTACTATGCTTATTGGCTAGAACCAATTAATCACGAGTATACTCTTGAACATATGGAAATATATTATGTTGGCGATGAAGCTGCTAATTCAAAAAAATTTAAATCTTTAAGAGAACAAAATCATAAACAATGGGAAGACATACAAAAAGAAGATGTCGATATTATTCAAGGAATGCAGATAGGAAGAAATTCTCCAGCATATAATGGAGGTAATTTTTCCCCAAAGATGGATAATCCAACTCATCATTTTCATAAGTGGGTAGCAACAAATATAGTTCAATGAAAATTAATAGAAAAATATCACCAGATTTAAAAGTAAAGCCAAATTTTATCACTAAAAAAAGATTAAAAGAAGATGAAATTAATTTTGATAAGCTAAGATCTTATAGGTTAGACAGAGTTAAATCAGAATTAAAAAAAAATAATCTTGAAGCGTGCATATTATTTGATCCAGTAAATGTTCGCTATGCGTTAGATACTGTTAATATGAGTGTTTATAATATGCATAACTTAACAAGATATTGTTTTGTACCAGTAGAAGGACCAGTAATTTTATATGAGTATTTTAATTGTGAGGGATTGTCTAGTCACCTAAATTTAATTAATGAAATAAGGCCAGCGATAACTTGGGATTATTTTAGTAATGGTGATCAAGCAAGTGAACAATTAAAAAAATGGATTAATGAAATTAAAGATTTATCAAATTCTTATTTTAAAAGTAAAAAAGTAGCAATTGATGTAATAAATGGACCAGCAGTAACAGCTTTAAATAAAGCCAGCATCGATGTAGTTGATGCGAAATTAATTCTTGAACAAGCAAGAGTTATAAAATCAGCAGAAGAATTAAAATGTATGAAAGCAGCCGTTGAAGTAGCTGAAATTGGAGTTGCTAGAATGCGAAATGAATTAAAAGCTGGAATGACAGAAGATGAACTATGGTCAATTTTACACAAAACAAATATTGAGCATGGAGGAGAATGGATAGAATGTCGAATATTATCCTCAGGTGAAAGAACAAATCCATGGATGCAAGAAAGTAGCAATAAAATTATTCAAAGTGGTGAAATTGTTTCTTTTGATACAGATATGGTTGGACCATATGGATACTGTGCCGATATTTCGCGAGCTTTTGTAGAGGGAAATAAATTTAATGATGAACAAAAAAAATTATATTCTATGTCTGTTGATCAAATAAATCATAATTATAGAATAATAAAACCTGGCGTGTCCTTTAAAGAGTTTACAGAAAAGTCGTGGACATTACCTTATGAGTATTATGGGAATAGATATTCGGTTATGTTACATGGAATAGGTATGTGCGATGAATGGCCTGCAATTAGATATCCAACTGATGGAGGTCAAAGAAATGGCTGTTTTGAAAAGAATATGACAATTACTCTTGAAAGTTACATTGGAAAAGTAGGAGGAAAAGAGGGAGTTAAATTAGAACAGCAATATTTAGTTGGTGAAAATGGACTTGAACTTATGTCCCATCATCCGTTAGAAGATATTTAATGAAAATAATTTTAGTTATGGGATTGCCTGGAGCAGGTAAAACAACTCTAGCAAATGAACTTGCTCCAAAATTAAATGCAAAAAGACTCAACGCAGATGAAGTAAGAAAAGCTGCAAATGATTGGGATTTTTCTGAAGAAGGAAGAAAAAGACAATCAAAAAGAATGGCTAAACACGCATTAAAGATAAAAGATGAAGGTAATTATGTAGTAGCTGATTTTATATGCCCCACACCAAAGGCTAGAGAGTTATTCCCTGCAGATTATATAATATGGGTAGATACAATTAAAAAAGGAAGATTTGAAGATACCAATCTAATGTTTATAAAACCGGAAAAATATAATTTTCATGTTACCACTCAAGATGCTAAGACTTGGGTACCAAAAATTTTAGAGGATATTAAAAAATGACTTATAAATGGGATAACAAAAAGCCAACAGCTCAAATGCTTGGAAGATGGCAACCATTTCATGATGGTCATTACAATTTATTTAAAGAAATTTTAAAAAAAACCGGACAAGTTTGTATTCAGATAAGAGATGTACAAGGAGTAGACGATAATCCATTTGATTTTGAAACTGTAAAAAAGAAAATTGAAGAAAGACTTAACCCTGAATTTGAAGGTAGATTTCAGGTAATGTTGGTACCGAATATAACAAATATATGTTATGGAAGAGGCGTAGGTTATAAAATTGAAGAGATTGTTTTATCAGAAGAGATTCAAAAAATATCAGCTACAAAAATTAGAGCTAAGATGCGAGAGGATGGCGAATTAAAGTGAATGAAAGACTTAAATCTATTGTAGATTTAGAAAAATATCCAATAAATGATCTAGACTCTCCAATTATTAAAAACCTAATTCTTAGATGTAAAAAAGAATTAGACAAATATAGTTGTTCTACGATTAAAAATTTTATTTTACCTAAATCATTAGAAATCATGAATAAAGAATTAGATAAGCAACTTGATAAAGTTTATATGTCTAAAGAAAGTATAAACGCATATTTATACGCCAAAGACGATCCTTCTTTACCAAAAGATCATCCAAAAAGAGCTTTTATGAAACGATATAATGGCTATTTAAATTCTGATTGTTTTCCAAAAGATTCTGAAATGAAATATTTATATGAGACAGATGAATTATTAAAATTTGTTTCAAAATGTCTTGGCATTTCACCAATTTATAGATGGGCCGATCCTTTGGCGTGTCATGCTTACAATGTTATGAAGCCAGAAGGAATACTCCCTTGGCATTTTGATAGTTGTGAATTCACATTGAGTTTAATGATACAAAAGCCAGAAAAAGGTGGAATATTTGAATATTGCCCAAACATTAGAGAGCCAGGAAATGAGAATTTTGATGAAGTAAAAAAAGTTTTAGAAGGAGATAGGACAAGAGTTAAACAGCTACAACTTGAACCAGGCGATTTGCAAATATTTAAAGGCAGATTTACTTTGCACAGGGTAACAAAAATAGAGGGCCAAAAATCTAGATACATGTGTATTCCTGCATACGTGCTAGATCCTTGGAGAGTAAATACACCTGAACATTCAAAAGCTATTTATGGTAAAGTTTTACCCATCCATTTAGAAAGAAACGTGGCGAGATCTGACGGTTTAGCTGATTAAACAATGAGTGTTATAATAAAAAATTTAGGGTCAGGTATTAAAAAAATAATTATTAATGATCCAAAAACATATAATTCATTATCAATTTTAACTTTAAATTTACTTATAAAAAATTTTAAGAAACTTGATAGAGATAATTCAACTAAAGTAATAATTCTTGAGGGTTCTGGAAAAGGATTTAGTGCTGGTCATAACTTAAAAGAGGTTAAGTCGTTAAAAATTAGATCTAAATATCTTAAACTATTTAATCTTTGTTCAAGACTAATGTTGCAAATTGTTGAAGGAAGAAAACCAGTTATAGCAAAAGTTCATGGAGCCGCTTATGCAGCAGGATGTCAACTAGTTGCAAGTTGTGATTTAGCTTATAGCTCCAAAGATGCAATGTTTGCTACACCAGGTGTAAATATTGGACTTTTTTGTAGCACTCCTATGGTTGCTGTTAGTAGAAAGGTAAATAGAAAAAGAATGATGAAGATGCTTTTAACAGGAGAACCTATAAAAGCAAGGGTTGCTAAAGAGATTGGTTTAATTAATGATTTTTATCCTAAAAAAAAATTAGAAAAAGAGGTTACAAAGTTAGCAAAAAATATTGCCTCAAAATCAAATTTAACAATTAAAATTGGTAAGCAAGCATTTTATAAACAATTAGAAATGCCTTTAAAAAAAGCATACTCATATACAAGCAGAATGATGACTTTAAATATGATGGCCAAGGATGCTCATGAGGGTATCTCCGCATTTATTGAAAAAAGAAAACCTAAATGGAAAAATAAATGAAAACAGAAGAAATCAAAAAAATTTTAGAAGAGTCTAAAACTATTGCCATGATAGGTGTTAGTTCAGAAAAAAAAAAAGAAGATCCAAAAAATATTAAAAGAAAACCAGCTAATGTAGTAATGAAATATATGCAAGATTTTGGATACAAAGTAATACCGATTAACCCTTTTGCAAAAGGAGAAATCATTAATGGAGAAAAAGTTCTTGAAGATTTGGATGATATTGACTCTCCAGTTGATATTGTTGACGTATTTAGACCTTCAAAAGAAGCAATAATATATGCTAATAAAGCTATTAGATTATCTCCAAAAGCTTTATGGTTACAATACGGAATTCATAATGATGAAGCTAAAAAGATTTCAGAAAACGCAAATATTAAATATATTTCTGATAAATGTATTAAGCAGGAATATCAGAAAATTTTTCAAAAATCTAATCCAGTTTTCCCAGTTTTAAGAAATGAATGATAAAATTTATTATTGTTTTAACTTTAATTATTAATACAAATGCCATCTCCAAAGAATTTAATAAAGCCTATTTTGGCGGGGGATGTTTCTGGTGTATGGAGGAATCTTTTGAAAAAGTCGAAGGAGTTATTGATGTTATTTCTGGATATTCTGGTGGAAAAACCAACAATCCAACATATAGGGAAGTAACTTATGGAGATTCTGGTCATTTTGAAACAGTTGAGGTTATTTTTGATCATTCAAAAACAGACTATGAAACTTTACTTAAAGTTTTTTGGGTAAATATAGATCCATTTGATGCTTTAGGACAATTTTGTGACAAAGGTTTTAGTTACAGGTCTGTGGCATTTTATCAAAATGAAAATCAAAAAAAATTAATTGATAATAGTATTTTAAGTATTGAAAAAAAATTTAATCAAGAAGTTGTAACCTATGTTAAAGAATTTAAAATATTTTATAAAGCAGAAGATAATCATCAAAATTATTATAATGAAAATTTTATAAATTATTTGTTATATAAAAATGCATGTGGAAGAGATAATAGACTAAATAAAATATGGAAAAATGAATAAATATATAAAATTTTTTATATACGGCCTGATATATGTAATTCTAATTCTATTTTTTGCTGTCATGTTTATAGTAACAACTAGAGCAGAGATAATAAAACCTAATAATGGAATAGAACCTTATCAGGTCGTCAAAATTCAGCTCAAAGGCTTAAAAAATAATGACCAACCTTATGATAACGCTGGAATTGAGCAAACGTGGGAATTTGCCCACCCCAATAATAAAAAAATTACTGGACCTTTAGAAAACTTTAAACTTCTTTTAAAAAGTGACTCTTATAAAATGCTTTTGAACCATATTGATCATCAAGTTCAAGAAGTAAATATTACAGATGAAAAAGCTGCTTTTGAGGTCACAGTCCTTGGTGTAGGTAAAACGTACTATAAATTTAGGTGGATTGTTGAAAGGTATGATAGAGAAGGACCTTTAAAAGATTGCTGGCTTACAATAGGTGTATCTCAGCCTGTGTCTCTAGGTTCATCAATATAAGTGCGATTTTTGTTTCAGAAATATATAAAATTTAGTAGGAATCGAAAAAATGAAAACTAAAACTAAAGTAGTAGTAGTTGGCGGCGGCGTAGTAGGTGTAAGCGCGTTATATCATTTAGCAAAAAAAGGATGGTCTGATGTAGTTTTAATTGAAAGAAAAGAATTAACATCAGGATCAACTTGGCATGCAGCTGGACTACTCCCTTTATTTAATATGAGTTATTCTGTAGGCCAGTTACATAAATACGCTGTTGATCTTTATAAAAATTTAGAAGAAGAGACTGGGAAAAATGTAGGCTTTAGTGTTGTGTCTAATATTAGATTGGCTAACAATAAAGATAGAATGGACGAGTATCATCAATACGCAGGTGTTGCACAAACAATTGGCGTTGATGTGAAATTTTTAACTCCAGACCAAGTAAAAGAAATTTGGCCGTTGTGTAATACATCTGATTTGGTTGGAGCAATCCAACATCCCGAAGATGGATACATACAGCCAGCAGATTTAACACAAGCTTTAGCTACTGGCGCAAGAAATAGAGGTGCTGAAATTTATAGAAATACTAATGTCATTGGGATGAAACAAACAAAAGACGGATGGGTAGTGGAAACAGACAAAGGTTCAATTGAATGTGAACACATCATATCTTGTTCAGGAAACTTTGCTAGACAAACAGGTAAAATGGTTGGATTGGATATACCAGTAATTCCTGTTGAACATCAATACATAGTAACAGAACCTCACCCTGAAATACAAAAAAGAAAAAAAGAAGGTCTTCCAGAAATGGGAGTGCTTAGAGATAGTGACAGTAGATGGTATATGAGAGAAGAAGCTGGCGGTTTAATATTAGGCCCATATGAAGATGGTGCTCCCGCTTGCTACGTTAATGGACCATCGAAAGAATCTGAATATGAATTATTTCAAGAAGATTTAGATAGGTTAGCCCCTCATATAGAAGGAGCTATTCACCGTGTTCCTGCTTTTGGTGAAGTTGGAGTAAAGAAAGTTTATAATGGTGCTATATGTTATACTCCAGATGGAAATCCAATAGTTGGCCCAGCCTGGGGATTAAAAAATTTTTGGATAAACGAAGGCCATAGTTTTGGTATAACTGCAGCTGGTGGAGCAGGATGGCAACTAGCAGAGTGGATTATAGATGGGGAACCAACTATAGACATGTTAGGTGTGGAACCTAGAAGATATGGAGATTATTGTTCTAAAACATATCTAAAAGAAAAAAATGAGGAAGCATACAGTCATGTGTTTATAACCCATTTTCCTGATGAAGAAAGACCAGCAGCAAGACCACTACGAACAGCACCGTGCTACGACAGAATGAAAAATTTAGGAGCAGTTTTTGGACAAAAATTTGGATGGGAAAGGCCAAATTTTTTTGCAACAGATGGAATGGAGCAAAAGGATGATTGGTCATTTAGAAGATCTAAATGGTTTAAAGCAATAGAGAAGGAATGCAAAAACGTAAAAGAAAATGTAGGACTATTAGACATGACTGCATTCGCAAAATGCAGAATAAAAGGACCAGGAGCAGAAGAATTTTTAGATAATCTTGTAGCAAACAAACTTCCAAAAAAAATTGGCCGAATAAATTTATGTCATGCATTAAATACTAAAGGGGGAGTACACTCAGAGTTTACAATTATGAGAGAGTCAGAAAGTTCTTATTATTTGGTTTCTGCAGGAGCAAATCAAAGATTAGATCATGATTGGATACTTAAATGGATGCCAAATGATGGATCTGTACAATTTGAAAACCTAACTAATAGCAATGGAGTTTTGGTTGTTTCAGGTCCAAAAGCAAGAGAATTAATGCAAAGAGTCTCCAACGACGATTTTTCAAACGAAAATTTTAAATGGTTGAGTTCTAAAATGGTTGATGTTGGCTATGCACCAGTGAATGCAATGAGAGTTAACTTTGTTGGTGAATTAGGTTGGGAACTTCATCACCCTATGGAGTATCAAAATCATATATTTGATAAATTAATGGATGCTGGTCAAGATTTAGGATTAAAGCCATTTGGAATAAGGGCAATGAATAGTTTAAGGGTTGAAAAATCTTATAAGCTTGTTGGAACTGAATTATCAATAGAGTATTCACCCTACGAAAGTGGTTTAGATAGGTTTATCCATCCAAATAAAGGAAGCTTTATCGGACTTGATGCACTCAATAAATGGAGAGAAAAGGGTTTTAAAAATAAACTTATAACTTTAGAAATTCATAATACAAAAGATGCAGATGTATTAGGAAATAATCCAGTTTATGAAAATGGTAGTGTTATTGGTAGAGCTACAGGTGGTGATTTTGGATTTAGACTGGATAAATCCATAGCACTTGCTATGATTAAACCAGATCTAGCAAATGCAGGTCAAAAATTAAAAATTGATATATTGGGTAAAATGCACGACGCTACAGTTTTAGAAGAAAGTCCATATGACCCAGAAAACAAATTGTTGAGAGCATAATGAAAATACTAGTCGCAGTAAAAAGAGTTATTGATTACAACGTACAAATAAGAGTTAAAGATGATGGTACTGGAGTTGTTACAGACAATGTGAAAATGTCAACCAATCCACCAGATGATAATGCAATTGAAGAAGCTGTAAAAATTAAAGAATCAGGAAAAGCAAAAGAGATTGTTGCTATAACAATTGGAGAGGAAAAAGCACAAGAGACTGTGAGAAAGGCTCTGGCTGTTGGCGCTGATAGAGGGATTCACGTTAAAACAGAAGGTGTTATCGAACCATTGGCTGTATCAAAAATTTTACAAAAAATTGTTGATAAAGAAAAACCTGATTTAGTTTTTATGGGAAAACAGGCAATTGACGATGATTGTAATCAAACAGGTCAAATGTTGGCTGCACTTTTAAATTGGCCTCAAGCTACTTTTGCTTCAAATATAAATGTTAAAGATAAATCTTTAGAGGTTACTCGTGAGATTGATGAAGGTCTTGAAACTATAGAGGTTAATATTCCAGCTATTATAACGTGTGATTTAAGGCTTAATGAGCCTAGGTATGCTTCTTTGCCTAATATAATGAAGGCTAAGAAAAAACCGTTAGATCAATTAACTGCTTCAGATTTAGGCATTGATACCAAACCAAGAATCGAGCAAATTAAAGTTGAAGAACCACCAAAAAGAAAAGCTGGAATAAAAGTTTCCAGTGTTGCAGAGTTGGTTCAAAAACTTAAAAATGAGGCTAAAGTAATTTAATGTCAGTTTTATTAATTGCAGAACATAATAATAAAGAATTAAAACCTTTTACATTAAATGCAGTAACAGCTGCATCTCAAATTGATCAAGACCTACATATAATTGTAATTGGTCACAACGCTGGCGAAGTTGCGAAATCTGCATCAAGTATTCCATTAGTAAAGAAAGTAATCCATGTAGACAGTCCTATATATGAAAATTTTTTAGCAGAAAACTTTACACCTGTAATAGTTCAAAACTCAGAAAATTATTCTCATGTAGTATGTTCAGCCAATACTTTTGGTAAAAATCTTATGCCAAGAGTAGCTGCACTTTTGGATACTTCACAAATTAGCGATATAATTAAAGTGATTTCAAGTGATACTTTTTTAAGACCTATTTACGCTGGAAATGCATTTGCAACAGTTAAAAGCAACGACTCAAAGAAATGTGTAACAATTAGACCCACATCTTTTGATCAAGCCGAAAGTTCGGGAGGATCAGCTGAAATAATTACCTCAGATTCTAAAGATGAATATAGTGCATCCAAATTTATTAAAAAAGAGGAAGTTAAATCAGATAGACCCGAATTAGGAACTGCTAGAATAGTCATATCTGGAGGAAGAGGCATGCAAAGTGGAGATAACTTTAAATTAATTACAGCTGTTGCCGATAAGCTTAATGCTGCAATAGGTGCTTCTAGAGCTGCTGTAGATGCAGGTTATATTACAAATGATCACCAAGTTGGGCAAACTGGAAAAGTTGTTGTACCAGATTTATATATTGCAGTTGGTATTTCAGGAGCTATCCAACACTTAGCTGGGATGAAAGAAAGCAAAGTAATAGTAGCTATAAACAAAGACGGTGAAGCCCCAATTTTTAGTGTCGCAGACTATGGTTTAGAAGCAGATCTTTTTGAAGCATTGCCACAGTTTCTTGAAGAATTGAACAAATTAAACACTATACAAAAATAACAAAACCTGTAATAAAATAATTATTATGTCCAGAGAAGTGATGGAATACGATGTAGTGATCGTAGGTGGCGGACCATCGGGACTTTCAACTGCAATAAAACTTAAGCAGTTAAATCCAGATATTAACGTCTGCCTTTTAGAAAAAGCATCTGAAATTGGTGCTCATATTTTGTCAGGAAATGTTTTTGAAACAAAAGCATTGGATGAATTGTTACCTAACTGGAAAGAGATGAGTTCGCCAATTAAAACTAAAGTTACAAATGAAAAATTTTTATTTCTTGGTAAATCTAAATCTATAAGTTGGCCAACATGGCTTTTACCTAAAGTTCAGAAAAATCATAATAACTATATTATAAGCTTGGCGAACCTTTGCAGATGGCTTGCTGAACAAGCAGAAAATTTAGGTGTTGAAATATTTCCAGGCTTTCCTGCTAGTGAAATCCTATACAATGATGATGGTTCAGTTAAGGGTGTAGCTACTCAAGATATGGGTTTAGATAAAGAAGGAAATAAAAAAGATAGTTTTGAGCCTGGCATGGAATTACATGCTAAAGTTACAGTATTTGCTGAAGGGTGCAGAGGTCATTTAGGAAAAGAATTAATAAAAAAATATGAATTAGATAAAGGTAAAAATCCTCAACAATATGGAATAGGTTTCAAGGAAATTTGGGAGATTGATGAGAAAAATCATGAAGAAGGACTTGTAATGCATACAGCTGGTTGGCCATTAGATAATAATACATATGGAGGAAGTTTTGTGTATCACGCAGAAAATAAGCAAATATTTTTAGGTTATGTCATTGGTTTGGATTATAAAAACCCACATTTATCACCGTTTGATGAATTCCAAAGATTTAAAACTCACCCATCAATACTTAAACTTCTTCAAGGAGCCAAAAGAATTTCTTATGGAGCAAGAGCACTTATTGAAGGAGGTTTACAAAGTTTGCCGCAAATGCATATGCCAGGCGCTTTATTAGTTGGTTGCGATGCGGGTACATTGAATATGCCAAAAATTAAAGGTTCTCATACTGCAATGAAAAGTGGAATGATAGCTGCAGAAACTATAATTGACCATTTAAAAGAAAATAAAAATTTATCATCTTACGAGAATAGATTCAAAAAAAGCTGGGTGTATGAAGAACTTCATTCCGCAAGAAATGTTAAACCAAGTTTTAGCTGGGGATTAATTTTAGGAATAATATTTACTGGTATAGATCAAATTTTATTTAGAGGTAAAT
>CABYPZ010000014.1 GCA_902521005.1 uncultured Pelagibacteraceae bacterium
AACCTGGTGATAGATTGGGAAATTTTTTCAAAAATATTGATTTTATAAGACTGGATCCAAAGCATCTTGTTCAGATGGAGTCTTATTGGAAGTACAAAAGTGAGTTTAAAAAATTAAAAAATAAAAAAAAATTATTACAATTATCTTATAAAGAGTTAAATCTGAGAATAAATAGAAGTAAAATTAATAAACATATAATGAAGGGAGGAATCAATCCTTACGGTAAAAAAAAAATTGTTAAATTAAAGAATAATAAAAAAGACAAAATTATAATTCTAGGATCTGAATATTTTGATAGTTCTTTTTATTATAGAAATTCTCTATATGCTGATAGCTATACCTATACTGAAAAACTTCTAGAAATTGCAAAAAAAACACCTTTTGATTGGTATTTTAAACCACATCCAGATGGCCGGCCAGAGAGTGAATTTTTGATTAACAAATTAAAAGTTAATTATCCTTTTCTTAATATTTTACCAAGGCATATTTCAAATATTTCCTTTAAAATAAATAATTTTAAATCTATGTTTAGTTATGAGGGTACTGCCTTACATGAATTTATATTCATGGGTATACCATCCTATTGTGTAGGTGATAATAAACAATCAGCTTATAGTTTTGGAAAACCATCTAAAAATTTTCAACATTTTAAAAAGACTATTTTAAATGCAAATAAAAGTAAAAAATTTAATATTCAGGATGTATATGAGTTTAATTATATGTACACATTTCAAAAATCTAGAGATTGGATTTCTAACTCTTTTTTATCAAAAAAAGAACGCTTATATTTAGAAAATAATTATAAAGGTAATTTTATTAAAAGGCACAATTCTCTTAAAATTTTTGAGAATTTGTTTAAAAAAAAAAAATTGAAACTAATTAAAAGTATAAATTCTTTAACATGAGATATTTATTACTAATACATTATTGTATATTCTATTTTTTGAAATTTAAATATAAGTAATTTAATAAATAAATGAAAAGAATTATATCAAGATTAGACATAAAAGGTCCAAATTTAGTTAAAGGTATTAATCTTGAGGGTTTAAGAGTACTTGGAGATCCTGACTATTTCGCTCAAAAATATTATGAAAATTTATCTGATGAAATAATTTATCAAGATTGTGTTGCTAGTTTATATGAAAGAAAATACTTGCTTGATATAATTCAGAAAACTTCATCTCATGTTTATATACCTATATCAGTTGGAGGAGGAATAAAATCAATAAAAGATATTGAAAAAGTACTTAGTGCAGGAGCTGATAAAGTATTTATCAATTCTGCAGCTATAAAAAAACCTAGATTTTTGCAAGAGGCCAGTAAAGAATTTGGATCAGCAAACATATGTCTTTCTATTGAAACAGCAAAAAATGAGGACGGGCAATTTTACTGTTTAAGTAATTATGGAAGGGAAACTAATAATAAAAAATTAATAAATTGGATCTATGAGGCTCAACAATTAGGTGTTGGTGAAATTATTCTTACCTCAATTTCTCATGAAGGAATGGGAAAAGGTTTTGACAAAGAGGCTCTGGATATAATATATGATAAAATTAGCGTTCCTTTTATAATGCATGGTGGAGCAGGAGATGAAATGGATATTTTAGATATTTTGAAATTCAAGAAAGTATCAGGTGTAGCATTATCTTCTTTACTACATTACTCATTAATTACAGAAAAAAATTTTAAATTTAGTTATAAAAAAGAGGGGAATACACAGTTTTTAGAGTCAATTAGGGACCAAAATAACTTTAAAAAAACAAATATTTTAAAAATAAAAAAATTTTTAAAAAAAAAGGGGATTGAAGTAAGGTTATGAAATATATTTCTATAATAGATATGGAAATTAACAACTTAAAAAGTATTGTTGGTGCTATTAATCATTTTGGTTTTAAAACAATAATTACTAATAATCAAAAAACAATTTTAAACGGCTCAGCTATTATTTTGCCTGGCGTTGGTTCATTCCCAGCAGGTATGAAAAAATTAAAAAAAAAAAAATTAGATTTTGTCATTAAAAAATTCTATAAAGCAAAAAAACCAATATTAGCAATTTGTTTAGGTTTTCAGTTATTATTTACTTCAAGTACAGAATTTAAAAATACAAAAGGTTTAAATATTTTGAAGGGAAAAGTTCAATCCCTCAAAAATCTAAAAACTGACCAAATTATTCCTAATGTTGGATGGAATGAATTAAATTATAAAAAAAATAAAAAAAATATATTGTTCAAAAATTTTAAAACTCGACCAGCAGTATATTTTGTACATTCTTTTTTTGTAAATCCTGAAAGTAAGCAAATTGAAACATCTACAATTAATTTTGGTAAAAAAAAATTAGTTTCTTCAATACAATTTCAAAATTTGTTTGGTGTACAATTTCATCCAGAAAAAAGCGGAAAAAATGGTTTAAATATAATTAAAAACTTTTTAGAACAAATATAAAAGTAATATGAAAGCGAAATACAATTTACCCAAAAAAGTAATTTTTTGTAAAAAATGTGTAATATCTAATCAAAGACCTACTTCTATTCCAGAATTTTTTCATAGCAAGGACAGAAAAGGTGCAAAATATATGTCAATTAATATAAACGACGGCATATGTGATGCATGCAAACAACATGAGGTTAAAAACTCAATAGATTGGAATATTAGGGAAAAGGAGTTAATTAAATTACTAGATAAACATAGAAAAAATAATGGTGATTATGACTGTCTAATACCTGGAAGTGGAGGAAAAGATAGCGCGTATCAAGCCCATATTTTAAAATATAAATATAATATGAACCCACTTATAGTTACTTGGCCACCAATACTCTATACAGAATATGGTCTAAAAAATTATAATAATTGGATAAATATTGGAGGTTTTGATGCATTGGTGGTTAGACCAAATGGAAGAGTAATGAAGGAATTAACAAGATTATCAATTGTAAATTTGCTCCATCCTTTTCAAACATTTATTTTAGGGCAGAAAAATGTAGCACCCAAAATAGCTGCAAGATTTAATATTAAATTAGTATTTTACGGTGAGAATGAAGCTGAATATGGCAATCCCATAGCTGAGAATAATTCTTCGCTAAGAAAAAATAGTTATTTCGCAGTAAAAAATTATAATAAAATTTATTTAGCTGGAATTAAAATTTCAGAACTATTAAAAAAATATAAGTTTAAAAACAGTGATTTAAAAATTTTTTTACCAATAAATAACTCTGAAATTAAAAAACAGAAAATAGAAATACATTATTTGGGTTACTATTTAAAATGGATACCTCAAGAAGCTTTTTATTATGCAGTTAAAAATACTGGTTTCTCACCTCGACCATTTAGAACGCAGGGCACTTTTAGTAAATACAACAGTATTGATGATAAAATTGATGATTTGCACTATTATACTACATTCATAAAATTTGGTATTGGAAGAGCAACTTCTGACGCGAGCCAAGAAATAAGGAATAATCATTTAACTAGAGAGGAGGCGCAAAATTTAGTTAAAAAATATGATGGAGAATTTCCAAATAAATATTTTATGGAAATAATGGATTATTTAAATATAAAACCAGAATATTTTTTCAAACTTTGTGACCAATTTAGATCTAATCATTTGTGGGTTAAAAAAAATAAAAAATGGCAACTAAGACATACAGTTAATAATGATGGTGTAGATGATTAAATTTGATTTTAATTATATCTTATTAAAATATCTTTATTTTTTCTCAAAATTAATTGACTGACCTAAATCCTTCCAGTTACTTGAAGATATTGGGAAAACACCAATTTTCCTCTTTTTCTTTAGACTTATTTTTATTAATTCAACAAAACTTAAAGACTGATTTTTTTTTATTAAATCAAATATCTTAGAATTAACTACATAAAAACCAGTATTTGCAAGAAAATCACTTTGTGGTTTTTCAATAATATTACTAAGTCTATTATTAACTATTTTACAAACACCATATGGTATTTTATAAATTTCTGATGAGGATACAATTGTTAAATCAAAATTATTTTTTTTATGAAAATCAATTAAATCTTTCAAATTGATATCAATTAAACTATCACAATTTGATACAATAAAAATTTTCTCTTTCTTATTCTTTAATTTTTGTAGCACACCTGCTGTACCTAAAGGCTTTTTTTCATACAAAAATTTTATTTTATAGTTAGGTTTAAGTTCTTTAAAAAAAGAGCTAATAAGATAATTTTTATAATTAATTGATATATAAAAATTTTTCAAATCATATTTAAGAAAGTAATCAATTATATTTTCTATAATTGTTTTTTTATTAAAAGGAATGAGTGGTTTTGGTAAAATATTCGTATATGGCCTTAGTCTAGTACCTAATCCACCTGCCATTATTACTACTTCTAAATTTTTAAACAAATTATTAGATCTTAAATTTTCTGTATCTTGATAAATTAAATCTACAACTTTGTTTTTTTTATCTACTACAGGTATTACGTGCAATGAATTAAGTTCAGTTTTATAATTTTTTATTTTATGGGAATAATCTTTTAAATTACTTTCGCTTTTTCTTATTTTAAAACAATTTTTTTTGTAAAATTTTTCTATTTTCAAATTCAAATTATTATTTTTTAATATAGCTCTTCTTACATCACCATCAGAAATTGAGCCTAAAAGAGAATAATTTTTATTTACCACAATCAAACACTGACTACCTACTTTTTGAAGTTTCTCTAATGTTTCAATTATTGTGTTGTTTTTATATATAAATATATCTCTCATTTATTTAGTTTTTTTAAATTCAAATATATATCCATGTAATTTAATAAAAGGTTTATACAAATTGGTATACGTTGCCTTAATTTTTTTTTCTATATTTGATTTAGTATCGTTTATTTTTATTTCGTAAAATTTATCCAGTTTTTTTCTGTTTTTTATTTTTTTTGACCATTTAAATTTTTTATTTTGCATAATCTTTTCATTTAAGTATTTTTTATTTATAGATAGATTTTTAATAATTTCTTTTGCTTGTTTAAGCATAACTGTGTAAGTTATTTTTTGAAGGTCATCAACCGAATATTTCTTTGATAATTTGAATTTTTTAACATCAATAATTTTACCATTGTCAATTTTTTCATCAATAATATGACACGTTGATCCATATAAATTTGCCCCTTCGTAAATTGCGTAATTTAAACAGCCTATACCCCTGTAATTTGGTGGACCTGGGTGAAAGTTAATTGCTGCAATTTTTGCTTTACTAATAAGATCTTTTTTTAAAATATAAAAACTTCTAAAACAAAAAATATACTCGTAATCTTTTTTTTTTATTTTCTTAATATTTTTAATTACTTTATTATTTTCATTTTCTATTAGATATAAATTTTTAGTGTGTTTTTTTAAAAAAATAATTAATTTTTTTGAATAGTTACAATTTTTTCTATAAAAAAGTAATGCAGTTTCAATCATAAATTTTTTCTAAAAATTTAAAATTTTACAAATTTTCTTTTGATCCCTTTTAGTAATTCCAGGATGGGATGGAAGTACAAATATTTTTTTCCAAATCTTATTTGAATAGCTTAAATTACTTTTTTTAAAATTTTTATAAGGAGTTTGTAAATGTAAGGGTTTCCAAAAAAAGTTTGCTTGAATTTTATTTAAGTCAAATTTTTTTTTCAGATATTCAAATATTTTTGAATTTTTTAATTCTAATACAAATACCCAGTTCACAAATTTCTTATCGTAAATTTTTAAATATTTCGAATTTTCTTTAATATTTGAATTATAATATTTAAAAATTAATTTTTTTTTATTTATAATATTTTTTAATTTTTTTAATTGGGATATTCCCATGGAGGCTTGAATATTAGTCATTTTATAATTATAGCCAATTTTTTGGTAATCATAATTTGATTTTTTTTTACCAACAGTTGAATAAATTCTTGCAATACTTGCCAGTTTTTTTGAGTTTGTTGCTAGAATACCCCCTGCACCAGTAGTTATTGTTTTGTTACCATTAAATGAAAAGCAGAAAATTGAATTAAGGGATTTTTTAAAGTTAAAAATCTTTGGATCATGTGAAGCTGCTGAGTCAAATATAATTTTAAGGTTATATTTTTTTGCTAGTTTCACATATTCTAAAAATTCAATTGATTTTCCAAAAGTTTGCACTGGAAGTATAGCTCTTATTATTTTTCCTGAGGATTTATCAATAAGATGATTTGATTTTTTAATTGTTTTTTCCTTTAAGATTTTATCTACCTTTGAAATATCAAGAATAAGTTTCTTATCACAATCAATAAACCAAGGTGTTGCACCAGTATAGGTTATTGCATTTGCAGTCGCAGCAAAAGTATATGAAGGAGTTATAACTATATCATCTTTTTTAATTCCTGATGTTAGAAGTGCTAAGTGGAGAGCTGATGTGCCAGAATTTACAGCTACAGCATATTTAAATTTGAATATTTTACTAAATAAATTTTCAAATTGTTCTATTCTTGGACCAGCAGTAGAAATGAATGTAGAATTTAAACAGGAATTTAACAATTTTCTCTCACTTTTTGAAATATAAGGGATGTAAGTATTGATCATTATATTGTTAATAAATTTTTTAAATTATTTATTTTTATAAAACTTAGCTATCTTCAAGTCCTCAAAAGTATCTATGTCTATACTTTCTTTTTGAGAATTTATTATAACTGGTAATGCATTTTTTCCATAAAATTTTTTAGATTTTTTTAAAATTGACGGTTTTATCAAATAAATTGATCCATCAGGATGATAGATATTTTTGGGAAATGACCTTATAGTTTTTTCATTAAATAAAGGCTTTAGAAATTTTTTATCTATTTTTGCTAATATTTTTGGATTAAGAGATGATTTTTTTACTGTAATTACAGAGTCACATTTTTTGTTTCTAAAAATATTTATACATTTTTTTACTGTCCTTTTTGTTCTAAAAGGTGAAGTTGGTTGTAATAGTAAAATACCGTCTACTTTTATATTTAATTTTTTTTCATACCAATTTAAAGCATGTACCGCCATATCTACAGAAGAAGTTTTTGATAAAGATAACTTTTTTGGTCTTAACCACGGAGCTAAAATTCCAGATTTTTTTGCAATTTTTAAAATTTGGTTATCATCTGTAGAAATCAAAATATCTGTAATTTCTGGTATTTTTTTTGCGAGTTTAATAGTCCACATAAAAAGAGGTTGTTTAAAAAAAATTATTTTATTTTTTTTTGGTATTCTTTTTGAATTTTTTCTCGCTGGGATCAAAGCTAAAATTTTCATTGGTTAAATTAGATATTTTTTTAAAATTAACGAGTTTTTTGGAACAAATTTTCTGGTTCTTTTTTTTAAATACTTCGAAAATTCACTTGGAGATATACCATTAAGTTTAGGTCTTAGAGCAATTATATTGTTTTCATTAATCAAAGTATTTTTGGGTAAGTCAAATTTTGAGTATATAGATTTTCTAGCAACTAACCTAGTTAACTTTTCTTGAGTTGTTAATTGTTTTTTTTGTCTACTTATTGAGTTTTCAAGTGCCCTAATTGTATCTACAAAATTTTTACAATCCTTAGCCTCCAATGAACAAAAATGATCTGGGCCAGTATCAGTTTTTTTTAATGTAATATGCTTTTCAATAATATTTGCACCCATCGCTATCGTACAGGCAGAAGCCTCAAATCCCAAAGTATGGTCTGAAAAACCGACATTATATCCAAGCTTTTTTAGCTTATTAAAAAAACCTAAATTTGTATCTTTAAGAGCAGTTGGATAGTCGCTTACACAATGCAATATAAATAATTTTTTTTTATTATATTTTAAAAACTTTACTGCTTTCAAAATTTCTTTAAACTTTGACATACCTGTTGATAAAATAATTTTCTTATTAAAACTTTTTATTTTTTTTAACAACAAAAAATTATCTAAATCACCTGATGAAATTTTAAAAATTTTTTGACCCAAATTATTTAAAAATACTGCACTATCAATATCAAAAGGTGTTGAGATAAAAGTTATTTTTTGAGTTTTACAATATTTATGAAGTTTTTTAAAATCTGTAAAAGTTAATGAAATTTTTTTTAACATTTTAAATTGATCTTTAAATTTTGATCTTTTCTGGTAATTAGCTAGTGGAGCATTTATAATACACAAATTTTGTGGAATTATTGTTTGAAACTTAACTGCATCAAAACCAGCATTTTTTGCAATTTTAACTAGTTTAAATGCTCTTTTTAAGTTACCATTATGATTGACTCCAATTTCAGCAATTAAAAAAGTTCTTTTGAAAGTATTCATTTTTTTTATTAATAGTGGAAGTTATATTAAAAACATTTAAATATCAATTTGAGCATGGAAAAAAATATTATAATTGGAGGTGCAGGTTATATTGGAACAGTTTTAATTGACTACCTTCTTAAAAAAAACAAACAAGTAATTTGTATTGATAGCTTAATTTATAAAAACAGATTTGCGATCAGTTCATTTAAAAAAAAAAAAAATTTTAAGTTTATAAAAGCTGATCTAAGAAGTAGTAAAATAATAAAAAAATTAATTGATAAAAATACCAATGTAATTATTCTTGCTGGTTTAGTAGGTGATCCTATAACTAAAAAATATTTTAAATTAGCAAATAGTGTAAATAAGGTTGGTATAGATAATTTATTAAATTCTCTATCAGATCTTAATTTTAAGAAATTACTATTTGTATCCACCTGTTCAAATTATGGACTATCTAAAACAAATAAATTATTAGATGAAAAAAGTAAATTAAATCCAATTTCTAAATATGCAAATGATAAGGTTTTTATAGAAAAGAAAATTTTAAAATTAAAAAAAATTAATTTTTGTCCTGTAATATTAAGATTCGCAACTGCGTTTGGTCTATCAAAAAGAATGCGTTTTGATTTAACAATTAATGAGTTTGTTAAAGAAATATATTTAAATAAAAGCTTAGAAATTTATGATTTTGATACTTATAGACCTTATTGTCATACTATAGATTTTGCTAGGGCTATTGACGCAGTAATAAAATCCGATAACAAATTTGTCTATAAAGAGTGTTTTAACGTTGGAAACAAAAAAAATAATTTTCAAAAAAAAGCAATCGTAGATTTGATCTTAAAAAAAATCAAATTGAAAAAAAATAATATAAAATTTGTGAATAAATCAAAAGATAGAAGAAATTATCGTGTAAATTTTAATAAAATTGAAAAAAAACTAAAATTTAAAACTAAATATTCGGTTAATTACGGGATTAAAGAAATTTTAAAATATTTAAATCAAACTAAATTAAAAAATAAAAATTTTTACGGAAATTATAAAATATAATATTTCAATGAAAAAAAAAATAATTACAGTTATTACTGGAAGTAGACCTGATTATGCAGCGCTCAAACAGTTACTTAAATTAATTAACTTAGAAAAAAATTTAATTTTAAGATTGGTTGTCACTGGCAGTCATTTATTTTCAGGAAATAAAGATTTACTCAAATTTATTTTTAAAGATGGTTTTAACATTCATAAAAAAATAATAATATCTAAGAAACAATTTACACCTGATGCAATATCAACAAGCATGGGTTTGGCTATGAAAAATTTTTCAAATTATTATAAAAAAAATAGACCAGATTTAATTTTAGTAATGGGTGATAGATTTGAAATTTTTGCTTCAGTAGTTGCAGCGATGCCATTCAATATTCCGATTGGCCATATTGAGGGTGGAGAAATTACCCAAGGTGCTTTTGATGATGCAATAAGGCATAGCTTGACTAAACTGAGTCATCTACATTTTGTTTCTAATAAGATCCACAAAAGAAGAGTTCAGCAACTTGGTGAAGAGTTATGGAGGATTAATTTAACAGGGTCTCCTTGTATTGATACAATCAAAAATAACAAAACTCGTACGCTAAAATTTCTTCAGACTAAGTATAACTTTAAAATAAATAAAAAACTGCTCATAATAACTTTTCATCCAGTTACTCTCGAATACAAAAATACCAAAATATATATTTATGAACTTCTGAAGGCTTTAAAAATGTTTAATTATACAATGATTTTTACTGCACCAAATCAAGACACTAATAGTCATATAATTTTGAGAGAAATTAAAAAGTTTATTAAAACATCGAATAATGCATATTTTGTAAATAATTTTGGATCTAGAGATTATTTGAGTATTTTAAAATATGCGTCAGCTCTAGTAGGCAACTCATCTAGTGGAATTATTGAAGCACCCTCTTTTAAATTGCCTGCAGTAAACATTGGAAATAGAGAAGCGGGTAGATTGAGAGCAAAAAATGTAATTGATGTAAATTGTAAATCAAGATCAATTATCAAAGGAATAAATAAAGCGGTAAGCATAAATTTCAAACAAAAATTAAAAAATTTAAAAAATCCATATGGAGATGGAAAAGCATCTGAAAGAATTATAAATTGTATTAAAAAGATTGATCTTGGAAAAAGTTCTATTATTAATAAAAAATTTTTGGATAATAAGTTCAAATAAAGTGGAAAATAATGAGTAATTACAAAAAATTTTCTTTTTATTTAATCATATTTATAATTTTCTTCATTTTATTTGAAATTGTATTCAATTTATTAAAAATTAGACCATCGAATTCAAATTATGGGTGGTTAAATACACATCAATATTACAATTATATTATCAAGGATATTACAAAAAATAAATTTGGGACAAGAGATACTTTTGATAAGGACCCTGATAAAGAAAATATAATTTTACTTGGAGACTCACAAGTAGAGACAGCCCAAAAAGATAATAACATGCCTGCAAGAATTTTAGAAAAACATTTAAATAATAAATATAATGTCTATTCTTTTGGATCATGGGGCTGGGGTACAGATCAGCAATTGGTAATCCTTGAGAAGAATATTAAAAATATTAAACCTAAGTTTGTAATTGTTTTTTTTACTCCTAATGATTTGACCGATAATTACCATAACATTGGTTTTTTTGGAGAAAAGCCTACCTTTAAGTTGAATGATAAAAATGAATTAATACCTCCTAAATTTGAAAATTATAAAAAATTATTAAATAATTTTTGGACATATCGTATTTTATTCAGATTAAAACTTTTTTATCAAAATAGAAACTTAGAAAATTTTTTAGTAGAAGACTATTTTCAAAAAAGAAATAATTGCAATTTTGATCAAAAAATTTCAATTAAAAATTTAATTGAAGAAAAAATAAATTATAATTGGTATTTAAGTAAATATAAAGAGGTATATAGCAATAATCCCAACCAATCATCTGATGAAGCAAGAATAAAAAAAAGTTATTATAGATTTTTTGATAAAAGAAACAATTATGAGTTAGAAACAGATAGAGAATATGATTATTTTAGAGACCATAGAACTAATCTTGAAAATAAAAAAATTAATCTTACAAATAGTTTATTAAAAAAAATTCAAAAAGTTTCAAATCAAAATAAATCTAAAATGTTTTTAATTAATGTAATTAATTATAATTATTTATTTGAGGAAGAAAAAGATTATAAAATATGTATAAATAATAAAGAGGTTATTTATTCAAATGAAAACTATTTTAAAACTTTTAATGATACATTTAATGGTATTAATAATATTATAAACTTTGAAATTTATAGAGGAACTATAGATTATGATATTTACGATGCACATCTAAATTTTGAAATGAATAATAAACTTTTTAAAAGGGTTTCTAATCACATAAATTAACTAGGATAAGAATGAAAAAAATATGTATAGTCGGTGCCGGATTATTTGGAACTACTTTATCATTAATTTTATCTAAAAATAAAAACTTTGAAATTGATGTATTTGAAAAAAACAATGATATTCTATGTGAAACGAGCCTTAAAAATCAACAAAGATTTCATCTTGGTTATCACTATCCAAGGTCTGAAAATACTGTAAAAGAAATTAAAAAATCTTCTAATGAATTTATAAAGTTTTATGGTAAAAATATTTTTGGAAAAACAAATAATATTTATGGCATCTCAGACTTTGAAAGTAAGTTAACCTACGATAAATATTCTAAAATAATAAAAAAATTTAAACTAAAACTTAAAAAGATAAATATCTCATTATTTTCAAAACTTGTTAAGAATAGTATAATAACAGAAGAAAAAAATTTAAATTATTTTAAAATAAAAAAAAAAATCATTTCTCAGATTAAAAAATCTAATAATATTAATCTTAAACTTAATCAATCGATATCAAAAGAAATTGTTAAAAAATACGATAAAGTAATATTATGTGCATATTCAAATAATAATAATCTTTTATATAAATTAGGTTACAAAAAGAATACATTAAAAAAAAAGAGATATGAGCTTGTTGAAAAAATAATTGTAAAACTTCCAAAAAAATTTAAAAATTTAAGTATCGTGATATTAGATGGCAATTTTCTAAATTTCGATCCATTTATTGGGACTAATTATCATTTATTAAGTGTTGTAAAAGAGTCTAAAATCGAAGTCATAAAAAATAAATTTCCAAAGTTTCAAAATTATAAGAAAAAATATTTAAAATATAAGTTTATTAGAAATAAAAAGATTTCCCATTTTAAAAAATTCATAACTTTTGGTAAAAAATTTGTTCCACTTCTTTCTAAAGCAAAATATATAAAATCAGCTTATGTTACTCGATGTATTGATATTTCAAAAAGTAACCAAAATAGAAAAACTTTAGTTAAATTATATGGAAATAAAGTAATTACAGTTTTTTCAGGAAAATGGAATAATTGTGTAACGATTTCAAATCAAATCAAAAAACTTTTATAATATGAAAAAAGCATTAATTGGATTTAGTGGTTTAATTGGGAAAAATTTAAAGGATCAAACAAATTTTCAATATAAATTTAATACAAAAAATATTAATTCTATACAAAAACAAAGTTTTAATATTGTTGTATGCGCCGCAGCTCCAGGAAAAATGCATATTGCAAACCAATACCCAGAAGAGGATAAAAAAAAAATACAATCTCTGATTAAAAATTTAAAAAAACTTAAAACTGATAAATTTATTTTAATATCAACCATCCAAGTATTTGAAAAATTAAATAATAAAAATAATGAATATTCAAAAAAATATAATAATTCTATTACTTATGGCAAAAATAGAAGAATGCTTGAAGTTTTTTGCAAAAAGTACTTTAAAGATTCTCTAATTATAAGATTGCCAAGTGTTTTTGGAAAACACTTAAAAAAGAATTTTATATTTGATCTGTTTAATTCACTTCCAATGATGCTAAATAACGATAGATATCAAAAAATATTAAACAAAATACCCCATGAAATAAAAAAAAATTTCCAGGGCAATTATAGAAAAAAAAGTGAAAAATTTTATTTAAAAAAAAATTTAAATATATCTAAGCTAAATAAAAAGAAAATAGAAGTTTTTCTTAAAAAAAATAATCTTGATGCAACTTCATTTACAAATCATAAATCTTTATTTCAATATTATTATTTGGGTAACCTTTGGAAGGATATAAACATAGCTATAAAAAATAACTTAAAAATTTTAAATTTAGCGTGTGAGCCTATAATGGCAAAAAATATTTATAAACAAATATTAAAATCTGAAATGAAAATCAATAATTCAAAGTTATATAGAGCTAATATGATAAGTAATTATAGCAATCTATGGAATTCTAAATCAAAATATTTATATAATAAAAATGAAACTTTAAAACAAATTAAAAAATTTTACTTTAAAAAAAAATGAAACTAGGTATTTCGAACATAGCTTGGCAAGCAAAAGATAGATTAAAATATTATGAATTGCTTAAAAGAGAAAAATTTATAGGTTTAGAAATTGCTCCCAAAATTTTTTTATATAATCATAGAAATTTCTTAAAACCTTCAAAAAGTAAAATTAAAAAAAATTTAAATGAAATTAAAAAATATAATTTACAATTAATATCTATGCAGTCTTTATTATATCAGTCAAAAGATTGTCACTTATTTTTGAACTCAAAATTTAGAAAAAACTTTGAAAACAGGATTATAGAAATAATTAAACTTGCAGGTAAATTAAATATACCAAATTTAGTTTTTGGTTCACCAAAAAATAGAATTATTCCAAATGGTATGTCTTATGCTATTGCTGAAAAAATAGCTTTAAAAATATTTAGGAAGTTAGGTAAAGAAGCAAAAAAAAACAATACGGTTTTGTCAATTGAAACAAATCCATTTGAATATGGAACTAATTTTCTGACAAATATACATCAAACTAATCGATTTGTTAAAAAAGTTAATTCTCAAAATATAAAGATGATATTAGATACTGGTGAATTAATTATAAATAAAGAATTAAATCAAATTGAAAATATTCTTAAAAAATATTTAAAATACATCAATCATGTTCATATAAGTCAACCTTATCTTAAAAGTGCTAAAAATTTTAAACATCTATCAAAAGTTTTCAAATTTTTAAAAAAAAGTAAATATAATAACTGGGTTTCAATAGAGATGAGGAATCAAAAAAAAAATAATTATCAAAAAGTAAAAAATTCAATTAAGAGCTTAAGAAAAATTGTTAATTTAATTTAAAAGTATAAATTGTTGTTGGATGATTTTTTTTAAAACCAATATAACCCATACTTCCAGACACAATTGAAATCTGTTCACCTTCAGTAGTTTTGTAAATAATTGGCGGTGCGCTACCACCTGCATCCATTTGAAATGTCTTTAATATTTGACCATTTTTCTGATTAATAAAATAAATTAAGTTATCATCAGTCCCAGTCACAACTAATATATTACCTGCATTTGATGAAAGTCCACCATATATTGCAGTACCTAATAATTCATTATTTAAATTACCTACTTTTGCTCTCCATTTTTCTTCACCACTAACTACGTTTATCGCAGCCACTTCTCCCCAAGGAGGTTCTATAGCTGGCAAAAAATCTGAATTTATAAATTGCGACCAATTATATTTATAAAAAAATTCACCATTATTATCTAAAATTTTTTTATCCCATATTTTAAATAAATTTTTAATTTTATTTGATTTCAAGTCATCTACAATTTCTTTATCATGAATTTTATTCAAATAGGTTGAAGAGAAAAGAGTATTAAAATCTGGATTGAATAGGCTATGCCCTACAAGACTTGGAATATATTTACTCAAAGGATCTTTTTCAAACTCGTTGAAAAATGATACTTTATACTCAAAATCACCATTTCTATGTTTACCATGGCAAGCAGCACAATTTTCACTATAAAATTTATAGTCTTTATTTTTTTCTATTAAAGTTGAGTAGGTTTTCATCTCTAACTTTAATCTATAAGGTAAATTATTAATAGGCACAAACATATCTAATGTATATGGATTTATAGATATACCAGGCCATGTAACACCACCATGTAAACTATTGATAATCACCTCACCACCAAGTTTAGGAGGTTCAAACTCACCTATTGAAAAATGACCTATTTCAATTTTATTTTTATTTTCAATAAAAGTTTTATCCCTAAAATCATTTATTGTTAGGTTGAGTTTTTGTAATGGTTTTGGGTTATTTACTTTAAATTGTTTTATAGAATTATTTTCACCAATTATTTTAGAAGACTTTGTTTTTTTTAAATTTATATCAAAATATGAATTACCTGATAATCTATCAAAAATATAAATATTTCCAATTTTTGACACTACTACTACTGCATTATAAATTTTATCCTCGAAAGGTATATCAACCAAAACTGGTGGTGCAGATATATCGTAGTCCCACAAGTCATGTATAATATCTTGATGAGACCATAAAATTTTTCTTTTCTTTAAATCAACGGCCACAATACTATTAGAATTTTTATTCTCCCCTGGCCTTGATATACCTATTAAAGCTGGACGAGGGTTTCCGGTTACAGAATAAACTATTTCATTATTCTCATCAAAAGCTACACCACCCCATATGGTTCCTCCTAATTTAAAATCTTTTTTATCTGGATGAATATTCACTTCAAATTCAAATTTTCCATCAATTTTGTTAAAACACTTTATTTTTGCTGGAACCAATTGAGCTATACATAAATTGTTCTTATTTATTATAGGCGCAGACTTAGTGAAAACTTTAATAGAACCTTTTACCCCAAAGTCTTTGACAATTTTTCCATCTCTAGTGGAGATTTTGAAAACTTTTTTTCCTATTGGAACAAAAAGAAAATTCCTTTCATTCTCAGTGATATCTAATGTTATACCTCTTGTAGCAATATTTTTAATTGATTGAATAGACCAATTTTTTTCTCCCGTAATTGCATTTAATGAAATAACTTTACCATTCCCAGTTGTAAAAAATAAACTATCTTCAAAAAAAACTGGATTATTTTGTACACCAGAAAATTGACCTTTATTTTCTTTAAATTTCCAGGAAAGTTTAATTTGATCAATATTATTTTCATTAATTTCTGAATAATCAGAAAATTTTAAATTGTTATTTCCACCGTGAGACCTTATCCAATTCTTAACTTCTTTATTTGGAAGATTAAAATTATTTTTTTTTATAATTCTATTCGATAAAAAATTAAAATCACCTTTTTTTGGTTTAGCGACATAATTTATTCTTTTGTAATCTTTTAATTTGTTAAATCTTTCGTAATTTATTTTTTCATAATTTCCGCTATCTATTACTGATCTTGCGTAAATTTCTATAGGTGATCCAACAATTAAGTTTTTAAAAATATTTTTAATAAATGAGGAAGTTTTTTTTCCACAATGAAATGAAGTATATTTAAAACCAAATGTTTTAGAACTTGCTATATATCTCTCAAAATTACAAATTTTGTAATTAAATAAAATAATTAATGAAAAAATAATTAAGATTAAAATGGTTAATGAAATTTTTTTTTTGGAAAACATTTATTATATTTTTAAAATTTTTTTTAATTTGATCAAAATTTCGATTAATTTTATTGGCAATATATTAAATAAATTGAAAGTTAAGGTTTTGATTTTAAATTTTTCAATAAATTGACTATTTAATTTTTGATCAAAGTCCACTTTTAACATTCTTTTTTTATTTGAAATTATACCAAAATTTTTAGGGAATTTTTTTGATAATTTAGTATGGTATCCAGTACCATCGTAACCGATATTATCAACTAAAGAATTAATTGGATTAATACTCAAACCATTATTTCTAATTATGTTCCATATCCACCAAACTTGAATAGACTCTGCTAATTTTAAATAATCAAGAGTCATTGTTCTTAATAAATCTTCACCACAAGAAATTAATTTAAGCTTATTAACCTTGTTTGTAATTATAGATTTGTGATCTTTTTTCATTTTTGAAAATTTTATCCAAACTCTCCTCCATGACCCTTGCCCCCAAGACATTGATCTTTTTGTTAAATAACAGTCATAGCTATATTTTTTTGGAATTTTTATTTTTGTTCCAAAACCAGTAATATTCATAATCTTATTATTTTTTTCATAATAGTTTAAATAAAATATCATAAAGTTGATAAATGATTCTTTTATTAAAATATCATCTTCGAGACAAATAACTTTCTTATATTTTTTAAACATATAATCATAAGCCGAAATCCAATTTTTTTTCATTCCAAATCTTTCTCTACGAAAGATAACAGTAAATTTTTTTTTATCTAAATTATTGAGATATTTTTTTACAGCTTTGATTTTTTTTATTTCCAAAGACGTTTGATCATCTGAAAAATTATCCATAAAAATGTGTATAGTGTCATTAGCATGAATGAACTTTTTTAATCTATAAATAGTTTTTTTTAGATGGTTTAATCTTTTATAAGCTAATATAAATATACCTATTCCGTTTTTCTTTAATGAAATCATTTGAAAAATAATGTTAATAAATAAATATTATTATGTTTTTTTAAAATGTATATACTTATTAGGTCCAGTTTAAAATGTTTATAAAATTTATAAAAAAAATTAATTTATTTTTTAAAATTCTGCTATCCCAAAACTACTATTTTGAAACATGTAAAAGTCAAAACGATAATAAAGAGAACCTTTTTTTACTTTATTTATCAGAATTTGTTGAAAATAAAAATTTTGTTGAAATAGGTTTCCACCATTTAGAATACAATACTATAGGGCTCATTAAAAAGAATTTTTCAGGTCAACTTATAGATGGAGGAAGTAAAATAAATATTTTTATAATGAGGTTGTTAATTTATATTTTAAAAAAAAATGTAAAAGTTTCAAATATATTTGTCACAAAAAAAAATATTACTAAAACTATTAAACAAAAAGAAATCGGCTTTTTGTCAATTGACATAGATGGAAATGATTTTTGGATACTAAAAACAATTATTGATGAAGGTGTATTACCTGAAGTAATTATAACTGAATATAATCCCTCATTTTTAAATTACAATATTAGTATACCTTACGAAGAATTCTTTAACAGAATAGAAAAACATAAATCTGGATTTTATCATGGTGCTTCTCTAAAGGCTTTTGCAAATCTACTTAAAAAATATGATTATAGTTTAATTAAATGTATTGGTGGAACAAATGCTGTATTTTTAAAAAATTCTATTAAAGAAAATAAAAATATTACTTCTTATGAAGCAGAAGCAATATATCAAGAAGGTGAATTAAGAAATAAATGGTCGAAATTAGACGCTAATTCACAATATGAAAAAATAAAACATTTACCTTTTGAAAAAATATAAATAAATTATTTTATAGTTTGATTAATTATATTTAAAAATCTCTTTGCAAAGTAATTAAATTTAGAACAAAGTAATCCATTAATAGTATGTTTGCTTATTCCAGAGGAATTTATTAATTCTTTATCTATAAATAAATTTCCAAATTTTTTGTTGAGCTGTTCGTTAATTCCAACATGCTCACATTGAGATCCTCCTTTACTATCATAATCGCATTCAAGAATTTTATTTGTTTTATAAATTCCTAACCCACCAAAAGCTGAATTTACTTTTATAAATCGTTCTTTAAAATTTTTTTTAAGAAAAAAATATTTTGTAAAATTACTATAAAAAATTTTTTTTAGATTATTATTATTTAATAGTGCTTTTTGTTTTATTTTTTGAAAACAATCAAATTCAATAAAATTTTCAATTCTTAAAGTCCAAATATCGTAATAAATAAATTTTTGATTTGCAAAAATTGCACTCCAATCTTGATTTGTATTTATTGAATTATAAATATATTCATATTTTACAGAATTATTAATTCCATCGGCATCCATTACAATTAAGTAATCATAAGATCTCAAATTATTATCTTTTCTTATAAAGGACAAAAACTCGTTTCTACAAATTTCCAATCTTTGTGTTCTATATAAATTAAGATCTAAGTCTTTATTAATTATAATTCCCTTCCTTTTTTTTAAAAATCTTTCAGCACTTTTAACTGTATTATCTTCAGAATTGGATTGAACTAAAATTATAAAATA
>CABYPZ010000015.1 GCA_902521005.1 uncultured Pelagibacteraceae bacterium
TTTATATAAAAAATATAATTCTCTAAAAGAATTTATAAATAAAAGAGTTTTAAGATTTAAAATTATTTTAGTTTCTACTTTAATAATTGTTACGATCATATCTGCTCCTATAATTTCACAAGAAGGAAATGTTAAATTTAAGCATGCTCTAGAATGGGACTACTTCTTTGGTGTGATATTTTTTTATTTTTTGACTTTCTTGATGTGGAAAAAAAGAGCTTAAATTATTTTGTAATCCAGCCACCTCCTAAAACTTTATATCCATTAACATCTTTTTTATAAAATACACAAGCTTGTCCTGGAGATATTCCATGTTCATCTTCAAGTAGATTTAAGACCGATTTATCTTCTTTAAAATTTAGTTTTGATCTTAGAAGTTTGCCAGTAGATCTTACTTTTACAAGTATTTCATCTTCAAATACTTTTTTATCATCTAGTAAATTCAAATCTTTTAGAATAATTTCTTTTTTAAGAAGATCATTTTTTAGACCAACGATGATTTCGTTTTTGTCTGCATTTATATCAATTACATAAAGCGGTTCCTTTGCTGCTATCTTAATTCCTTTTCTTTGACCAATTGTAAAATTTACAATCCCATCATGAACCCCTAGTACATCTCCTTTTAAATTTTTTATATTTCCTTTTTTAAAAGCTTCAGGTCTGAATTTTTCAATTACTGATACATAATTTCCATCAGGGACAAAACAAATATCTTGGCTATCAGGTTTATCAGCTACATTAAGATCTAGTTTTTTTGCAATATCTCTTGTCTCAGATTTTAATAATCCGCCCAAAGGAAATCTCAAATAATCTAATTGTTCTCTAGTAGTATTAAATAAAAAATAACTTTGATCACGGTTTTCATCTATTGCTCTATACATGTCAGTTTTATTATCCTTGGTAATACTCTTTACATAATGACCTGTAATCAAAGCATCTGCATTTAAAGTTTTTGCTTCTTCAAATAAATCATTAAATTTTACAGTTTTATTGCACTGAACACACGGAATAGGAGTTTCTCCTTTTAAATAACTATCTACAAAATTGTCAATTACTCCTGACTTAAATTTACTTTGATAATATAAAACCTTATGTTCTATACTCAATTTATGCGCTACTCTCTTTGCGTCAATAATGTCTTGTCCAGAACAACATACTTTAGATTTTGCTACTTGCTGATTGTCATCAGATAACTTTAATGTAATTCCAATTACATTATAACCTTCCTTTTTCATCAGGCCAGCTACAGTAGATGAGTCTACGCCACCAGACATTGCTACAACAACGGTAGTGTCTTTTGGGTTTTTGTTTAAACCTATTGAATTCATTTTTATTTTCATTCAGTTGGTATTTATACTTATTTCTAATATAAGATATATAAATGTTTTTTGAATTTGAACCAGGTGATAAAGTAACAAATCCTCAAAATAAAGATTGGGGAATAGGACAAGTACAATCAATTATAAAAAATAAAATAACAATTAACTTTGAAAATGCTGGAAAAAAAGTCATCAATGCAGAAAATATTAAGTTAGAAAAATATAAAGATAATGGAACTAGAAGATAAAAAAAGAATTGTAGATGCTTTAAACAAGAATTTTATTGAAGCAGGTGAATTATCTATTGATTTAAGAAAAAAAGGTTTAAAAGAAACAATTAAATCAGACAATACCCCAGTTACAAATGGTGATTTAGAAGTTAATAAAATTGTCACAAATAAAATAAAAGAACTTACTTCTGAAATTCCAATTGTTTCAGAAGAATCTTCTCTTAATAAAAAAAATGAGCTTTTAGAAACTTTTTGGTTGATAGATCCAATTGATGGTACATACGATTATATTCATGATAAAGATGAGTTCACAATAAATGCAGCACTCATTATAAATAAAAAGCCAGAAATAGGCATTATATATGCACCAGCAAAAGAAAGATTGTTTTATACCTATGGTAAAAATTATAGTTTTGAAAAAGTTGATAACAATGAAAAAGTTTTAGATTGTAAAAAAATTACAAAGCACGGTGAGGTAAAAGCAGTATCTTATTCAGATAAACTAAAACCAATAATTCAAAAATTCCATGAAGAATTTAAAGTTACTGAATTTAAGAAAATGAAAAGTTCCTTTAAATTTTGTGTTGTAGCGACTGGGGAATATGATCTATACGTAGCAGAACCTAGAGCATCAGAATGGGACATTGCAGCAGGTCATGCTATTTTACAAAATGCAGGTGGTTCTGTCACTGATTTTGATGGTAATGAAATTTTATATGGAAAAAAAGATTTCAAAAATCCAAGTTTAATTTTAAAAAGATCAAAAGATTTATAATGGAAGAACAATTAAGAATTATACTTATAATTATAGTTTCTGTTGCGATATTTGGGCTATTAGTATTTGTATATGTCAAAAACTATATAAAAAGAAAAATTCAATACTATCTAAATGAAAAAAATAAAAATTTAAAGTAGACTTACTATTTTAATATATTCATCTTTTTCTATATCCATTATTTTTTTTGATGTTTCAAAGTCAAATCCTGCTCTTGCTAAAATTCCAATATCTTTTTTATAAAATAAAGATCTGTTACTTTCTTCTCTTGCAGGGCCAATCCTCTTCTTTTTACAAATTTTAATTGCCGAAAAAAAATCTTGGTCTTCGTTGTTATTTTTTATTTTGGTTAAAGTTTCCCTAACATACTTGTCACTAATTCCTTTCTGAATTAAATAATTTCTTATTTTATTAATAGAGCTTCCTTTTTGAATTAGATTTTTTGCTTTTGAATTAGAGTAAAATTTATCATTAATAAATTTGCTTTGCTCTAAATCGTTAAGTACGACATTTATTAAATCACTTATACTTGATTTATTAACAGTTGAATTTTTAAAACTTAAATATTTTTTTAAAAGATATGTCTTTAATTGCTGTTTGGATGGTGCATATTTTTCAATATAATTTAGTGCAAAATTTCGCATTTCATCTACCGTGGCCTCTAAGTCTTTTTTTTTATTTTTTCTATGAATCATGAATGAATAATATAATATAATTCTATGTTGGAACAAATTTTCACTTATTTTACAATTGATATTATTTATATATGGTTAAATATTGGTGTTATTCCTTTTTGGTTTATGCTCATTTTTTTTCCAACCTCCAAGATTTGCAATATTTTTGTTAGCTCTATCTTTCCAATTATAATTTTCAGTGCAATTTATTTATATTTAGTTTATTTTTTCTTCTTATCCGATTATGATTTTTTAGGTAATTTTATTCTTTATTTAAGCTTAGATGATTTAAAAGATCTATTTTCAAATGACGGATTTTTAATGCTCTTCTGGATACACTTTCTGGCTATAAATCTATTTTGTGGTTCATGGATTGTTAAAGATTATCAAAAATTTGCTATATCCAAATATCTGACTTTTTTTCCTATTTTGATTACTTATTTTATTGGGCCTTTAGGTTTGTTTATCTACTGGATGATAAGAATTTTTTATGCCAAGAAAATTTCATTATTTGATTAAGTAATTTTAAAACCATTATTTCTCATTGAGGCAAAACCTCCATCTATATGAGAAACTTTTTTAAAACCCATTTCTTGTAATGACTTTGCTGATAAAGCTGACCTTAAACCACCTGCACAAAAAAGAACCATCTCCTTATTCATATCTATTTTTCCATCTTTAAAATAAGCACTTTCAGGATCCATCCAAAATTCTAACACTCCTCTTGGGATATGAATTGAATTTTCGATTCTACCATTTTTTTCAAGCTCACGGATGTCTCTTAAATCAATCAAATTACATTCTTTATCGTTAATCTTTTTTTTTGCCTCATCTGAACTTATGGTTTTAATCTGGGCTAGAGCTTCTTCTACTAAAGACTGTGATGATTTTATTGTCATAATAATATAATAATTATACTAAATAATAACATGAAAAAAAGCATTATTAAAAAAATATTTATTAAAATCTCTAAATTTCTTGGATATGAAATAATCGATCAGAATGAATTTTATTCTCCAACATTGAACAAAGAGTTAAATGAAAACCTTTCATCAATAAGTAAATCAATCGTTTTGCCAATGGGAGAAGTTAATTTATCAAGGAAAGTAAAATCATTACTGATATTATTTAGAACTAATACAAATGTGGAAATATGGGATCAGAATAGAAAAAGAATATTTGAAAATCCTAAAATAGAATATGTTTTAAGATCGTTATTTTCACTAATTAAATCAATTAAAAAACTTAAAAAAGAAAATAAAGATATTGAAGTTACTTTAAAAGTTATTGATGACAATTCAAATGAAGAAAATCTAAAAAAAATTAAAAATTTACTTGTTTTGTCTAGTTTAAACTTTGAAATAATTAATCATTCATTTACAGATCATAAAAATTTTATTAAAGAACAAAAATCAGAGGAAACTTTTGCGAATTTATCAAGTTTGTTAAAATGCTTTGAATTAGGAAAATCAGAAGGAAAAGACCTTATATTTTTTGTGGAAGACGACTATATACACTTTGAGGAATCATTAGAAGAAATGGTTTCAACTTATGAAAGAATAGCCTCTCAATTAAATAAAGATATTTTTATGTGTCCTTCAGATTACCCATACCTTTATATGAATAATGAAAAAACTAGCTTGTTACTTGGCAGCAAGAGGCATTGGAGATCTATTAATAAAACACTTTGTACGTTTTTAGCTCCAATTAGTTTTGTTGATAAATATTGGGGTAACTTCAAAAAGAATTGTCAGGATAGACACGATCCATTCGAAAAGTATCTCAATGAAATTTATGAAAAAGAACTTTGTATTTCACCTGTAAAATCTTTATCTGTACACTTTGCAAATATTAATTCTAGCTACGGATTATCACCATATATAAATTATAAAGCTTTATGGGAGGATAATAATTATGACTAAAAATATAAAAGCTCCAAATTTTAAATTAGAATCAACTTCTGGAAAAACTATTGAGCTTAATAAGATTAAGTCAAAATATATTGTTTTGTATTTTTATCCAAAGGATGATACGCCAGGATGTACTCTGGAGACTAAAGACTTTAATAAACTTTTAAATAAATTTAAGAGTTTAGACTCAATTATTTTAGGTATTTCAAAAGATAGCATTGAAAGTCACAAAAAATTTAAAAAAAAACACAGTATTAAGTTTGATTTATTATCTGATGAAGAAAAAAATTCTATTAAAGCTTATAAAACATGGGGTAAAAAAAAATTTATGGGTAGAGAATTTATGGGTCAAATTAGAAGCTCTTTCGTTATATCTAAGGGTAAAATCCTTAACGAATGGAGAAACGTCCGTGTAAAAGATCACGCTCAAGAAGTTTTAGATTTTATAAAAAGTTTTAAAAAGGCCTAATTTCTTAGGCCTTTATTTATTTAAACTAAGGGAGAATAAATTTTTTTAAGGGCCCCCTGAAGAGTAGACATGTGAAAATACAGGAGGCCCTTAATCATATGATGCTTTAATCTCTTATTGCGTAAGCAATAACTCCAGTCTCTGTTACATCAGTACCTTTGAGTTCACCTTCTTTACTCAATCTAATACCAATTGTATTTTTCATAATTGCCCAAACAATTAGGGATACTATGAATACAAATGCATTGATCGATATAACTCCAAGTAACTGTGCACCAAAATTTGTATCTGGATTAGTAATTGGAACAGCTAGTGTTCCCCAAATACCAGCAAATAAGTGAGCTGGAATTGCACCTACGACGTCATCAATTTTCATTGATAGTAAGAATTTAGTTCCATAAACAACTATTATTCCACCAACTGCTCCAATTAAAATTGCAGCTAAAGGTGATGGCATTAAAGGTTCAGCTGTTATAGCAACTAGTCCACCAATACATCCGTTTAACATTTGAATAACATCTGTTTTACCAAAAGCTAATCTTGTAACAATAGCTGCTGCCATGACACCACCAGCTCCTGCTAAAAATGTATTCATAAAAATAGTTGATACTGCTATTGCATCGTCAGCTGTACCCATTGCTAATTGTGAACCACCATTAAATCCAAACCAACCTAGCCATAGAATAAAGATACCTATTGTAACTAATGGTATCGATGATGCTGCGTAAGGCTTGATAGGTTTTGCCTCACCTTTGGTTCCAAATCTACCTAATCTTGGTCCTAAAAGTAATGCTCCAGCTAATGCAGCTGCACCTCCAGTAGAGTGTACAAGTGTAGAACCAGCAAAGTCAGAGAATCCAGCAGATGCTAACCATCCACCTCCCCACTGCCATCCCATCACGATAGGATAAATAATTCCTGACAAAATTGCTGCAAATAAAAAGAAAGGCCATAATTTGATTCTTTCAGCTAAAGTTCCTGAAACAATAGATACAGTTGTTGCACAAAATACCATTTGGAAATACCAATCTGATCCATCTGAGTAACCAGTATCCACAGCACTAGAGTCTGACCATGGAATGAAACTTCCAATATAGCCACCTTCTGGAATACCATAAGCTAAATTGTATCCAAACATCCAGAACATTATTCCAGCAATTGAAAATAATCCTATATTTTTAGCACAAATTACAGATACACTTTTTGATGTAACTGAACCGGCTTCAAGCATTGCAAATCCTGCCGCCATAAACATGACTAGGAATCCACAAACTAAAAATAAGAATGTGTTAAATATAAATCCAACCTCTGCAGAAACGGTCGTCTCAGCCGCGGCAGGCATTGCAAACCACAGTAAAAAACCGAGTGTAAGAAGTGGGACTTTTCGTAAAATTTTAAACATAAAACTCCTTAATTAAATTAAAAGAAGTTTTTATATTTTAATTTAAACTTAAAACTAATGATGATTGATTAAAATAGGTATGCATAATTTGCATATAGTAACAGCCTTATTACGTTTTTACATAATAAGGCTGTTAAATCGATTTACTTATTGAATACTTCTTTAAGTGCTTTTGCAGGTAAAAATTTTACTTTTTGAGAAGCTGCGATTTGAATTTGCTCTCCTGTTCTAGGATTACGTCCAATTCGAGCTTTTCTTTTAGCCACTTTATAAGTACCAAAACCAGCAATTTTCACGGAATCGTCATTTTTCAATGCATCGAGAATAGTGTTGGTAATTGTATCAAAAGTACGCTCTGCATCAGCTTTGCTCTGACTTAAAGATCCAGCCAATTTAGCGACTAATTGTTTTTTGTTCATTTTAGCTCCGGTTTATTAGGTTAATATTTATAATTAACATAATCGTTGATTTTTCAAGCTTTTTTTTAGTGTTATAAATTAATAAAGACACAATATATAGTTGATCAAAAAGCCTTATTTTACTTACTTTTTTGAAGAATAAAAATGGCTTAAAATAAGCCTAAATCTTTTAAATCATTAAAGGTAGCAAAAAACATTAAAAACAATAGCAAAAACATTCCGATTCGAAAAAAACCTTCTTGTGTTTTTTGACTAAGAGGTCTTCCTAAAATTTTTTCAAAACTATAAAACATTAAATGACCTCCATCCAATAGTGGTATTGGGAATAAATTTATCAAACCTAAGCTTATTGAAATATAAGCCATCATACTTAAAAAGGGTATAAATCCAAATTCAGCTACTTGTCCAGTTACTTTTGCTATTCTTATTGGTCCGCCTAATTGAGAACTGTCGCCTGAACCAGCAAGAATAGAACCTAAATATTTTAACGATGAAATACTCACAAAGTAAACTTCACTGATTGAATGATATAGAGCTTTTGTAGGACCTAATTTTACATGATTAATTTCATTATTAAATGGGCTTAATTTTATTCCAACCATTCTTTTTTTAATTTTATTGCCCATATTATCCTCTGTATCAACAATATTGGGTCTCACTTTTAAAAGAAGTTCATTTTCAAGTCTTGATACTTTAAAATCTATAGTGTCTGAGGTCGACATCATTATTAGTTTGGACACATCTAAAATACTTTTGACCTTATTTCCATCTATTTCTAAAATTACATCATTATTTTTTAATCCTGCGACTTCAGCTGGACTATCTTTTTGTACTTCATTAATCATCGCAGGGGTAAAATCTTTACCAATAAACATATAAATTGATAAAAAGATAACTATAGCCAATAAAAAATTAGCCAATGGTCCTGCAGCGACAATTAAAGATCTTTGATATAAAGGTTTTAAAACAAACAGTTTTTCTTGATCTTCTGGAGAGTATTTTTTTAAAATTTTTTCTTGGTCTGCTTGGCTGAAAACATTTCTATCTCCAAAAAATTTAACATAACCGCCAAGAGGTATCCAACAAATTTTCCATCTTGTTCCAGATTTATCATTCCAACCAAATATTTCTTTACCAAATCCAATAGAAAAATCTGTAACACCAACCCCATACTTCTTTGCAAAATAATAGTGTCCATATTCGTGAATAAATACGACAACTAAAATCAAAACAATGAAGGGTATAATGGTATTAAGCATATGTTATTAAAGATAATCATTTTATAAAATTTTTAAAGATAGTCTATTAAAATTTGCTAGATAAATGCCCAATTAGTCATTTTTAAATGATTTATTGTATTTAAATGCAAAAGATATAAGGATCTACTAGAATTAGAACATATTAAAAAACTTACCAAAAGACACAAATGAATAGTTTCAATGAACTAAATATAGATAAAAATCTTAAAAATTCTATTAGTCAAGCAAATTTTAAAATTCCTACACAGGTTCAAAGTCAATCAATTCCTTTTGGTTTAAATGGTAAGGATATATTGGGAACTGCGCAAACTGGAACTGGCAAAACTCTCGCGTTCTGTATTCCTTTAATTAATAAGTTAATTTTAGATAAAAATGCTTTTGCTTTAGTTATTTGTCCTACCAGAGAATTAGCAACCCAAGTTATGAATTCTATAAAAATTCTCATTAACGATAAAATTAATATTAAAACTGCTTTATTAATTGGAGGCGAGTCAATGCATCGACAACTTAGACAATTGGGAAAAAGATCTAGAATAATTGTTGGAACACCTGGAAGAATTAATGACCATATTAAAAGAAAAAGTTTAGATTTATCTGATACAAAATATTTAGTTTTAGATGAAACTGACAGAATGTTAGATATGGGATTTACACCACAAATAGAAATGATTTTAAAATTTATTCCAAAAAATCATCAAACATTACTTTTTTCTGCAACCCTTCCTAAAAATATTATTAAAATTGCTGAAAGATATTTAAATAATCCTATAAGAATATCCGTTGGTTCTACCACACTTCCTGTTGATAAAATTAAACAAGAAACTTTGCAAGTATATAAAGAAAATAAATACGATGCGTTAATTGATCAATTAATCTCAAGAAAAGGCTCAATACTAGTTTTTGTAAAGACTAAAAGAAATGCAGATAAAATGGTTAAACGTCTTAAAGAAGAAGATCATTCTGCTGATGCAATACATGGAAATTTAAGACAAAATAAAAGAGATAGAGTAATAAACTCTTTTAGAAAAGGTAAAAAAAGAATTTTAGTTGCTACTGATGTTGCCGCAAGAGGTCTCGACATTCCTTTAATACAACATGTGATAAACTATGATTTGCCACAAGTCCCAGAAGATTACATCCATCGTATAGGGAGAACCGCCAGGGCTGGATCAATAGGTTCAGCATTAACCTTTTTAACGCGAGATGATAGATTAATGTGGAACTCTATTAGTCAATTAATCAATCCGAATTTTAAAAAGAATGAAAAAGATAAATCAAATAATAGATTTAAAAAAAATAAGTTTAAATTTAATGATAAAAAGAAATTTTTTAAAAATGAAAGAAATAACTTTGAACACAATAAACAATTAAAAAAAAATAAATCTAATTTTAAGAAAACTAAAAAAAAATTTTATAAAAAAAATGATTTGCGATTTGAAGGTTACACAAATAACCCAAAGTTTTTTGGTAAACAAAAGGAAAATACGCAAAATGAAACTGGTAAAGAAAGAAAATTTAATTTTAAAAAAGGCAAAAAAAGATTCAAAAATAGAAGTCGACCTAAATCATTTAAATTTAAAAAACATTATAGAGGAAGAAATTAAATACCTTTTTTAGGTGCTGCTATTTTATTTTCCAAGTAATAATAGGGACAAAAGTTGCTAATAAAAATGATAAAAATAATAACGATTGCGATATAAAATCAGGAAAAAAATCTATTGGTAACAATATACCAATTAAAATTGATTTTGAAAAATCAGGGCTAGGAAAAAATAACAATCCAATAGCTAATCCCAAAATAATAGATATATATGCATTTTTTTCATTTATTGATTTTGTATAAAAACTATAAAATATCGTTAATACAGCCGAACAACACAAAAGATCTGCTAGTAAAAACAAATACAAAATACTCAATCCCTTTGAGGCGACTATAAAAACTACCAGAGATATTAATAATATTATGTAGTTTGAGATTTTTGAATAATTGCTCTTTAATTTTAAAATTTTTTTTCCATCAACAATTATCAAGCTAGATATTGCATTAATTAGAGTATCAATACTACTTACAGTCAGTGAAATTGCCAATATGATAATTATCAAAGATAAAAAAATTAATTCTTTTCCTAATAATAAAGAGAAAAAAGCTAAATCAGGCACAACTGAAGAATTAGCTGAAACTGCAACTAGACCAGTAAATCCCATAATAAACACTATTGGAATAATTATTAAAAAAGAAAAAAATAAACTTTTTTTTAAAATATCATTATTTTTAGCAGCATATACTCTTTGCCAATTACCCTGATGAAATAGATTTGTTGCTGCAACAGCTATAAAAAAAGTTAATCCAGCTGTGAAATTTGGCATATAATTTGAACTTAATAAATGGGGCTTATTCATTTTAATATAGTCAAAACTAAACTCAGCAGAATTAAAAGATATTAAATAACTAAATGATATTATTAATAAAATAAGAAAAATTACAAATTGAACACTGTCAGTAAATATCGAAGCTCTTAAACCACCATAAAGAGTATAAATTAAAGAAGAGGTAATAACAATTAAAGCTGTTATCCACAAACTTGTTCCTGAAATATAATTTATTAAAATTGATACAGCAGTAACTTCTGCAATCAAAAAAATAGTCATATAAAAAATAGATAAAAATAAAATTAATTTAAATAGTTTATTTCCAAACTTAATTCTAATAACCTCAATTATAGTTCTGGCTTTTGGGTAGAGTATTCTAAATTTTTGCCCTAAATAAATTAGGATATATAAAGGGAACGCTGCACCAATTGCATAACCGATTACAGCACCTACACCACCCCATGTTGCTGCAGAAGCCGGACCAAATAGTATCCATGCTCCTAAAGCAGATGAAACTAAACTTGCAGTTAAAGAGAAAGTTCCAATATTTCTATTGGCAACTAAGTAGTTATTTAGCCCTTTATATTTTTTTGAGTAAAATATTCCTGTTACAACAAATAAAAAACATAAAAAAAATGTTAATAAAATTGAAGATGTTTGATCTAGTATATTTAAACTTTGCATTTTTCCCTTTCTGAATTACCGGACAGGTTCTTAGGGTTTATTCTCAGTCAATTATGACACCCCTTAATTAATAATATAATTGATAAAAATGATTAATAATAGTATTTTTTTAGACTATATGCCGACTTACACAGTTACTAATTCAAATTTTAATTTAAAATCTAAGATAAAGAAAGAGTTAGCTAAAACTATTACTAAAGTTCATAGCAAGGTTACTGGAGCAAATACTTATTTTGCACAAGTAATTTTTACAAAAACAAAAAAAAATGATCATTTTATGGGTGGAAAAGAAGTTAAGGACCCCCAAATATTCTTACTGGGACAAATCAGAGCCGGTAGAACAAAGAAAATTAAAGATGAACTTATTAAAGGCTTGAGAAATGCTTTAATTAAAACTACTAAATTAGATGATACTCAAGTGTGGGTTTATATTATAGATTTAAATCCATCTCAAATGATTGAATATGGATCAGTGTTACCAGAATCTGGTAAAGAAAAAGAATGGTTTTCTAAATTATCACCTAAGTTAAAAAAGAAGCTCTTAGCATTAGAAAAATAAAATTATCCAATAAGAAATTAATCCTGATGAAATTGTTGCGATGACATTTCTAGAAAAATACCCCACTACAATTGCAATTATAGATGCAAATATTTTAGGGTCACTAATTTCTACAAAAGTTCCATTGTCATTAAAAAAAACCGCTGGAAATATTATTGCTGGAAAAACAGCAGATGGAACATAAGATAAAACATCTTTAAGTTTATCTCCTAACATATCTCTTCTTACTAATGCGACCATGGTCATTCTAGTTAAATAAGTCAAAATTCCTGCGATAATAATTGATATCCAGCTCACTTTTTAAACCTCAATAACAATGCTGCAATAATTAGAGCCAAAATAGGTGATATAATTATATATGATTTAAATGGTGCATCAAAAAATATTAAAGAGCTTATTCCACAAGTTATCATAACAATTACATGATCAATCTTTTTCAAATCTTGTACAACGACCGCAATAAAAGTAAGGGGTATTGCAAATTTTAATCCAAGTTCTGCAGGTACGAATGAACCTAATATAATTCCTGCTAATGTAGAAATTTGCCAACAAACCCATAGCGTACTTCCTGTTCCAATTAAATGATAATGTAAATGTTGTTCTGTTTTATTTTTTTTAAAAAATTTATTAGACTCAGCAAAACCTTGGTCTACAACCAAGTAGGAGATCAAAAGTTTTTTAATAAAAGATAATTTTTGTAAGTATTCCGATAAAACTGCACCGTATAACAAATGTCTTGAATTAATCACACCAACAGATGTTACAGCGATCAAAGCTGAGGCACCACCTGATAATAATTGTAAAAATACAATTTGTGATGCTCCACCAAATATAATTATAGACATTCCATAAACTAAATATGGATCAAAACCAAGTTCTATACCTATTGCTCCACAAATAATTCCAAATGGAATTACTGAAAGCATGTGTGGTGATACATCCGCCATGCCCTTAAAATATAATTGTTTTTTTGAAAACATCTATTTTGTTTTATTAAAAACAAACTATGTGATCAATATAAATTGGTCTTTTGATACCAAATTTTTCATCTAATTGATGTTGATGAATATGATGGGAATGAACTAAAACTGGAATTAAATGATCAGTTGTTGTTCTAAGAGTATATATGAAATTTGTTCCTCTAAATTTTCTATCGACAACTTCTAATTTTAAATTACTTTTGTCATCATGCTCAAGATCTTCGGGTTGTAACAATAATTTTACATGTGAACCTTTGGGGTAATGTTTAATAAAATTTCCTTTAATAGTTCCCAAGTCATCATTTTCTAAACTGTTTTCCCCAGTTACTTTTGCAGGGATTAGTATTCCTCGGTTTAAAAAGTTTACTACTTCAATTGAGTTAGGAAAGTGATAAACATTATAAGGATCATCATATTGTTTAAGTTGATCATTTAAAATTACTCCACATTTTGATCCTAGATAAAAAGCTTCATAAGAGTCATGAGTAACTACTATAGTTGTTATTTTTAAATCATTTAAAAGTTTTTTAAGTTGAACTTGTATTTCTTCTTTAAAACTCTGATCTACATTTGATAATGGTTCGTCTAATAACAAAAGATCTGGTTGGGTAACTAATGCTCTAGCAAGAGCTGCTCTTTGTGCTTCTCCAGCACTAATTTGATGCGGATATTTACTTAATATTTTCTCTATATTTAATAATTTAATTATTTGTTTTGGATTTACTTTCTTTTTTCCATTCAACTTTTTTGCTTCAACTCCTAAATTGATATTTTTTTCAACAGTATAGTGTGGAAATAAACTATTTTCTTGGAATGATAGAGATACATTTCTATTTTCTGGCTCAACATGACTTTTTGATGAAGATATAACTTTATCTTTTAGTTTTATAGATCCAGATTTAATTTTTTCTAAACCAGCAATTGTTCTAAGTATAGTAGTTTTACCAACACCAGATGGTCCTAAAAGACAAATAATATCTCCTTTGTTTTCTATATTAAAGGAAACATTTTTTACTTTTGTTTTTCCACCAACTTTAAAACTGACATTATTGATTTCTAAAAAATTTTTACTCATCTATATCTCTTAATATATATTTAGATGTTATTAAAATAAAGATACTTGCAATAATAATCAAACATAAAGATGGAAGGGCTGCAGCCTCTAATAAGTCTTCGGATGCAGAAATATATGCTGTAGTTGCAAAAGTTTCAAAATTAAAAGGTCTTAAAATTAGTGTAATCGGTAGTTCTCTAATAATTTCTAATGAAATTAATATTACAACAAATAATAGTGAATTTCTTAAATATGGAACATGAATGTTTAAAAAAGTTTTAGTTTTTGAGTAACCTAAAAGATAAGCGCTCTCATCGACAGCTATATTCATTTTTTCATACCCTGATTTAATTCCATTAAATGCTAAAGAATAAAATCTTACAAAATAAACTATTACTAGACCTAATATTGAACCTATAAATATTTTTTTTATTGATAGAAATCCAAAAGCTTTGATCATATTTTCATCAAACCATGCAATAAAAGTTATAAAAGCTATAGCAAGAATTACTCCAGGTATGGCATAGCCTGAGATTGATAGGGTAGATAAAATGTTTAAAGTTTTTTTATTTGAAACTCTATTACCGTAATTAGATACTAAAGCAAAAAATATTAAAACTAAACTTGATAAAGATACAAGATACAAAGTATTTAATAAAAGATCTATCACTTGAAAGCCAATCAAATTATCTGGAAATTTAACTGTCCAGTACAACATTTGGCTTAAAGGAAATAAAAAACTTAAAGAGAATAAAATAAAACAAAATAAAAAAGCAAAAAATGACTTTGCACCAAACAGTTTAATTTTTTGTTTTTTCTTAAAACCCCCTTTTGACTCCATGTGGTATTTAGCTTTTTTTCTAGATAAATTTTCAGTTAAAAACAAAATAAAAATAAATAGTAAAAGAAAAAATGATATACGATTTGCAAATGCTAAATCATCAAAACCAATCCATGCATTATAAATACCTGTAGTTAAAGTATTTACAGAAAAAAAATCTACAGCTCCAAATTCAGCTAATGTTTCCATAGCTACCAATGATAAACCAGCAACGATAGCAGGACGTGCTGCAGGTAATATAATTGAGTAAAAAGATTTAAATTTTGAAAACCCTAGGTTTTTACCCAAATCTATTAAATTTTGTGATTGGTATAAAAATGATGATCTGGCTAATATATATACATAAGCATATAAAGAGAAAGATATTGATAATATTAATCCAAACATTCCATCGAATTTAGGAATTTGTTTATTATAATTTCCTTCCCCAAACAAAAATTTTAAAATCGTAAATGCTGTCCCATAATTTTCGAAGAAAGCAAATAAAGAATATGCATAAATGTAAGGTGGAACCGCAAAAGCAAGTATTAGAGCCCATTTAAAAAAATTAACACCGGGAAAATCATAAAAAGAAACTATATATGCTGATCCTACTCCTAAAACAAAGGTTAAGAATATAACTCCAACTAAAAGTATTAGAGAATTAAATATGTATTCAAAAAAAAATGTTTCTTTAAGAATTTCAAAATAGTTTGAAGTATCCTGAAAAAAACTACTAAAGACTGTTAAAATTGGAATTAGTACAGTTAAAGATACAATTATAGAGCTTAAATACCAAAAATTTATTCTCATATTATAATCCGCCTTATAATAAAGAAAAGAAAAAGCGTCCATGCGAAAGGAGATGCAGTGAGACCCGCCTACACATGGACACTAGTCAAGAAATTATTAAAAATCAAATAACTTTAGGATATGCGGAACCTCCTTGTCTTTAATCTCTGATAATTCTCTTTTATTTATTCTTTTTTCAATTTTTTTACACTCCTCAGAACATGCAGGGCATGCCTCGGCTGAGTTATTATAATCAAAATCAGAAATAAATTTTTTTTCTTCCATTTACTTCCATCCAGCAGCAGTCATTACTTCTAATGCGGCAGCTTGATTTTTTCCATATGTAGAAACTTTAGTTTTAAGATCTTGTTTAAAATCTAAACCTAAATTATTTACTACTAACGGACTTGGAGAAACTCCAGCTATCATTGGAAACTCAAAAGTGTTATTAGTAAAGTGTTCCTGAGATTGAGGTGATAATAGAAAATCAACAAGTGCAATAGCATTTGCTTTATTTGGAGCACCCTTAACTAGAGCAGCACAACTAATATTCATATGTGTTCCTCTTCCATCTTGATTTGGAAAAAATGCTTTAACTTTTTTTGCAGCTTCTTGTTGTTCTGCACCTTTGTTTCCAGATAACATTAATGCTAGATAATATGTGTTAGCCACAGCAATATCAGCTTCACCAGCTGCTACTGCCATAATCTGAGCTCTATCGTTTCCTGTAGACTCCCTAGCCATATTCGCAACAACTCCCTTTGCCCATTCAGCTGTAGCTTTTTTTCCATTATTCGCAATTAATGAAGCTACAAGAGATTTGTTATAAATGTTGCTAGATTTTCTAATTACTAATCTTCCTTTCCATTTTGGATCAGCTAAACCTTCATAAGACATTCCAGATAATTCAGCACCAGTAACTCTTTCAGGTGAGTAATAAATTATTCTTGCTCTTTTTGCTACTCCAACCCAATGTGATGTTCTAAAGTTTTTTGGAACAGATGATTTAATTGTTGAAGATGTTAATCCACTTTGAGTCATTCCTTTTGCTTGGAATGCTCCACATCTTCCAGCGTCAGCAGTAATGTAAAGGTCCGCTGCAGAGTCAGAACCCTCTTCAATCATTCTTTTTTCTAAAGCACCAGATTTACCGTTAATTAAATTAACTTTAATTCCTGTTGCTGCTGTAAACTTTCCATAAAGTTCAGCGTCAGCTTTGTAATGTCTTGCGTTAAAAATATTTACTTCGTTTGCAATTGCAAAAGTAGATATAAATAAAGTAAGCATTAAAGCTAAATTTATTATTTTTTTCATTAATACCCTTTGTTATGTTTATATTGAGAATGATAACTATTATCACTGCGAATGATTATCAATTGAATAAGTGTCGCAGATAAATGTGAATTTTTAGGGAAAATTTAAAATTTCCACTCAGAAATCTTGCTATAAAGAAAATTTCTAAATGCTTGAACTCTAGCGTTATTTTTAAGTGATTGAGGATAAACAAAATGTGCCTCTGTTATGGGACCCTCTATTTTAGGAAGCACTTTAACTATATTTGGTACATTAACAGTTATGTAATCTGGTAATGCAGCTAAACCAACACCACTTTGAACAGCTAACAATAGTCCATAAACGCTATTCACCTTCATTACTGCACTTCTTTTCTTGCTATCTTTAATACCAAGTTTAAGAGCCCAATCTGGATTAAATACAGGAGAAGGAGCGCCTTTTCCAAATGAAATAAATTTATGTTTATTTAAATCATTTAGTGCTTTTGGATAACCAAATTTATCTAAATATTTAGTTGAACCATATAAATGGTAATTAATATCAATCAATTTCCTTTGAATATAATTAAGTTGTTTTGGTCTTCTCATAAATATACCAATGTCAGCTTGTCTTGTGCTTAAATCCAGTTCTTTGTCATCAAATACCAATTCAATCTCAATTTCAGGGTGTAATTGCATAAATTCCTGAATTCTTGGAGTTAACCAAGTTGTACCAAAACTTACTACAGTTGTTACGGTTAGTTTCCCGTGTGGTTTATCTTTTTTATCTCCTAAAGTAGTTTCAACTTCTTTTAGTTTGCTTATAACTTCATGGGCAGTTTTAAATACATATTCTCCATTTTCTGTTAAAGTAAGTCCTCTTGCATGTCTTTCGAATAATTTTACTTTTAAATCATCCTCTAAAGATTGAATTTGTCGACTGATAGCGGATTGACTAAGATTTAAATTAATTGTTGCGTTAGTAAAACTTCCTGCTTCGGCGACTGCATGAAAAATTTTTAATTTATCCCAGTCCATTATTTATTTAAATCAACTATAACTCTTCCAGAAATTTCACCTTTTAAAATTTTTGGATAAGTTTCAATTAATTCCTCTAAACTTACTGTAACAATTGATTTTTCAAGCAAATCAAAATCAATTAATTTTGAAGCTTCTGACCATATGAAATCTCTTCTTTTGATACTACAATTTGCAGAGTCCATTCCCCAAAGTTTAATTCCTCTTAACATAAATGGTATAACACTTGTGTTAAGTTCATTGTTATTCGCATTTCCACATACTGCGATAATTCCATTGGGCTTAGTTTGAACTATTGCATTAGCCAAAATTTTTCCTCCAACGGTATCAACAACTCCATCCCATAAGCCTTTATCAATTAGTCTTGGATCTTTGTCGAATTCTGACCGATTTATAACATTTTTTGCGCCTAATGATTTTAAATAATCAGCTTTAGCATCTTTTCCTGTAACGGCAGTAACATTATAACCTAACTTTGTTAAAGCCATAACTGCTACACTGCCTACTCCACCCGTGGCTCCTGTTACTAAAACATCATTAACTTTTTCACCTAATAAAATACTTTCTCTTGCTTGAATTGCAAATGCACTCATTAAAGAAGTAAATCCAGCAGTACCTAAAATCATAGCTTGTCTACTTGTTATATCTTTAGGTTTTTTAACTAAAAAATCTGCATTAACTTTTGCTATTTGAGAATATCCGCCAAAGAAAACTTCACCCACTCTAAAACCAGTTAAGATTA
>CABYPZ010000016.1 GCA_902521005.1 uncultured Pelagibacteraceae bacterium
TCAGTTCATCCAGGTCCTGGTAACTATGATAATACAATTGTTAATGCATTAATGAATTATAATGGTGGAAAACTATCTAATATTGGAGATGAATTGAGGCCTGGAATAGTTCATAGAATTGATAAAGATACCTCAGGGTTAATTGTAATTGCTAAAGATAATCAGGCTCATGAGCATTTATCAAAGCAATTTAGCAACCATACTATTCAAAGGATTTATAAAACATTGATTTGGGGCAAGCTAAGACCTCAATCAGGAAAAATTAAAACACTTATTACAAGAAGTAAGAAAAATAGACAACTTATGGAAGTTGGTTTTTCTAAGGGTAAATTAGCAATTACGAACTATAAATCATTGGAGACATTTGAAAATAAAAATGTACCAACTTTAAGTTATGTTGAATGTAAATTAGAGACTGGAAGAACGCATCAAATAAGAGTCCATATGAGTCACAAGGGAAATAATATTGTAGGTGACAAAAAATATAAAAAAAAATTTAAAAAGCTAAAAAATATTAATACCGAAATTGAAAAAGAATTATTAGGATTAAAGAGACAGTTTTTACATGCTGAAATTTTGGGTTTTATACACCCCAAAACTGAAAAAACTTTAAAATTTTCATCAGATTTGCCCAATGAACTCAAAAAATTGTTAAAAAAGTTAAGAAATACACAATAAGAAAAAGATTGTAAAAAAAATAATATTTATTAAATAACCCATTATGAATTCTAAAAAAAACTATAACTTGCCATCAATTTCAAGTGAAGGTGGTTTAAGTGCTTATTTAGCACAAATTAAAAAATTCCCAATGCTGGATGCTGAAGAAGAATATATGTTAGCAAAAAATTGGAAAGAAACAGGTAATTTAAAATCTGCAGAAAAATTAGTTACAAGTCACTTAAGATTAGTTGCCAAAATTGCTATGGGTTATAAAGGTTATGGTTTGCCTGTTAATGAAATGATTTCAGAGGGAAATATAGGTCTTATGCAAGCGGTAAAAAAGTTTGAACCTGAAAAAGGTTTTAGGTTAGCTACTTATGCAATGTGGTGGATAAAAGCTTCAATTCAAGAATATATACTTAGATCATGGAGCTTAGTAAAAATAGGAACAACTACAGCACAAAAAAAGTTATTTTTTAATCTAAAAAAAATTAAAAATCAAATTGCTCCTAGATCTGAAGGTGAATTAAGAAATGAGCATGTTAGTGAAATTGCTAGAAAGCTTGATGTCACTGAAAATGAAGTTGTTTCAATGAATAGGAGACTTGCAGGAAAAGAGCATTCATTAAATGCCCCGATTGGGGAAGATGGAGATCAATGGCAAGACTGGATCGTTGATAAAGATATGGATCAGGAATTGAAATTTGCACAACAAGAAGAAATGGATCAAAGAAAAGATCTATTGAAAGATTCTATTAAAGTTTTAAATGAAAGAGAAAAAGAAATTCTTTACTCAAGAAGATTAACTGATGAACCTTTAACACTAGAAGATCTAAGTAAAAAATATAAAATCAGTAGAGAAAGAATAAGACAGATAGAGAACAAAGCTTTTGAAAAACTACAAAAGCATATGCTTAATTTAGCAAAATCAAAAAATTTATTGCCAGCAACTTAGATTTTAAAAGGATCTTCAATTAAGATTGTATCATTTCTTTCAGGACTAGTAGATATACTTGATATTTTTGTTTCAATAAATCTTTCTAAATCTAAAATATAATTTTTAGCATTTTGAGGAAGATCATTGATATCTTTGATTCCTTTTGTAGATGATTTCCAGCCTTTAAAAGATTTATAAACTGGTTTGACTTTTACTTGATCATCGACAGCTGCTGGCAAATAGTCAATTTTTTTACCATTCAATTCATAAGCAATACAAATCTTTATTTCGTCAAGTTCATCTAAAACATCTAACTTAGTTAAAGCAATACCATCTATTCCAGAAATTTTAATTGTTTGTCTAACCAATACCCCATCAAACCATCCACATCTTCTTTTTCTGCTGGTAACAGTTCCAAACTCTTTTCCTCTTAATCCTAATTGTTCTCCAATTTTATCTGTTAGTTCTGTTGGAAAGGGACCTTCTCCAACTCTTGTTGTGTAAGCCTTTGTAATACCCAAAACATAGTTTATAGAATTAGGTCCACATCCAGATCCAGTCGCAGCTGATGATGCTACTGTATTTGAAGATGTAACAAATGGATAAGTTCCATGATCTACATCTAACAAAATACCCTGCGCCCCCTCAAATAATATTTTTTTTCTTTTTTGATTAAACTCATTAATTCTCTTCCAAACTGGTTGGGAATACTTTAAAATTTCAGGAGCTATTTTGAGTAAATCTTTTTTTAATTTATCTTTTTGAAAAAGATCTTTGCCAAGACCTTTTCTAATTGCATTATGATGCATCAGTACAGTTTCTAATCTTTGGTCTAAATTTTTCTCTGATATTAAATCCATTACTCTTATTGATCGCCTACCCACTTTATCTTCATAAGCTGGGCCAATTCCTCTTCTTGTAGTTCCAATTTTTGCTTTTCCAGCAGTATCTTCTCTTATTTCATCCATCTCTCTATGAAATGGTAAAATTAAATTCGCTGCTTCAGAAATTATTAAATTTTTTTCCGATATCTCCACACCTTTAGATTTAATTTCTTCAATTTCCTCGAGTAAAGCCCAAGGATCTACAACCACTCCGTTTCCAATGATTGATATTTTATTTTTTCTTACAATTCCCGATGGTAGTAATCTCAACTTATAAGTAATACCATCTATAACTAAAGTGTGACCTGCGTTGTGACCGCCCTGGAATCTAACAACTACGTCTGCTTCACTTGATAACCAATCGACAATCTTCCCTTTACCTTCGTCTCCCCATTGCGATCCGACAACAACTACATTTTTCATCTAAATTTTTTATTTACATTCAATAAACTAATATGGTTTATTGGGCCATGACCCTCCCCATATTTAGGCCCTGCTCCTATTGAATGGTTAACATAATTAATTGCCATACTACAAGATTTCTTTAATGTTTTTCCACACGAAAAATAGGTTGCTATTGCACTTGATAGTGTACAGCCAGTACCATGAGTATTTTTAGTTCTAATTTTTTTACTTTTAAATATTTTGATTTCTTCTTTATTCAAATAAATGTCAAATACCTGTTTTGAATTTAAATGACCTCCTTTAATCAAAACATTTTTAGCACCCTTTTTTAGTAATTTATTCCCTGCAGTTATCATATCATCGATTGATTTAATTTTTATTTTACTTAAAATTTCTGCTTCAGGGATATTTGGTGTAATTAAAGAAACTTTTTTCATTAATTTTGATCTTATTAATTCAATAGATTGATTATCTATTAATTTTTTACCACCTTTTGCAACCATAACTGGATCTAGTATAATTTTTTTAACTTTAATTTTAATTAATGAATTTAAAACCACATTAATAACCTTTGATGAATGTAACATTCCAATTTTAATAGCATCTGGTTTAATATCTTTTGATGTGAATTCTATTTGGTTTTTTATTTCATTTAATGGTACTTTAGATATAGACAGAACCCCAGTGGTATTTTGTGATGTAATTGCTGTTATTGCTGTCATTGCATATGAACCTAAACTTGTAACCGTTTTTATATCTGCTTGGATACCCGCTCCACCAGAAGAGTCTGAACCAGCTATGATTAATATTTTAGATTTAAGTTTCAAATTAATTAATTGATTTTTTAACAATATTTATACATTTTTTTAATAATGAAATATTACTCGATTCCCCCATGATTCTAATTTTTGGTTCTGTCCCAGATTTTCTTACAAGCATTCTTCCATGATTTTTAATCATTTTTTCTGATTTACTTATTGCTATTTTGCACTTTTTTGAATTAATTATTGATTTATCTTTTACTTTAACGTTTTCTAAAATTTGAGGAGTTGGTTTAAAAGTATTAAATATGTCACTTGCTTTTTTACCTTTCCTCATTGAAAATAAAATTTCTAATGCAACTAACAAACCATCTCCGGTTGTTGCAAATTTACCGAGTATAATATGTCCCGATTGCTCACCTCCTAAGTTAAAATTATTATTTTGCATTTTTTCTTTAACATATCTATCGCCTACCTTTGCTCTAATAAATTTTATTTTTTTGCTTTTCAAATAATTTTGCAAACCATAATTTGACATCAGAGTTCCAATAACTCCACCTTTCAAAATTTTTTTTCTTTTCCATCTTGTTGCTAACATTGCGATTATTTGATCTCCATCAATAATATTTCCATTTTCGTCTGAAACAATTATTCTGTCAGCGTCCCCATCAAGTGATATGCCTATGTGTGCTTTATGCTTTTTTACTAAATATTTTATTTTATTTGGAAAAGTTGAGCCACATTTGTCATTAATATTAAAACCATTTGGAGAAGTACCAAATTGATAAACCTTTGCTCCTAAAGATCTTAATAAAAGTGGTCCTGATTTATAACCAGCTCCATTTGCGCAGTCTATTGCGATTCTCATTCTTTTTAGATGAAAATTTTTTGGAAAATTATTTTTTAGAATTTTAATATATCTATCATTTGCATCTTCTAACCTTTGAACTCTTCCTAAGGTATTTGGTTCTGAAAGATTTTTTACAATCTTGGAGTCTATCAATTTTTCTATCTTCTTTTCAATTTTATCTGATAACTTCAAGCCATTAGGTCCAAACAATTTTAAACCATTATCATAATAAGGGTTGTGAGATGCAGTTATCATTATACCCATATTTGCGCTCATTTTTTTTGTTAACATTGCTAGCCCATTTGTAGGCAAGGGTCCAAGTGTATAAACGTGCATTCCAGCTGATGTTAATCCGGACACTAAAGCTGGTTCTAAAGTATATCCAGATAGTCTAGTATCTTTTGCAATAATAGCTGTTTGTTTTTTTTTTCTTTGATTTTTAAAATATGTTCCTACTGCTAAACCAAATTTAAAGAACATTTCACCATTAATTTTAGCTAGGTTTACTCTACCTCTTATTCCATCAGTACCAAAATATTTTTTTGCCATTTTAAAATTTTAAAGAATTAAAAATTTTAATACTCTGATTAACTTCGTTAACATCGTGAACTCTCAATATTTGGACTCCTTGCATCATTGCATGTAAACTGGATGATATAGTTCCTCCCAATCTTTCCTTGCTATCATTTACTCCAGACAGATCTCTTATAAATCTTTTTCTTGAAGCACCTAACATTATAGGAAATCCAAGAGAGTGGAAAATAGAAATATTTCTCATCAAGGTAATATTATGTTTCAAGTTTTTACCAAAACCTATCCCAGGATCTAGTATTATATTATTATGTTTAATTCCTTTAGATCTTATATATTGAATTTTTTCATCAAAAAAATCATAAATATCTAAAACAACATTTTTGTATTTTGGATTTTTTTGCATTATAGTTGGATTACCTTGTGTATGGTTAATTACAAATGGAATGTTAGTTTTTTTTAAAACATTAATTGTATTTGGATCATATTGTAGGCCTGAAACATCATTAATTAATTTTACATTATTTTTTATTCCTTTTCTCATTACTGAACTTTTTCTAGTATCTAATGAGATTATTTTTTTCATTTTTTTTACTTGAGATAATGTTGAAAATATTCTTTTCCACTCTTTGTTTGGCTCAACAGTTTTCGATCCAGGTCTTGTTGACTCCCCTCCTATATCTAAAATTTGACAACCTTCACTAATTAATTTTTTTCCATAGATCAGCCCATTTTTATTATTATATTTTCCACCATCCGAAAAACTATCTGGAGTTAAATTTAAAATCCCCATTAAAACTGGAATATTTGAAAAGTTTAAATACTTAAATCTTTTCTTTTTTTTTATTTGATTTATGTCAAAGAGTAATTTTTTTTTAATTTTACCTTTGAGTTCTTTAATTTTTTTTATATTAATTTTTTTTTTTGTTTTTCTTGTTAAAATTTCAACTGTATCAAAAGATATTAATTTATTTCCATGCAATGGTATTGATTGTTTTTTTTTAATTTTTTCTATTGAGGTTTGGCCGAAATAAAAATTACACGCTCTTGTGTAATATTTAATCATCAATTTTAATGAACAATTTTTGGTTTTAGTCCAATTGATCCTAATGCAGAACTTTCTTTTTCTTCTTCAACTTTCAGATCTTCTTTATTCGATGGATAAATATTTTTGTTAATCAAATCTTCAATTTCAGAGCCTGTTAAAGTTTCATATGTAAGAAGAGCTTTTGCAAGTTTATGGAGATCTTCAATTTTTTCAGTTAAAACTTTTCTTGCTCTATCATAACCTTTTTCAACGAAATTTCTTATTTCTGCATCTACTTTTTTTGCAGTTTCCTCAGACATATTTTGTTGTCTTGCAACTGATCTACCTAGGAATACCTCTTCTTCGTTTTCTCCATATAATATTGGTCCTAGTTCTTTGCTTAAACCTGCTCTCATAACCATGGCTCTAGCTCTTTTCGTGGCTTGTTCAATATCACTTGCCGCACCAGTTGTTACCTTATCATCTCCAAATATTATTTCCTCTGCAACCCTGCCACCCATTGCTATCGCCATTTGGGCATGAAGCTGTTCTCTTGTTTGAGATACTTCATCTCTTTCAGGTAATTGCATAACCATACCCAATGCTCTACCTCTAGGAATTATAGTTGCTTTATGAATAGGGTAGGCTGCTTTCTCATTAATTGTAACTATCGCATGCCCAGCTTCATGATATGCAGTAAGTTTTTTTTCTTCCTCAGTCATCACCATGGATCTTCTTTCAGCACCCATCATAACTTTATCTTTTGCTTCCTCAAATTCAGAAGTAGTCACTATTCTTTTATTCTTTCTTGCAGCTAGCAACGCTGATTCATTTACCAAGTTTGCAAGATCTGCGCCTGAAAAACCAGGTGTACCTCTTGCTATGGTTCTTAGATTTACATCAGGTGCCATAGAAATTTTCTTTGCATGAACTTTTAGAATTTTTTCTCTTCCAATTATATCGGGCAATGACACAACTACTTGTCTATCAAATCTACCTGGTCTTAATAATGCTGGATCTAAAACATCTGGTCTGTTTGTGGCTGCTATTATGATAACACCTTCATTGGTATCAAATCCATCCATCTCTACTAACAATTGGTTTAAAGTTTGCTCTCTTTCATCGTTACCACCACCTAAGCCAGCTCCTCTACTTCTTCCTACTGCATCTATTTCATCAATAAATATTATACATGGTGAGTGTTTTTTTCCTTGTTCAAACATATCTCTAACTCTTGAAGCTCCAACTCCAACAAACATTTCAACAAAGTCTGATCCTGAAATAGTAAAAAAAGGCACTCCAGCTTCTCCAGCTATTGCTCTAGCTAATAAAGTTTTACCTGTTCCTGGAGGACCTACTAATAAACAACCTCTTGGAATCTTGCCTCCTAGTCTACTAAATTTTCTTGGATCTCTTAAAAATTCTACAACTTCTTCAACTTCTTCTTTTGCTTCTTCTACTCCCGCTACATCGTTAAAAGTTACCTTTCCTTTAACTTCATTCATCATTTTTGCTTTAGATCTTCCAAATCCCATTGCCCCACCTTTTCCACCTTGCATTTGTCTCATAAAGAATATCCAAACTGCAATTAGTAGAAGCATAGGAAACCATGATAATAAAACTCCAAATAATGAAGGCATTTTGTCTTCGAGAGGTGCTGCTGATATGCTAACACCTTTATCTGATAACTTTTCAATTAAATTTGGATCATTAGGAGAATATGTTGTAAATTTTTCACCGTTAGACATAACTCCACTTATATTATTACCTTGAATATCAACTTGAACAACCCGTCCGTTTTCAACTTCATTTAAAAATTCTGAAAAAATTATAGTATTATTTTGATTTGCAGCTCTTTGGGGATTTTTGAACATATTATATAGCCCAATAGTTAAAATAACTATTACTGCCCACATCGCTAAATTTTTAATGTTCATATATGTTAAAGTAAGAATTATTATAAATTAAACAAGTGTTAAGTTGATGCATTTAAGCTAAATTTTCATTTTTCTTTATAAATTTTGATTGAATTATTGACTTTTTCTACAATACAGCCTGATAAAGTTGTTTTTTTAAATTCTTTTGAATTTAGGGAGTAAATTAAATTTTGAAGATTTTTACCTCTTGGTGGATAATATGTTTTTCCAACTTTTTGAAGAATTATTGATAATGATCTAAAAATAATTTCAAAGGGCTCCTTGAGGAGATTGCCTTTAACTATATATGAATTATTATTTAGAAAGGTATTATGCACAAGGTTTTTTTCTACATAGTAGTTTATAGTTTCTTCACTGGTTGATAAATTTGTTAAAGTAAGCTTTAGTTTGTCTTCATCAAGTCCTTCCTCTTTTAAATTAAATAAAAGATTTCTTATTCTAATTCTTTTAAAATTTAAGCTTGTATTAGAAGAATCATTAATGGAAAAATTAAAAACATTTGATGATATGTAAGATAAATCTTTTTTTTTAAGTTCATATAACGGTCTTATAACTTTTAATGATTTATCATCATTATTCATAACAGAATAAAATGAGATTAAACCCTTTAGACCAGATCCTCTTAAGAGCCTAATTAAAAAATTCTCATAAACATCCTCTATATGATGACCTGTCAATAAAAGTTGAATTTTATTTATAACACATTCCTTTTTAATTAAACTATATCTTTTGTTTCTAGCAATAGACTGGATGTTTGATTTTGGTTTGGGACCTTTCCACTTTAAAATTTTACAATTTATATCATAATGTTTCATTTGACGCTTAAGCTGATTGGCCTCTAGTTCAGACTCCTTTCTTAATCCATGATCAACATGATAAAAATAAACTTTAAGATTATTTTTGATTGAATAGCATTTAGCTAAATATGCTAGAGCTAAACTGTCTTTTCCTCCAGATAAAGCAATTGCTATTTTAGAACTATTCTTAAAATTAGAAAGATTATTATTAAAAATATTATATATATTTTTTATTTTTGGGTTTTTTAGTTTTTTTAATAATTTCTTAAGAATTATCTTTTTTGCATTCAAACTTTTTTTCTTCATATTTAGATTTCTGAAGAACAGATTGATTTGCATCAGGATACTGTTTTTGAACCCCTGTTATCATCAAACAACCTTGATCTTTTTCTCCTATCTGAACTAATGATACTCCAAGTTTTAATAAATTTATAGGAGCCTTTTCACTTTTTGGATATTTTTGATAACCTTCTAAATAGGCAGATGCCGCATCAGTATATAGTTGTCTAATTCTAAAAGTTTCAGCGTACCAATATTGGGCATTGCCGGCCAAATCATGTTCTGGATTTGATACTACAAATTCTTTTAGTGCACGCTCTGCAGTATTGTAATCTCCAACTTTTAATAGGTTTGTTGCAAACTCATATTGATCTTTTGCGCCTACATCAGGTAAAATTTTTTCTTCTATTACAAAATTTTCTGTTACTACGCTCGCAGTAGTTTCAACAGACTGTGTTTGTTGGTTATCTAGTTTCGGTTCAGAGTCTTTGTACGAAATTGAACCTAAATCTTGTGGCTCTGAAGAACCTGGTAAAATTTTTTCTTTGTCTTCTTGCATGCTTGTAGTTTCGCTTTGTAAATTTACTAGATCACTACTTATTTTTTTGTCTTCTAGTTGTTGAAATCTTAACTGATTGTCCGCTTGCACTTTGGAAAGTCTTGAGGAGAGTTTGTCTATTTTGAAATTTATTTCCTCAAATTTATTGGTTAATTCTTGAAATTGTTTTTCTACTTCTGAAAGTTTTAACAAATGTCTAGTTAAAACTTCCTCAGAGTTTTGATCAAGTTCTGTAAAATTGTTATCCTTATTGCTTTCATCGCTTAGTCCATCTGAATAAACAGCTTTTTCTAAAGTTTTTAAATCTTTTTTTATTATCTCTAATACTTCATATATATTATGACTATCTGCATTGACCACCTGGGTTGATATTAGAATTAATAAAATAATAATAATTTTATTTTTAAAATTTAATAGAATTTCCATTATTTTTTTATTTGTAATTATAATAATGGCAAAAAAAAGACCCTTAATTTTTATAAATTAAGGGTCTTTTTAATACTAAAATTTTTATTAATTTGCTTTTACTGTTACTGATCTTCTATTTTTTGACCAAGCTAATGGGTTAGAACCTGAATCCACCGGTCTTTCTTTACCATAACTAATTACTGAAATTCTATTTGATGAAATTCCATAAGTCATTAAGTAATCTTTGGCTGAATTAGCTCTTCTCTCTCCTAAAGCTAAGTTATATTCTCTAGTTCCTCTTTCGTCAGCATGACCTTCTAGAACTACAGTTACATCAGAATTTTTTCTTAACCATGCCGCTTGCTTTCTTAAAGTTTCTCTAGAAGCAGTTGTAAGAACTGATTCATTGGTTGCAAAGAATACTCTATCTGGAACACCGTCAGCTAAATATTCAACTGTGTCCGTTCCTGTGTAAACGTCACCTTGCATTTGTCCATCGACTTTTTTAGTCTGTGTTGCACACGCTGAAAGCACTAAACTCATTAAAATTACTAAAAAAATATTTTTATAATTTCTCCCTAAAATCATTGCTGCTCCTTAAATCTTTTATTTATTTTAACTTTTTCACACCTAAATAGATCTTACAAGCTTAAAAATCAATAAATATTTGGTAAAAACCAACTAATTACTTAATAATGACGACCAAGATGGGTCTGAAGCGTCAGTTTCAGTCTCAACTAACCTCTCATTATAACCTGTTAAATCAATTGACCATAGTTTTGCAGAAAATCCTTCTCCTTTGCTATCCGTCTTAGTTTCTCTGTAAAATATTAAAACTCTCCCATTTGGTGACCAGGATGGTGCTTCCTGATAATAATTTTCAGTTAATAATCTTTCTCCTTTACCATCAGTTCTCATAACACCAATATAAAACTTTCCTCTATGTAGTTTTGTAAATGCAATTAAATCCCCTCTTGGAGACCAAACTGGAGTTCCATACAACCCTTTTCCAAATGATATTCTTTTGACATTAGATCCGTCACTTTTCATAATATAAATTTGTTGGTAACCACTTCTGTCTGAATTAAAAGTAATAAATTTACCATCTGGAGAATACGATGGCGATGTATCAATTGATGGATGGTTTGTTATTCTCTCTACAATCCTATTCTCCAAATCCATTGTATAAATATCTGAGTTGCCATCCATGGCAAAACTCATAATAATTTTTTTTCCATTAGGTGAAAATCTTGGAGCAAAAGTCATCCCAGGAAAATCGCCAACCACTTCTTGAATTCCTGTCTCAATATCTAATAAATAGACTCTTGGCAGATTCCTAAAATACGATAAATATGTAACCATCTGATTAGTAGGATTAAATCTTGGTGTCAAAACTAATTCATTTCCCAAAGTTAAATATTTTGTATTAAAACCATCTTGATCCATAATTGCTAATTTTTTTATTCTTTGTGTTTTAGGACCCTTTTCAGATACAAATATAATTCTTGTATCAAAGTATCCTTTTTCTCCTGTAAGCCTTTCGTATACTTTATCAGAAATTATATGGCCAACTCTTCTCCAATTTTTTGGAACAGTTGTAAATGCAAGTGCCATCATCTCTTTTGCTGCAAGAATATCCCAGAGTCTAAATTCTACTCTTAATTTATCTTCGGAATAAGTAACTTTACCTGTAATTAAAGCCTGTGCTTTAATTAAAGACCAATCTTCAAATCTTGGTTTTAGATGAGCAATATCAGGTTTTTGCAAAAAAGAGTCTTTATCTAGAGGATTAAATAAACCAGATTGACGAAAATTATTTTCTATTACTTTTGAAATCTCTAAACCCACATCTTGAACATTAAGTGATTTTGAAAGTTCGTTTTTAGTTGAACTATCTGAGGATAAAGGAGAAATTGCAATGGGTAAAGGGTTTAAGTTACCTCTTGTTATATCAACTTCTATTAACCCAAAAGATTTATTTGGAAAAATAAAAAAAAATAAAATTATTAATATATTTTTATATTTCATTAACCCTCTAACATTTCTCTTGCATCAAAATTTAGTTGTAAATCTTTCCATCTTTCATAACCTGTTGTTGGCACTCTTAATGGCTGACAAAGCTGTACAGCTCTTAAAGCACTTTCAGCCAAAACTTTGTAGAAACCTTGACCAGGTTTATTCATTCTGGCATGATCTAAAATTTCTGTTTTTACAACTGAGCCATCAGGCTTAAGTTTAAGTTTTATTCTCACAAGTAAATTTTCATTATATGGTAAACCAAGTGGAATGCTCCAACAACCAAATATTTGAGCTTTTAATGCATCTTCCTCGCTTAAAGTAAGGCCCGAAATATCCATATTTTGATCCTGAGATTGAGTTATTTTATCAGTTTGCATATTTGTTTCAGCTAATTGCTCTTTAGATTTATCAATTAAAGCAGCGATGTTATTTGGATCAAAGATTTCTTTTTTTTCAAATTCTGAAACCTGTTTAACTTCATCATCAATTTTTTCAGGATTTTGTTTTTTCTCTTCAAGTTTTTTAATTTTTTCATTATTTTCATTGGGTAAGGGAATTGCTTCTGGTTTTTCTTTTTTTACTTTTTTTGGTGGTGCTTGTTCTGAAACTAACTTCTCTTCCTCTTTCTTAACTTTTTCAATTATTTTTTTTGCCTTTGGTGCAAAAGGAATATTGGTTTTGTCAGTAATTTGTATTAATTCAACAGAAACTAAAGGAGGAAGATCAATTGGCTTTTTTGCTAAAAATGGCAAACTTAAAGTTGCAATCATGATTAATAAAAAATGGAAACCAGAAGAGATTATCACATTTTTATACAAACTTACCTCTCTTTATATGGTTCAGAAATTAATGCGACTTTTGTAAAACCTGATCCAGATAGCATCCCCATTATTTCAAGGACTCTGCCATAATTAATTGTTTTATCTCCCCTCACGTAAATTCTGGTATCTGTTCTGTTCTTTGATACAGCTAAAATTTTTGCTATGATCTTATCGTATTCAATCTTTGACTCTTGTATAAAAATTTCTCCTTTTGAATTTATAGTTAAAGTTAAAGGCTCAACTTCTTCTGGTAAAGAGTCTGCCGAACTTTCAGGTAAATCAACTTGGACACCGACAGTTAGCAATGGAGCAGTTACCATAAAAATAATTAATAACACTAACATTACATCTACAAATGGAGTAACATTTATCTCGCTCATTGGATCACGATTGGACCTGTTAAATTTAAATGCCATTTAAATAATTGATAGAAATTTTTTTGAAAAACTCTCAAGTCTTTGAGAATATTTTTTAGAGTCACTGTTAAATTTGTTGTAAGCTACTACGGCAGGTATAGCAGCCAATAAACCAAGTGCAGTTGCAAAGAGTGCTTCAGCTATTCCAGGTGCAACAATGGCTAAACTTGTATTTCTAGAAATTGCAATAGATTGAAATGAATTCATGATTCCCCAAACAGTTCCGAACAGTCCAATAAATGGTGCGGTTGAACCAACGGTTGCTAAGAAGGTATTACTTTTATCAATTATATTCATTTGTTTTTCTATATTGACTTCAAGGATGTTGTTAAGTCTCTCACTTAAGTTAGATCTTGACCTAGATTTAATTACGACTTGCATTGTATCTTTAAAAAGATTTGCCATAGGATCATCTAGATTTGCTGGCAAACTATTATAAAAAGTTTCTGCTGATTTTGATTTCCAAAACTTGCTCTCAAACTCTTCAGAGGTAAGATTTATTTTTTTAAATAATTTAATTTTTTCAAATATTATTGCCCAAGAATATATCGAAGCTGCTATTAGAATTATTATTACTGACTTAACAATAATGTCTGCTCTTAAGAATAAGCTTAAAATCGAAAAATCTGTAGCACCAGCTAATCCTGCTGCCTGAGATGTAATATCTGCTTCCATTAAATGTGTTTCACACTAAAATGTGTCATCAATTTGACCTAAAAAAACAAGTATTATTCAGCTTTTTGGTACGTGTTATTAAAAAAATTAGCTATTAAAATAGCATCTGCTTTGTTTGAATCTTTTTTTTTTGAAAGTTTAGATGATATATATGGAAAAATCTCTATAACTTTTGTTCTACTTGCATCTTTTTCTGTTTTTATTAAACCATAATATTTTTTCCATTTAGCTGGTCTTACAAAATACATTGAAAGCTGCATTGCTGAACAAATACCTTTTAAAACTCCAAAAGATTGTCCAAAATTAAACATACTGGTTACACCTTGTCCTGGCATTGCAGAAACTTGCTCAATTACAACTATTATTTCTTTTTTGGGGATATTAATAATTCTTTCTGAAACTTCGTTGAAAACTTGCTGACTGTTAATTTGTCTTTTATTTTTTTTACCATCAGCCATGGACGGCATATCAATTACATCTGAAATTTCTCCGTTTTGAAAAAAACATATTGCACCAGAAATTCCAGGATCAATACCAATTATAAGCATATTTTTTTACAAGATAACATTTGTGTATACATTTTGTACATCATCATCTTCATTTAAAATATCAAGAAAATTGATTAAATCTTCTTTAAAAATTGATGAAAGTTTTAAATTGTTAATAGATATCCACTCTATATCTGTTGAGATGAAATTAGAAATATTTTTTTCTAAGGTTTTTTTTACCGTATAAATACTATTTTTTTCACATTGTATTTCATGGAAATTTTCCCTCGAGATATATTCTTTTGCTCCACTTTCAGCTGCTATTTCAAAAATTTTTTCATCTGATATCTCTGATTTAGCAATTTTAATTACACCTAATTGATCGAAATTATATGATGCAGAACCAGATGTTCCTAAATTACCACCATTTTTTTGAAATATTGCTCTTAAATTTGATGCTGTTCTATTTTTGTTATCAGTAAGAGTTTCGACTATTACTGCAGTATTGTGAGGACCAAATCCCTCGTATCTAATATTTTCATAATCACTACCAGAATTTAATTCAGATTTATCAATCGCTCGTTGAATATTATCTTTAGGCATATTTGCTGATTTTGCAGATTGTATAGCTGATCTTAATCTAGAATTCATCCCTGGGTCTTTATCTCCGAGTTTAGCTGCAACTGTTATTTCTCTTGAAAGTTTAGAAAATAAACTAGATCTTAATTTATCAGCTCTACCTTTCTTGTGCTTAATTCCTGCCCAATGTGAGTGACCTGCCATATTAAATTTTTATTTTGATAGTTCGCCCCCGTGTATGAAGCTTTCTATCTTATCTGCCAATCCATTTTTAGGATTACAAGTAACAATTACACCACATAAACTTGCTTCTCCCTCAGAAGGAAAATGTTTGACAGAATTTTTTTTCATAAAACGATTTAATGAGTTACTTTTATCCATGCCAATAACAGAATTATAATCACCACACATTCCAGCATCTGTTTGATATGCTGTACCTTTGGATAAAATTCTCGCGTCATTTGTTGGAATATGAGTGTGGGTTCCTACAACTAGAGTTGCTTTACCATCAAATAAATGTCCTATAGCCATTTTTTCACTTGTTATTTCTCCATGAAAATCTACAACCAGAAAATCAAAATCTTCTTGTAGCTTATACTTATTTATAAAATTTGTTGAATTTTCAAATACGTCATCACATTTTTTCATAAAAACATTGCCCATTAAATTTAGTACTCCTATTTTTACTCCATCATTTTTAAAAATTTCAAATCCGTTGCCTGGATAGGTGGACGATAAATTATTTGGACGTAATAACCTTTTCTCATTTTCAATTAATTTGGCTGTTTCTTTATGATCCCACACATGATTTCCAGTTGTAATTACTTGAACACCACTATCAAATAATTGATTTGTTATCTTTTCTGTTATTCCCAGTCCATTATCTGCAGCATTTTCTCCATTAGCTATAACAAAGTTAATATTATTTTTTTTTACAATATCATTTAAATTTTTTTTAATAGATAAGCATCCTGATCTACCAACTATGTCACCTAAGAAAATAATTTTCATGATAATATGTATTTTTCAGTTATCACCATATCGAGCTTTTTATCATATTTATTTAAAGGCACTTTACCAACTTTTTGACAAGAATGAGCTACTCCAATATTCAAAGTTTTTTTTAATTTTGAAACCTTTTCAATATACCTATCATAAAATCCACCACCATATCCAATTCTAAACAAATTTTTATCAAATGAAACTAATGGTATAAGTAAGATGTCTGGAACAACCTTTTCTATTTTTTGTGGCTCAGGAATTCCAAACTTATTTAAAATCAAAATATCAGTCGATGACC
>CABYPZ010000017.1 GCA_902521005.1 uncultured Pelagibacteraceae bacterium
CACTGTCATTATTTTCAGACGATTTAGCAATAAAAGTATTAAGAAAAAGGATAGTAAAAATAATTAAAATAGTTTTCATTAGTTATAAATCGACTCAATTTTTGGCATTAACGTTAACAATTCTTTTGTGTATTCATGTGATGGATTTTTAAACAAATTTTCAGTTTCGGAGATCTCACAAATCTTTCCATTTTTTAAAACCCCTATTCGATCACACATTTGTCTCACTACAGGTAAATCGTGACTTATAAATAATATTGTCAGATTTAATTGCTCCTGTAAATCTTTTAATAAATTTAATATTTGAGCCTGGATACTCACATCTAATGCAGAAGTTGGTTCGTCACATACAAGTAATCTTGGTTGAGTAGCAAGTGCTCTTGCAATTGATATTCTTTGTCTTTGACCTCCAGAAAATTCATGAGGATATCTCTCAGCTGATTGTTGGGTTAATTCGACAGACTCTAATAAATCATAAATATAGCTATCTATATCTTTTGAACTAATAGAAGGATTGTGAAGTTTAATAGGCTCTGAAATTATATCTTTAACTTTTAATCTTCCATTTAATGAAGAATAAGGATCTTGAAAGATCATCTGAATCTGTTTTCTGAATTTCATCATTTCTTTATTACTTTTAATTTTTGTTATACAAACATTATCAAAATCAATATCTCCAGCACTTGGACGATATAAATTAACAATCATTTTTGCTATTGTAGATTTACCACTTCCGCTTTCACCAACTAAACCAAAAGACTCTCCCTCTTTTATATTAAATGACACATCGTTTACTGCCATTACAGAGTTTTTAGAACTTTCTGTAAAAAAATTATCATCAAAGGTTTTACTTAAATTTTTTACTTTAACTAAATCTTGTTTAATAATTTCTTTTTTAGTCCATCTATTTAAAATTTTAATATTTGTTTCACTTTGAGTTTTGTTTTCCTTTTCAATAATTTTAAACCTATTGATTTTTTTATTTGTCGGAGGAACTGAGCTTACAAGTGCTTTCGTATAAATCTCTTTTGGATTAGTTAAAATTTCTTTTGTTGGACCAATTTCTACTAGGTCTCCATTTTTCATTACAGCTACTCTGTTTGTTGTCTCAGATATTACGCCCATGTCATGAGTAATTAAAATTACAGCTAAATTTCTTTCTTTAGTTAATCTTTTTATCAAATCTAAAATTTGTGACTGAATTGAAACATCGAGAGCAGTTGTTGGTTCATCAGCTATAAGAAGTTCTGGCTCACAACAAAGAGCTAAAGAAATAACAACTCTTTGTCTCATTCCTCCAGAAAATTGATGTGGATAATTGTTAAATCTAACTTCAGCATCTTTTATTCCAACTTCTTTTAACAAATTAATTGCCTTATCTTTTGCATCCTCTTTACTTAACTTTAAATGGGTTTGAATTGTTTCAATTAATTGTTCTCCTATTGTAAGTATTGGATTTAAAGATGTTTGTGGATCCTGAAAAATAAGACCTATTTTTTTCCCTCTAAGTTGAAGAATATTTTCAGGATTTTCATAAATATTCACCCCATCGACTATAATTGATCCACTGGAGACTTTACCTGGTTCATCTATAAGATTAATAATCGCGTTACCGACTGTGCTTTTTCCAGATCCAGACTCACCAACCAAACCAAGAATTTCACCTTTCTCAACAGTAATATTTACTCCTTTTGCTGCGTACACAATTTCTCTACGCATTTCATAATTAACACTAAGGTTGTTTATTTTTAAAAAACTCATTAATTTAATTTTGGATTAAGAGTATCTCTCATCCAATCTCCTAGTAAGTTAATTGAGAATGCTAATAAAACTAAAAACATCGCTGGAAAAAAAGTTATCCACCATTCTCCAGAAAATAAAAAATCGTTTCCAAGTCTAATTAGTGTCCCTAAAGAAGGGGTTGTTGGAGGAACTCCTACACCTAAAAAACTAAGTGTAGCTTCAGCTATTATTGCAAGCGCAAGTCCTATTGTCCCAATTACAAGAACCGGCCTCATTATATTTGGCAATATATGCTTAAACATAATAATTATATTTGAAACACCAATAATTGTTGATGCAGAAACATAATCTTTATTTTTTTCAACTAATGTAGCTGCTCTTGAGACTCTAGCAAACTGTGGCCACTCTGAAATACCAATTGCAAAAATTAAAACATATATTGCCATTTCATCATGCATTTCTCTAGAAATAATTCCACGAGCAATTCCATCTACTAAAAGAGCCATTAAGATGCTTGGTACAGTTAATTGTACATCTGTTAATCTCATAATAATCATTTCGTATTTTCCACCAAAATATCCAGCACTTAGTCCTAAGCCCACTCCTAACACTAAGGCAAATATAACTGCTGAAAAACCAACAATTAAAGAAATTCTTGATCCATAAAGAATTGTAGATAGCATGTCTCTACCCTGACCGTCTGTTCCTAAAATAAATTTTGAAAGACCATCCTCTGTCCATGAAGGTGGTGTAAATGCCTCCATTAAAGATAAAGAAGATGGGTCAAATGGATTGTATGGAGTTACTAATTCAACAAAAAAAGAACAAAAGAATATTATGACTAGTATTACAGTAGAAATTATAGCCGTTGGTGATTTTATAAAACTAAAATAAACATCACTGTCTTTTATTCTATTTAATAACGTGAGTTTATGGTTATCCACTAACAGCCTCCGCTTTAACTCTTATTCTTGGATCAATGAAGTAATACAAAATATCTACAATAAAATTTATCATTACAAATACAAATGCAATAAAAACTAAGTAAGCTGACATAATTGGTATATCAACAAACTGAACTGCTTGAATAAATAAAAATCCCATGCCAGGCCATTGAAAAACAGTTTCTGTAATTATTGAAAATGCAATTAAGGTACCAATGTTTATTCCTGCGATTGTAATTACAGGTATTAATCCATTTTTTAAAGCATGTTTATAATGTATACTTTTTTCTTTAATACCTCTTGCTCTTGCAAACTTAATATAATCTGTTTGCAAAATTTCCATCATTTCTGCACGAACTAGCCTTATTATATAAGTCATTTGAAAAAGGCTTAAAGTTACAGAAGGAAGAATTATGGCCTTCAGACCAGACAAAGTTAAAAAACCAGTGGTCCAATAACCTAAGCTGACAACTTCTCCTCTGCCAAATGAAGGTAATATTCCTAATATTACAGCAAAAAGATAAATAAATAATATACCAATTACAAATGTGGGGAGCGATACACCTAGCAACGAAATAGCTAATATTATATCGCTTAAAAAACCTTTACGATTTATACCCGTATAGACCCCTAATAAAGTACCAGATACTAGTGCAATTAATGCAGAAATAAGAACAAGCTCAATTGTTGCTGGCAACCTTTCAGAAATTAATTCAGAAACAGGTCTTTTTAATTGGTAAGAAATACCAAAATTACCTTTTGAAGCATTTCCTACAAATCTTGAAAATTGAATATATATAGGATCTGTTAAACCTAAAGTCTCTCTAAGTTCTACCCTTTCCTCATCTGATGTTTCTTCTCCAACCATATTATTTATTGGGTCACCTACAAAATTGAATAATGAAAAAGAAACAAAGGCAACAACAAGCATCACCATTGCTGATTGAAACAGACGCTTGAAAAAATATTTTATCAATTTGCGAAAATTTTAGTTACAAGCCCTTTAATTAAAAAGGGCTTGTAATAAGTTAAATTATCTTACGTTAGAAAAACGGAATAATGGTTCATTATTCGGTCTTATAGGAACATCAACACTTCTTTTTGATGCCCAAGAAATCACCTGGTGGTGTAAAGGCAGATAAGCAATGTCATCTTTTACTATTTTCCAAGCATCTGCTATTGCAGCATTTCTTTTATCTAGGTTTACTTCACCTTCCATTACTCTAATTGCAGCATCGACATCAGCATCACTGAAGTTAACTTTATTCCAGCTTGCGCCTGTCTCATATAAATAATGAAATACATAATGACTGTCTAAAGTAGGAACACCCCAACCTAGCATGTAAAAGTCTCCTTGGTTGTCTTTAAGTTCCTTAAAGTGTTTACTTTTAGTTTGAGCAAATAAACTTACATTAACACCAATTTTACCTAACATTCCTACAACAGCAGTACAAATTGCTTCATCGTTCACGTATCTGTCATTTGGACATCTAAGTTCTACTTCAAAACCATCTGGATAACCTGCGTCAGCTAATAACTGTTTTGCAGCATCAACATCATAAGGTAATCTTTCATCAAGTTCTTTAGTGTATCCTGTAACACCTGGGAAAGTAATTATTCCTGCAGGCTCACTTAAACCTCTCATAACTTTTGCTTTAATAGCTTCAATATCAATAGCTTGATATAGCGCTTGTCTTACTTCTTTTTTCTTAAATGGATTATCGCCTGTATTACCAGTTCTAAGTTGGTCAGCAGCTTGATCCATTCCTAAAAAGATTGTACGCATTTGTGGTGTACTTTGAACTTTGTGTGCACCAGATGCTTTTATACGACCTAAGTCCTGTACTGGAGCATCTGTAACTACATCTATTTCTCCAGATAAAAGCGCAGCAACTCTTGTAGCAGCATTTTTTATTGGAAGTAAATGTATTTCAGTTAAGTTATGTTCAACATTACCCCACCATTTATTATTTTTTTTAAAAACAGTTTTTGTATTAGGCTCTCTTAAAGTAATTTTAAACGGACCAGTTCCCATTGAGTTAGTCGCAGAAAAAGTTTCTTGTCCTGCATCCCAATTTTGTGGAGCCATTGCAAAATTCTTTTCACACCACTTCTTAGACATTACAAAAATATTTGATAATTGGTTCAAAAGAATTGGATTTGGTTCTCTAGTTTGAATCTCAACTGTATAATCATCAAGTGCTTTAACAGAAGTAATAGTACTAATATATTCTTTAAAGTCTGATGTACGTTGTTGAGCTCTTAGAATACTAAAAACAACATCCTCAGATGTCATCGGTGTACCATTACTAAACTTAACATCATTTCTTAGATTAAAAACCCATGTAGTTGGATTTGTTGCTTTCCAGTCAGTAGCTAACTGAGGTCCAATAGACATATCTAAGCCTCTAGTAACAAGTGCTTCATATATTTGTCTAGATACCATTGTAGTTGGTCCTTCATTTTGAGCATGTGGATCAAGTGTTAAACTATCTCCTTGCATTGACCATTTAATTGTTTTTGCAAATGATTGCGTTGCAGCAAAAACAAAAAAAATTGTAATCAAAAATTTAAATAAATTTTTAGATTTCATTTCCCCTCCTATAATTTATAAGTAAAAATGTAACCCAATCTTTATTGAAACAAAAGAAGAATTAAATATTGAAATTGATCAATTTGAAACAGGTTTCAATAATTTTAACATTCTTTTATGGTTTTTAATGTTATTAGAGACCAATATATTTCCTGCAAGCTCAGCTTCCTTATTATTCCAAGTAGTTATAATAGCACCGGCTGATCTGAGTATAGGTATTATAGGATGAATATCCCAAATTTTATTTGAACATTGTATAACTATATCTAATTTTCCTTCTGAAAGATGAGTGTAGCTCAATGCATCAAAACATGGAAACTGCATTAGTTTTAAAACTTTCGGAATTTTTTTTTGTTTTTGTATGGAAAGCCAACCATGGAAGGCTCCTGCTACTTTTGCATTAGAAAAATTAATTTTTTTAGCTACACTTAATATTCTTTTTTTTCCATTTTCATATACAAATGATTTTTTATCACTAACATTCAAATAATATTTTTTGAGTTTAGGAAAATTTGCAAGACCTAACACGGGCTTACCTTTGTAATTTAAAGCTACAAGGTTGCTCCATGTTGGGTTTCCAATGACATAAGATCTTGTTCCATCTATTGGATCTATTACCCACGAAAAATCACTTTTACTTTTTTTATATCCAAATTCTTCCCCAATTATTTGATGGGAAGGAAATTTTTTTTTTATTTTTAATCTTATAAATTTTTCAAAAGCTTTGTCTGAACTAGTTACTGGATCATACCCTTTTCCTTTCAACTTATTTGAAACTTTAAAGGGTTTATCTAATTTCTTATAATAAAATCTTGTTAAATCTTTAGCAAGAGTGTTTAAAAAAGTATGGTAAATCTTATAATTTTTGAATTGCTTCATTGGATATCTCTTACTATTTAATTTCTCTTGATTAAAGCTAAATTTTAAATAATGCTTGGTATAATGAAGATCGAACTAAACGAAAATAAAATACTATTCAATAACGGAACTTCTTCTAAAGAAATTCACCCCTTTTGGTTAAGGGAAAGAGTGAATAATGAAGAGTATTTAGACAAAAAAACTCAGCAAAGAAAATTTGACCCCACGTCTCTTAAAACTAATATAGAAGTTAAAAGTGCAAAAATTACAAAGGATATTCTAGAAATTAATTTTAATGACGGTGTAAATTCAAAACTGGAAATTGAAAAAATTATTGAAGAATTTTCAAAAAATGATTTTTTGATTCAATCTATTAAAAGGGAAAAATGGGATTCAAATTTAAAAAATGTTCATAAATTTCAATATGTAGATGATATTTTTGATAGTAAAGAAATGTATGATTTGCTGATTAAATTTTATAAATATGGTTTTATTATATTTAAAAATGTCCCTACAAAAGAGAATTTTATTGTTAAATTTGCAAATCAAATTGGAAGTGTAAGAAGAACAAACTTTGGGGAATACTTTAATGTAAAATCTGTTCCAAGCCCAAATGATTTAGCTTACACATCTTTGGCTCTTGCTCCACATACAGATAATCCATACAGAAATCCTGTCCCTTGTATCCAACTTTTGCATTGTATTACTAACAATGTAAATGGTGGTCTATCAACTTTGGTTGATGGTTACAAAGTGACAGAAGATCTTAAAAAACAATTTAAAAAATATTATGATGTTTTAACAAGAGTAAAGGTTAAATTTAAATTTATTGATAAGGATGTAGTGCTAGAGAATTGGTCGGAGCTAATCAGATTAGATGAAAATAACGAACTAAAACAAGTTAAATTTAGTCCAAGGTTGGATTTTGTTCCAATTTTAGAAAAAGAAGAATTAGATTTATATTACCGAGCTAGAAACAAAATTTCAGAAATGTATAATTCTGATAATTACAAAATTGAATTTAAACTAGTTCCAGGTGATTTAATGATGATGGATAATTATAGATTATTACACGGAAGAACAGCTTTCGACTCAAATGAAGGGAGCAGATATTTACAAGGTTGCTATATTGATTATGATAGCACTGAAGGAAAACTCAGACATTTAAAAAGAAAATTTAATATCTAAGTTATATTTTCAATTTGTTTTTCAGCATCTTTTATAGACTTTTCATAATCTAAGGACATCTGATCAGCGCTAATTATATCTATTTTCTCAATACCAAAAAAATTTAATATGAACTTTAACCAAGGTGTTAAAAAATCTTCTTTACTGTTTAGTTTAGTTCCACCTGAAGTAATTACCAAATAGGCTCTTTTATTTTTTAACAAACCTTCCCTTCTTCCATTTTCTTTAAAGCGAAAAGTTTCTCCTACTCTTGCAGCAAGATCTGACCATGCTTTTAATGTTGCTGGTGGTCCGTAGTTATAAATTGGGGCGGATATAATTATTACATCACTTTCTTTTAATTCTTTTACAAGTTTATCTGATAATTCAAACATTTTTTTATGATGTTCGGTTTGATCTTTTTTATCAATTTTCATTCCAGACTCAGTTAAGCCAGAAACAAAAACCATTTCATCATCTAAATCTCTATAAATAATTTCATCATCTGGTTTTTTAATTTTTTCTAAAAGTTTTTTTGCTAACGCTCTTGAAGAAGAGCCTTGTTTTCTTGCACTAGAGTCTATTTGATAAATTTTCATTAACTATTCTTATCCGAAATTCTGAAGAAATGGAAAGGTATTTAAAATATAATACCCTAAAGCTTGAAGTTGATTTGTTAAAATTAAAACTCCAGTTATTAACAATATACATCCACCTATTTTGGAAACCAAATTAATATTTTTTCTAAAATTCTTAGAAAAAATTAAAAATTTTTGGATTAAATATCCTGAAATTATAAAAGGAATTGCTAATCCCATTGAATAAACTGATAGGAGTAAAATTCCTTTATTAATACTCTCTTCTGTTGAAGCTAAAACCAAGATAGAGCCTAATATAGGTCCAATACAGGGTGTCCAGCCAAATGCGAATGCCATACCTATAATTATTGGGCTATAAAAGTTTTTGTTATTATTAGTTTGTATTCTCTTTTCGTAATTTAAGAAATTTAAATTAATTATACCTATTATTTGTAATGAGAAAATTATTATTACTATTCCAGCAAATATTCTTAATTCAAAAGAATTTTGAAGCAATGTTTGACCTAAAAAAGTCGATGCAGCTCCAAAAATTATAAAAATAATTGAAAATCCAAAAGTAAAAAGAATTAATGGTAATAGATTTATATTTTTTTTTTCAACTAATTCATTTAGTGAGCTATTAGAAATGTAAGATATATAGCCAGGTATAAGAGGTAAAACACAGGGCGATAAAAAACTAATTAGTCCTGCACCAAAAGCTAAAAATAATTCCATAAATTAGCCTGTATTTTTCATAGCAGCAGCAATTCCCGCTATCGAGGTCATCATTGCATCTTCTAGATATTTTTTATGATTTTTGCTTATATTTTTTTTTAATAATTTTTTCATAACTGCTGCTTGTAAAATATTTAAAACCTCTGAATAAATATTTCTGACAAATGTATTTGTTCTAAATTTATTTCTTTGATATGTAATTTCATTCGGAGTTATAATATTATTGAACTTCTTTACAACATTAAATTCATTTCTTAATTTATTACCAACATTTTTAAGATTATTATCTGCAAGACCATTTTCATAAACTTTAGATATTTCAGGATCAACTTTTGAAATAACCATATCTAAAATATCCATTGTAGAATTAAAGAAAGGCCAATTCTTTTCCATATCTATCAAAATTGATTTGTTATTTTTTTGTGCAGAATACTTAAGCGCATCACCTGTTCCTAACCATGCTGGAAGCATAAGTCTTATTTGTGTCCACGCAAAGACCCACGGAATGGCTCTAAGACTTTTAATGTTATCAACATTTTTCCTTTTAGATGGTCTAGAACCTATTGATAACTTTCCTAATGCGAGATGGGGTGTAACTGTTTTAAAATATCTAATGAAGTCAGAATTTTCTTTAATATTTTTTCTATATGACAATGTTGATATATTTGCCATATTTTCAATTAGTTGCCTCCATTTATCTTTTGGTTGAGGTGGTGGCTTAAGTGTAGCTTGCATTACTGCACCTATATAACTACAAAGATTATACTTTGCGATTGGCTCATAACCATATTTTTGTTGTATCATTTCTCCTTGATCTGTAATTCTTATTTTGCCATTTACTGATCCTGGTGGTTGTGATCTAAGGGTTGATTGTATTGGTCCTCCTCCTCGTCCTGCTGATCCACCTCTTCCATGAAAAAAAGTGACATCTACTTTAAATCTCTTTGCTAATTTCATTATTTCTTCTTGAAGTTTGTATTGATGCCAACTTGCAGAGAATTTACCTGCGTCTTTGCTGGAGTCTGAATAACCTATCATTATTTCTTGTTTATTTTTTATCATCTTTCTGTACCAGTTGAGTGAGAATAAATTTTCCATAATAGATTTTGCGTTTTTTAAATCCTGTAAAGTTTCAAATAATGGAATTACTCTTAATTTTCTCTTAATTTTTGCCTCTTTTTGTAACAAAGAGACAGCTAGAATATCTGAGGCAGATGAAGTCATTGAAATAATGTAACCTCCTAAGCACTCTTCTGGTTCGTTAGACAATACTTTAAATGTAGACCAAACTTCCAAATTTTCTTTATTTTTAAATGTAAATTCATTTATTATATTTTTCTTTGATCTGATATTCATTGATAAAAATTGAATTTTTTGTTTTTCTGTCCATTCTAAGTAATTTTTATTTGATTTTTTTTTTAACAATTCGTAAATTAATTGAGAGTGTCTAGATGACTCTTGTCTTATATCTAATTTAGCCAAATTTATTCCAAAACATTTTGCTCTTCTCATTAGATCTAATAAATCACCACTTGCAATATTTTCACTTTGATTTTTTTCTAGAGATTCTCTGACTGTACGCAAAGGTTTTAGAATTTCTTCTTTTGTGGACAATAACTTACTTTGATTAATAGGATTATTTCTAATTAGATGGTTTTCTATTGCTCTATGAGTATATCTCATTTTATCTCTTAGTGGTCTTAAGTAAACTCTGTAAGGTTCATGAGATTTACCTACAGCTTTTCTAATTTTTTTGGAACATTTTTCCATAGAGAAAGATCTAATTAATTTGGTTAATGCTTTTTCATATAATTTTGCTGCCTCCCATCTTGAAAGTAAAATTACTTCTTTAGTAACTTTAGATGTAACGTTTGGATTTCCATCTCTATCTCCACCCATCCATGATCCAAATTGAATAGGATTAAAATTTTTTGGTAAATTTCTTCCCATATTTTTAACAAAAATTCCATTTAACCTTCTATAAACTTTAGGAATCGTCTCCCATAAACTATCTTCTATTACAGCTAAGCCCCAACGAGTTTCTTCAGCAGGAGTAGGTCTAAACCTTTTCAGATCATCTGTATTCCATATGATTGTGAATTCATCGTATAATTTTTTTTCTAAAATTTTAATTTTTGAACTATGATTTTTCATTAATTCTCTTTGTTCCATAATTTCAGTGATACTATGATATTTTTGAATTAAAGTTCTTCTCTTTACTTCAGTTGGATGAGCAGTCAAAACAATTCCGATATTTAAATTTTTTGCTATATTATAAATTTTGTTTTGCGAAATTTTTTTATTTTTAAACAGACTTTCAAATATTTCCTCTATAAAAATATTTTTATTATCCTTTTTAATTTTTGAATTCTCGAATTCATCTAATTTTCTAGAAGCATCCAGTGACTCTGATAAATTAATAAAATTCATAAAATGAGTAAACGCTCTTGATAACTTGAATATTTTTTCTGAACTTAACTTTTGAATTTCATTTTCAATTTTTTTAAATCTTTTTTTATTATCTTTGTTTTTGATGTTTGCTTTAGATAGTAATCTAATTTTCTCAACTAGATTAAAAAATTTATCACCTTCTTGTTGTTTAATTACCTTGCCTAGTATATTTCCCAAAAATCTAACGTCATTTCTCAATGATTTAGTTGGAATTCTCTCATAATATAAGTCTCTTTTTATCATTCAAATACAAGCCTATATTACAATAATTTATAGTAAATTAATTATTAAATTATCGCAGTTAAGTTATTTCTCTTTAGAAACTTTGGTATTTTGTTCACCTAAACCGTCTACCTTAAGTTTCATTTGATCTCCCTCTTTTAAATATTCAGGTGGTGTCATTCCCATTCCAACTCCAGAGGGTGTGCCTGTTGTAATTAAATCGCCTGGCATTAATGTAATAAATTGAGTTATATGGGATATAAGAAAATTAAAATTAAAAATCATTAATTTTGTATTACCTGTTTGTCTTCTTTTGCCGTTTAAATCTAATGATAAATTTAAATTAAAAGGATCTTCAATTTCATCTTTGGTTACTAAATATGGTCCAAGAGGTCCAAATGTATCTCCTGATTTTCCCTTTACCCATTGGCCACCTCTATTTTTTTGCCAATCTCTTTCACTAATATCATTACAGATACAATAACCGAGTATGTAATCTTGAGCATTTTTTTCATTTACATATTTAGCTTTTTTTCCAATAACTACAGCTATCTCAACTTCGTGATCTAGTGAATTTGATTCTTTTGGTATCACTACATCGTCATAAGGACCAATTATACAATTTGGAGATTTGTTGAATACTATAGGTTCTTTTGGTGCTGCTGAATTTGTTTCATCAGCATGTGCCTTATAGTTTAATCCTATAGCCAAAAAATTTACTGGGTTTGTTACACAAGATCCTATTCTCTCATTGTTATTTAATAAAGGAAGAGAATTTATATTTTTTTGATTTATCTTTTCTATGGTGTCAAAATTTAAATTTTGTGGATTAAAATCACTAACTACTTTAGATAGATCTCTAAAATTTTTTTCATTATCTATAATCGCAGGTTTTTCTTTTCCTGGTAAACCTACTCTTAATAATTTCATTAATAACTTACTCTTCTTCCTAATCTTGCTGCGCCTCTTACACCGCTTGCATCTCCAAACTTTGGTTTCAAAAAAACTCCTTCGAATTCATTACCTGCAACAAATTTTCTAACATTAGCTTGTACCTCATTAAAAAAATCAATTTCATTTGATAGTCCACCACCAAAAATAAATGCATCTGGATCTAATACATTTACTACTGAAGCTATTCCCATAGATAAATTTTCTTTAAATTCCTCTATAGATCTTTGAGCGTCTAAATCATTTTTTCTGTATAATTCAAAAATTTGGTTGGCAGTAAGAACTTTTTTATATTTCTCATTAAATTTTTTCGCTAGGCTTAAACCAGAAACAAAGCTTTCTATCTCACCTTCTCTTAAATTTGTTTTTTCAATTTTTATATCCTTGCCAATCATAGGTATTTGATTGTGACCCCACTCTCCAGTAATACCGTGTGGTCCTGATACAATTTTTTTGTCTATGACTAAACCTCCACCAACACCAGACCCTAAAATTACACCAAATACTATTTTATAATGTTTACCTGATCCATCTATAGCTTCAGAAAGTGTAAAACAATTTGCATCATTTTCACAAAAAACTTCTCTAGATAATAATGATCTTAAATCCTTTTGAAATGGCTTATTATTTATCCATTCACAATTTGGGGAGTTTTTAATTAAACCTGTATGGACTGAATGAATACCAGGATGACAAACGCCAACAGGAAGTTCTCTTTTTGCATCTTTTTCAAGTTTAATTACTATTTCTTTTATTGATTTTATAATTGAGACATAATCTTTTGGGCAATCAATCCTAGACCTGCTACTCTCTTCACCATTATCATGTAAAATTATATATTCTATTTTTGTTGCGCCAACATCAATACCAATTTGCATATTATCTCATAATTTTATTTATTTCTTTTGCTGTAAATATTTTAGGTATTTTGCAAGTAGTATCAATTTTTTTTGGTTTGTTTGTCCTTGCAGAATACATTGTAGACTCTATTAAATCTAAAACGTGAACAGAAACTTCACCACTACATCGATGCTTTTTTTTGTGTTCAATACAATAAGCCATTTCAGCTAATCCTACTCCTCGATAATTTGCATTTGTAGGAGATTCGTTTGCTCTTGAGCTTTGTGATCTAATATTAATTTTTCCTAATGCCATTTTATTAGTTTTAAATTCGTGCCATGGTTTCCCAAGGCTTTTGCAGACATAAACAGATCCACCAAACATGTTTGGATCAGGAACAATCATCGATCCTTTTGTGCCATATAACTCTATATGATTTCTTTGATGTGCAATTACATCAAAAGATAATGTTAATCTTATAATAGAATTATTTTCAAAAACGATTGTAGTGAAATATGTTGTGGGACAATCAACTTTAATTTTTTTACCTTTTTTTGGACCAATTCCGATTGTCCTAAATTTAGTACCCTT
>CABYPZ010000018.1 GCA_902521005.1 uncultured Pelagibacteraceae bacterium
TTTTATTTCCTTTCAATATGTATGGTCACTATACTCCCAAAGGATATGAGATAATATCAAAAATTATATATAATAATACTAAAAGCGACTTTTAAAATAATTGTTTTTTTTTAAAATATGTCTAATTTCATTTGATAAAAATATTCTATTCGTTTAATAAGGTTAATAATTTATGAAAATAGCAAGCTCACTTAAGTCTTTAAAAAAAAGAGACCTTAATTCTAAATTAGTTAGAAGAAGAGGAAGAGTATATATAATAAATAAAAAAAATCCAAAATTTAAAGCAAGACAAAAATAATATTAGTTTTTATGATAATAGTTTCACTATCAGAAAAACTGGAAATTGAAAAAAGAATATCAATAACTCCAGAGATCGTCAAAAAGTACACTGAATTAGGTTTTGAGGTAAAATTAGAAAAAAACTATGGAAGCCATCTTGGATATAGTCAAAATGAATTTAAAGATAACGGAGCTAAATTTGAGGATGATGAAAAAAAATTACTTGAAGAAGCAAATATAATTATTCAGATGGGGCTTTTAGACGATAATAAAACTAAAATGCTAAAAAGTGATCAAATTTACGTTGGTGTATTAAATCCTTATGATAATCAAAATAAATTAAAAGAACTTGCTCAAAAAAAAATTAATTTATTTTCGCTTGATCTTTTACCAAGAATTACTAGAGCTCAATCTATGGACGTACTATCTTCTCAAGCTAACTTAGCTGGCTACAAGGCAGTTGTAGAATCATTTTCTACTTTTGAAAAGGCGATACCAATGATGATGACTGCAGCAGGAACTGTTCCAGCAGCAAAAGTTTTGGTTGTAGGAGCTGGTGTTGCTGGACTACAAGCTATTGCTACAGCTAAAAGAATGGGTGCAATTGTATTTGCGACGGATGTAAGAATGGCGTCCAAAGAACAAGTTGAAAGCTTAGGAGGAAAATTTTTAACAGTTGACGGTGCAGAAAATTTGGAAACTGAGGGCGGGTATGCAAAAGAAGCATCAGAAGATTTTAAAAAAAAACAAGAAGAACTTTTGGCAGAGACCTTAAAAAAGATAGATATTGTAATATGTACTGCTTTAATTCCTGGAAAAAAAGCACCATTAATTATTAAAGAAAATATGATAAATGAAATGAAATCTGGATCAATTATATATGATCTTGCTGCTTCCCAAGGAGGAAACTCTGCATACACTGAAGTAGATAAAATTATTGAAAAAAACAGAATAAAAATAATGGGTGATAAAAATATTCTTAATAAATTGCCGATCTCTTCATCTAATTTATATGCAAAAAATGTATTTAATTTTGTCTCAAATTTATATGATAAAAAAAGTAAGAAAATTAATATTAATTTAGAAGATGAGATAATTGTTAAAACAAAAGTGAGTTAATTATGGAAATAGATCCTTTTATATTCAGACTAAGTATTTTTATACTTACTATTTTTGTAGGATATTACGTTGTATGGAGTGTAACTCCATCTCTTCATACTCCTTTGATGTCAGTCACAAACGCAATTTCATCAGTAATTATCGTGGGTGCGATTATTGCTGCTTTAGCTGGAAGCTCAACAACAATATTTGATACAGCTAATATTTTTGGATATTTAGCTATTATTTTAGCTGCAGTAAATATTTTTGGTGGTTTTTTGGTAACTCAGAGAATGCTCGCAATGTATAAAAAAAAAAAGAAAGATAAATAATTATGTCTGCAAATATTTTAGCTGTTTTTTATCTTATTTCTGGAATTTTATTTATTCTAGCTTTGCGAGGACTTTCATCACCTGAAACTTCAAGACAAGGAAATTTTTTTGGAATAATTGGAATGGCAATTGCGATAGGAGTTACTTTTCTATCAATTGGTAATTTTTCTACAGGTTTTGCATATGTATTAGGTTTTTTATTAATTGGGGGATCAATTGGTGCATTCATTGCTTATAAAATACCAATGACAGCAATGCCAGAGCTTGTAGCAGGTTTTCATAGTTTGGTAGGTCTTGCAGCAGTATTTGTTGCTATTTCAGCTTTTTTAAATCCTGAAGTTTTTAATTTGGGATCGCCAGGCAATATTAAGATAGCGAGCTTAATTGAGATGTCCTTAGGAGCAGCTATAGGAGCTATAACATTCACAGGATCAATCATTGCATTTTTAAAGTTGAGAGGAATAATGTCGGGTTCTCCAATTACATTTTTTGGTCAGCATTATCTGAACTTAACTTTGGGCGTTGCATTGGTAGGTTTAATATTTTATTTATGCAAAACTCAAATAGATACATGGTTTTGGACATTAATTTTATTATCATTTTTAATTGGAGTTTTATTAATTATACCAATAGGTGGAGCTGATATGCCAGTTGTAATCTCAATGCTTAATTCATATTCAGGATGGGCAGCTGCTGGAATAGGTTTCACGTTAGAGAATACCGCTTTAATAATAACTGGTGCTTTAGTAGGTTCGTCTGGAGCGATATTATCTTACATTATGTGCAAGGGTATGAACCGATCATTTTTTAATGTCATATTAGGAGGATTTGGTGCTACAGATCAATCTTCAAATGAAAAAGGTAAAGAGCAAAAACCAGTTAAGAACGGTAATGCAGAAGACGCAGCCTTTTTAATGAAAAATGCTTCTTCAGTAATAATAGTTCCTGGTTATGGAATGGCTGTTGCTCAGGCTCAACATGCACTAAGAGAAATGGTAGATGCACTTAAAAAAAATGGTGTCAAAGTTACATATGCAATTCATCCAGTAGCTGGAAGAATGCCAGGACATATGAATGTTTTACTGGCTGAAGCAAATGTGCCATATGATGAAGTTTTCGAATTAGAAGAAATAAATAACGATTTTGCAAACTGTGATGTTGCTTATGTTATTGGGGCTAACGATGTGACAAACCCAGTTGCAAAAACAGATCCCCAAAGTCCTATTTTTGGAATGCCAATATTAGATGTTGAAAAGTCAAAATCTGTACTGTTTGTAAAAAGAAGTTTATCCCCTGGCTATGCAGGAATTGATAATGATTTATTCTATAGAGACAATACTTTAATGTTGTTTGCGGACGCAAAAAAAATGACAGAAGACATTATAAAAAGTTTATAATGCTATATTAATCTCAAAAAAAATAATTTAAATTCAATATTTCTAATGAAATTTTCTTATAGAAAAGAAATTGATTTTTTGAGAGCAGTGGCTGTTATTTATGTAATAGCTTTCCATTTTTTTCCAAAAATTGTTCCACATGGATATTTAGGAGTTGATTTATTTTTTGTTATATCAGGATTTTTAATATCAATGCAAATTTACAATCTTTTAATAATAAATAAATTTTCAATGAAAAATTTTTATTTTAAAAGAGTAAAGAGAATTCTTCCTGCAACATTTTTTTTATTAATTTGTACAAGTATTATTTCAGTTATTCTTCTTACAAAAAATGACCTATATTTATTTTCAGAAAGTGCTTTATTTTCAGCAACATTTTTAGCAAATTTTCACTTTTGGTTTATTGGTGGATATTTTGCTGCAGCAGATGAATTGAAAATTTTACTTCATTTATGGTCGTTAGGTGTTGAAGAACAATTCTATATTTTTTTTCCAATTATTTTCCTTTTTATCTTTAAATTCACAAAAGATATTAACAAACTAATAATAATTGTATCCATAATTACTTTTCTAAGTTTATCTACTAATTTTTTTATTAAGAATTTAGGACTTGGTGATACAGCTTTTTTTTTATTACCAACTAGAATATGGAATCTAAGTTTTGGTATATTGGCAATGCTTATATTTGTAAAAAAAAATAAATATCATAATAACTACTTAGCAACCGTTTATTTAATAGTTATTTTACTCAGTATTTTGATTAAAATACCTGGAATTCCTTCAGATATATTGCTTATTACATTTACTGCAATATTTTTAAGCAGAAGGTTGCCTCAAAACTTTCCTTTGACAAATATTATTGAGAATAAATATTTAAATTTTATTGGTTTAATTTCTTTTTCTTTATATTTGTGGCACTGGCCAGTACTCGTTTTTTTTAAATACTACTATGTAGACAATCTAAATATTATAATTAAAGTTTTGGCACTTGTTATTGTATTTTTTAGCGCATATTTGAGTTATACGTTTATTGAAAAAAAATTTAGGTATGGTTTAAATTATAAAAAAGTTATTAATTTATTAATAATAATGTTTTCTTTTATTATTATTATATCTCTAGTAAATATTTTTAATAAAAAAATAAAAGTTGATGAATTTTATGAAAAAATATCTAAAAATTCATACACCAATTACAAATGTAAATTTACAAATTTTACAAATTATAATTTATTAAAAGCTTGTTTAATAAATAAAACAAAAAATAACATTAATTCAGTTGCGTTAATTGGAAATTCTCATATACAAATGTATGTCCCATCATTTGAACCAAGTCTTAAGAATAAAAATTTACAGGCAATTTTGATATCTAACACTGGTTGCTTGCCCTCTATAAATTTAAATATAAATGAGAGTTGTTTAAATAGATCTATCAAATATTTCAATAAATATTCTGAAGATAAAGAAATAAAAACAATTATTATTGCAACCACATGGCAAAACAACCAATTATACGATGGCAAGAAAAATTTATTAAATGATCCATTTATCATTGGAAAATCTATTATAAATTTAGTTAAGGAATTAGAGAAAAAAAATAAGAAGGTATTTGTATTAGGTCCTATTCAGAGACCATCGTATGATTTTCCTCAGGATTTATCAAGATTGATAAAATTTAAACATATAAACAAAACTCAAGTTCAAAAAGAAATTAAAATAGAAAAATCTATTTTTGAAAAAAATTACTCATCAACAATTAATTTACTTGAGAAAGAGTTAGGAGAAAATTTTATTAATATTTCTGATACTTTTTGTAATGATAATTTTTGCTTTTTGGCGGATGAAAAAGGGTCTTATTTTGCAGACGATGGTCATTTAAGCAACTATGGAGCAAAACTTTTAATTAATAAAGTTAAATTTATATTTAAATGATTGAAAAATATTCTATTTTTTAATAAACAATTTATTTAAATGACAAAAATTTTTTGTGATATTGCGGATATAAAACAAATTAAAAAATTTAATAGAAAAAAAATAGTGAGGGGATTTACTACAAACCCTAGCCTTATGAGAAAAGCAGGTGCTAAAGATTACTCTAAATATTGCAAAGATATATTAAATATAACCTCAAAACCTATATCTTTTGAGGTTTTTGCAGATGACAAAAAAAAAATAATTAAACAGGCTTTAGAAATTAAAAATTGGGGTACCCAAGTATTTGTAAAGATACCAATAACAAATTCTAAAGGTTTTTTTCTAGGTCAAGTAATAAAATACTTAAATAACAAAAATATTAAACTAAATATAACAGCAGTTTATACAGCCCGGCAAACATTAAACATTCTCAAATCTATAAATAAAAAATCAAAAGTTATTATTTCAATCTTTGCAGGAAGAATGGCTGATGCAGGGAAAGACCCTATACCAGAAATAAAAAAAAGTATTAAAATCGCAAAAAAATATAAAAATGTTGAAATCTTATGGGCTAGCACAAGAGAACCATATAATTTTATTCAAGCTAAACAACTTGGGTGTCATATAATTACAACTCCACCATCAATAATTGAAAAAATAGAAAAATTTGGAAAGTCTTTTGATAATTTAACAAAAGATACAGTAAAGAATTTTTTGATAGATAGTAAAAAATCTAACTTTAAATTATAAAATTTTTGGTTGCGGGGGACGGATTTGAACCGCCGACCTCAAGGTTATGAGCCTTGCGAGCTACCAGGCTGCTCCACCCCGCGGTTTAAAATCTGTTCTTAAGTTTGTTTAACTTTTTAACTCTCTTAATATTCTCTTGTAAAATTCTTTTTTTTTTCTCAGATGGTTTTTCATATGTATTTTTAAGTTTAATTACTTTAAAGAAGCCATCCCTTTGAAGTTTTCTTTTTAAAACCCTCAAAGCCTGTTCAACATTATTGTCTTTTACTTCTATTTTAATAACAACCCCCTAAAAAAAAAGACTAACTAGCATTTAAAACTAATATTGTCTATCAATATATTCAAAAACAAAATTATTCTTTTTTATCTTTTTCTTTTTGTTTTTTCTCTCTTTTTATTCTTCTTTCAGCTTTTTCTATTGCTTCAATCAAATCTTTTTGAGTAAATAAACCTATAGAAACTGGATCTTTAGAATTTAAATTGTTAAAATTCCAATAACTTTTATTTCTTATAGCTGTAACTGAATTTTTTGTTACCCCAACAAGATTTGCAATTTGTGAGTCCTTTAGGGTTGGGTGGTTCTTTAAAAGCCACAAAGCCGAATCTGGTTTATCTTGTCTCTTTGAGAGAGGTACATATTTTTTTGCCTTTTTATTTTCTGCAGATATTTCATAATCATAAGTATTAATTTGAAGAGGTCTATTTTGGTCTTTTGAGGAATGTTCAATTTCATCTCTAGTTAATTGTCCTGCGATTATTGGGTTGTAACCTACAATTCCTTTTCCTACATCTCCATCAGCTATTCCTTGAACTTCTACTTCGTGCAACTTACAAAAATCAGCAATTTGTTTAAAAGTTAAAGTTGTATTTTCTACTAACCAAACAGCAGTTGCCATTGGCATTAATGGTGTGTTCGACATTAGCTCTTCTTTTCTGATCTAAAGTTTTGGAATTTTTTGTTGAATTTGCTCACTCTACCTTTGTCTAAAATTTTCTGCTTTCCACCTGTCCAAGCTGAATGTGAAATAGGATCAATCTCTAATTTTAGAACCTCACCTTCTGATCCCCAAGTTGATTTAGTTTCAAATTGAGACCCATCAGTCATTTCTACTTTTATTGTATGATAGTTAGGATGTATTTTTTTTTTCATAGCTGGCTTTATAACAAATGAATTTTTAAAAACAATTAAAACTTATCAAGGTTTTCGAGCATTTTTTCATATATAGCGTTGCTAGCCGCATTTACTCTCAAGTTATTTATACTTGTATGATCTAATTTGTTTGTTTTGCCACCTGCCTCTGTTACTAAAATCAAACCAGCAGCAATATCCCACAAATTTAATTCATTTTGAAAATATCCGTCAAATCTGCCAGAGGCAACGTATGCTAAATCTAAAGCTGCACTTCCAGATTTTCTAATATTTAATTTAGATTTAATTTCTTTTTTTCCTCCACTTGCAAATAAACATTCATTTAAACTTTTTTTACTTGATACCCTAATTCTTTGATTATTTAGAAAAGCACCGTTATCTTTCTCAGCATAAAACATTTCGTTTTTGATAGGATCATAAATTAAACCTGAAATTATTTCATTTTTATTTCTCAACGCTATAGATATTGCAAAGTGAGGAACACCATGTAAAAAATTTGTAGTTCCATCAATAGGATCTATGATCCAAAAATTATCTTTATCTGAATTTTCAATTTTGCCAATCTCTTCACTTAAGATAGAATAATTTTTTTTCGCCTTATTAAGCTCTTCAATTAGAATTTTTTCAACTTTCTTATCACTATTAGTTACAAAATCTGCTGGTCCTTTAATTGAAACCTGTAATTTTTCTACTTCACCAAAATCTCTGATTAATATTTTTGATGCTTTTTCAGCAGCTTTAATCATTATATTTAAATTTGGAGATATTGAATTCATATTTAAATTTTTTTAATATATTCAATTGATCTCGTATCTACAACTACAGTATCTCCACTTTCAATAAATGGTGGAACTTGAATTTTTATCCCATTTTCTAATGTTGCCGGTTTATATGAAGAGGAGACTGTTTGTCCTTTTAAAGCAGCATCTGTGGTTTCAATTTTGCAATTAATTTGGTTTGGCAGATCTATTTTTATAGGAATATCATTATAAATACCAATTTTAACTTCTAACCCCTCACTTAAAAATTTAAATTTTTCTCCCAATAAATCTTGTCTTAAATTTAATTGTTCAAATGTTTTGTTATTAATAAAATAAAATTCATTTTTATCTTCATATAAATAATTAAATTCTATTTCTTCAATAATTGCTCTCTCTATATTATCACTAGATCTAAATCTTTCATTTAGCTTAGTATCTTTATTAATACTTTTCATTTCAACCTGATTAAATGCTCCCCCTTTACCTGGTTTTACATGTTGGGTTTTTAAAATTTCCCATAAATCATTTTTATGTTCAATTATCATTCCTGTTTTCAATTCATTAACTGATATTTTCATTTTAATATTTTTATTGCCTGCACTGGTTTTAGTTTTTTATTTTTCCAAATGAAGCTTGAAATAGCTAAAAAGTCAGCTTTATTCAACAAAAGTTTTTTGTAATTATATTCATTGATACCTCCAATTGCTATTATTGGCTTTTTTGTGAGAATTCTAATCCTTTTTAAATCTTTTAAAGTTGCTTTATATTTTGTTTTTTTTGTTGTGCTTTTGTGGAATGCACCAATTGCTATATAATCAGCTTTTTTTGTAATTGCCTCTTTAGCTTTTTTTAATGAATTATGACAAGTTACTCCAATAATTTTTTTTTTTATTATTTTTCTAGCATTTTCTATGTCCATATCTGATTGACCAAGATGACATCCATCTGCACCTACTTTAAGAGATATCAAAGGGCTATCATTAATAATAAATTTTACTTTAAACTCTTTACAAATTTTTTTAATTTTTCGAGATATTTTTATAATTTTATTATTTGAAATTTTTTTTAATCTTAATTGAAAAAACTTTACTTTATTAGTTTTTAAAACTTTTTTCAGTTCCCTATAAAAATTTGAATTAATTTTATTTGGAGATATTAAATATATAAATTTAGCTCTTTTTCTCAAGTTCTTTTGACCATTCTCCTTTTGCAGCTAAAGTACACATTTTTGCTCTATGATTAAATATTTCTTGGGTGCCCTTTATATCTTGTATATTTTTTGACCAATGTTTTAAAGCACTTTGCTGAAGAGCTCTTCCATAAGAATAAGTCATTATAAATTTAGTATTATTTTTTTTATTTATTAAATTAAGATTTTCTGTAGCTTCTATTTCTGATTGACCGCCTGAAAGAAAGGCAATACCTGGAACTTCTTGTGGAACTGAGTCTTTTAAACATTTTAATGTTAAATCAGCAACTTCCTCATTTGTAATTTTACTTTCATTACTAGTTCCGTCCAAAATCATATTGGGTTTCAAAATAACTCCTTTTAAATCTACTTTATGGATAATTAGTTCTTCAAAACATTTTTTGATAATTTCAGAAGTTTTATCAAAACATAAAGCTGCAGAATGATTTCCATCCATTAGTAATTCAGGTTCAACAATCGGCACCATACCACATTCTTGAACTAATGAAGAGTACCTAGCTAGAGCATGAGCGTTTGAATGAATGCATAGCTTACTTGGATTTTTTTTTGAAATTGAATAAACTCCTCTCCACTTAGTAAATCTTGCACCAAGTTTATAATACATTTCTAATCTTTCTCTTAATCCATCTAAGCCCTCAGTAATTTTTTCATCAATTGATCCCGCCAGAGTTTTTGCTCCTGTATCAACTTTAATTCCTGGTATTGCCCCATTATTAATTATTATTTCGGGGATTGATTTAGACTCACTGATCTGTTTTATTGTTTCATCATACAATATAACTCCTCCGATACAGCTTTTCATGCTTTCTGATGAAAAAAGAGTTTTTCTAAAAATAAGTCTGTTATGTTCATTTGACTGAACTTTAACTGACTCAAGCCTTTTAGTCATGGTTGCAGTGCTCTCGTCTGCAGCAAGAATACCTTTTCCATCTGACAAAATTTTAAGTGCAATTTTATTGAGTTCAGACATTAGTTTAATGCCTTTATACCAGGCAATTCTTTTCCTTCAAGAAATTCTAAAAATGCTCCACCAGCAGTTGAAACAAAATTAAAATTATCTAAAATATTAAAATTGTTAATTAGAGCAAAAGTATCCCCTCCACCTGCTACAGAAAAAATTTGATCTAATTTATTTTGATTTACAATTTGATTTCCTATTTCAAAACTTCCTTTTGAAAATTGAGGGTTTTCAAAATATCCAGCTGGCCCATTCCACAAAATTGTTTTACTTTTATTAATTATTGATTTAATTTTGTTAATAGTTTTTGGGCCGATATCTAAAATTATATCATCATTTTCTATTTGATTTAATTCTTTTATTTTTGCGTTGCCATCCATTGTCTTTCCAACAGCAACGTCTACTGGCAAAATAATAGAGCACGGATAATTTTTGGAAACTCCAAATATATCATTAATACTAGTTTCGCAATTATTCTCTTGAATAGATTTTCCAATTGAATAACCTTTATATTTTAATACATTATTTGCCATTCCACCCACAATTATAATATTATCAAATCTTGGTATTAAATTCTTTATAATTGGAATTTTTGTAGAAATTTTGGATCCTCCAATTATACAAGTAATTGGTTTTTTAATGTTATTAGTGACTTTTTCCAAAGCATTAACTTCAGCCTCAAATTGGAGTCCTACATATGAGGGAATATATTTTGTAATTTCACATATTGAAGCATGAGCTCTATGGGAGCAAGAAAATGCATCATTTATAAATAGATCTCCTAGACTAGCCAGATGTTTGGAAAAATTCATATCGTTTTCTTCTTCATTTTTATAAAATCTAATATTTTCTAAAAAAAGAATTTGATCTTCTGGGTTTAAAAATAGTTGCCCTTTTTTTAATTGAAAAATATTTTTTTTAATTAGTTTTACCTGTTTATTAATTTTTTTATTAATATATTCACAAACAGGTTTCATAGAGAAAATATCGTTCCATTCTCCCTTAGGTCTACCAATATGTGAAATAATTATAATTTTTGAATTATTTTTTATTAAAAATTCTAAAGTAGGTAAAATTTTAACTATTCTTGTGTCATCAGTAATTGTACCATTTTTTAATGGCACATTAAGATCAAGTCTTAATAAGACTATTTTTCCATCTAAGTTTTTTTGATCTTTTATATAATTCATTAAGAATTTTTATGAATAAACTCTGCTATATCACACATTCGGTTTGAAAAACCCCATTCATTATCATACCACGCAGAAATTTTACCCATATTTTTACCCACTACATTTGTAAGTGAGGCGTCTATTATTGATGACGCTGAATTATGATTGAAATCTATTGATACAAGTTTTTCGTTTGAGATTTCAAGAACTTTACTTTTCTGTTGTGATATGAATTTTTGAAATGCAGAATTTATCTTTTCTACAGATAAATTTTTTTTTGTACAAAATACTAATTCTACCAAAGAAACATTTGGCGTTGGTACTCTCATTGCTATACCTTCCAACTTACCCTTTAATTCTGGTATTATTTCACCTATTGCTTTTGATGCTCCAGTAGATGTCGGAACAATAGATTGGCTTGCAGATCTTGCTCTTCTAGGATCTTTATGAGAATTATCTAATATTCTTTGATCACTGGTAAATGCATGAATTGTTGTCATGAAACCTTTTTCAATTTCAAAATTTTTATTTAAAACATGAGCTACAGGTGCAAGACAATTGGTTGTACATGAAGCAGCTGAGATTATATTATCATTCTTTTTAATCTCTTTCTCATTAACTCCAAATACAATAGTTTTATCTGCATTTTTACATGGAGCTGATACTATAATTTTTTTTGCACCATTCATTAAATGAGGCAATAATTTTTCTTTAGAATTAAACTTACCTGTGCATTCAAAAACATAATCAACATTATATTTTTTCCAATTAATATTATTTAAATCTGTCTCTTGCCCATAAGAAATTTTCTTTTTGTTTATAGTAATATTATCATTATCAAATTTAATTTCAGCATTGAACTTTCCATGAATTGAGTCATATTTTAAAAGGTTTGAACAGGTTTCAGAGTTTGATCTATTATTTATATGTTTAATCTCAATGTTTGAATAATTGTTCTCAATTATAGATCTAACTATCATTCTTCCAATTCTACCCATTCCATTTATTCCAATTTTTATTGACATATTATTTATCTAACATTCTCACAGTTTGTTTAACTATATTTTCAGCATCTAAAAAAAAGGATTTGAAAACGTCTTTTCCAGGTGCACTTTTACCAAAATCGTCTACTCCAAAGCATAATCCATTTTCTCCAATAAATTTTTTCCAAGGTTCAGTGATAGCGGCCTCAATAGAAATTTTATAATTAGTTTCACCCATTATTTGTTTTTTATAATGTTCTGTCTGAATATTAAAATATTCAACTGAAGGCACCGATATAACTTTTGAATAAATATTTTGTGTGGCTAATTTATGACTGACTTCAATTGCTAAATTTACCTCAGACCCAGTTGCAATAATAGTCAATTCTATTTCTTTTTTTGTTCTTAATATTTCATAAGCACCCTTAATACATTTATTTTGAGCATTATGCTCTTGCCTCACGGGATTAATATTTTGTCTTGATAAGGCAATTACACTTGGACTATTGATACTTAAAGCAATTTCCCAGCATTCAAAAGTTTCTATTGTATCAGCTGGTCTGAATACATTTAAATTTGGAATAGATCTTAGATTAGAAAGTTGTTCAATCGGTTGATGCGTTGGTCCATCTTCACCAAGGCCAATAGAGTCATGTGTCATAACATAAATTACTCTTTGGTTCATTAATGCAGATAATCTTATTGATGGTTTACAATAATCACTGAAAATAAGAAAAGTTCCACCATAAGGAATTAAGTTACTATGCAAAGCAATTCCATTCATAATTCCGCTCATAGCATGTTCTCTAACTCCATAATGAATATAATTTCCATCAAAATTTCCAGGTTTTATTATTTTGTGATATTTGGTCTTTGTATTATTTGATCCAGCAAGATCAGCAGATCCCCCAATTAATTCTGGTATTTTTTTTGTTAATACATTTAATATTCTTTCTGAGGATTTTCTAGTTGCCATAGCCTCCAAAGAATTTGTATAAGTTTTCTTTTCTTGCTTAATAATATTTTGAACTTTTGTTACAAAATTATCTTTAATAGTGTTAGTTAAATTTTTATGGTTTTTTTTTGGACTTCTATATTTCTTAGAGGCTCTTTCTCCAATTATTCTCCATTCTTTTAAAATATGTTTTGGAATTTCAAAAGGTTTATAATTCCATTTAAATTTTTTTCTCACCAAAGCAACTTCCTCTTTGCCTAAAGGACTCCCATGAACAGATGCTTTGCCTGATT
>CABYPZ010000019.1 GCA_902521005.1 uncultured Pelagibacteraceae bacterium
TTTGGGCCATATCAGGTACAATGGCATCATTTTACGAATTACTAAAAGTATTATCTGATTGGCTTATAAAAAGAGGATTAAAAAAATCCGATGCTCAAAGATATGTAATATCATTATATTCAGCTTTAGCTCAACTTGCTGAAGTTCATTCTTCCAAAAATCTCAGAAAATTTGTGTTGGAATCACAAACTCCCGGAGGACTTAATTGGCAAGGTGTAAACGAACTAAGGAAATCTGGATATTTTAAATCTTTAGAAAAATCTGTTAATAATATTTTAAAAAGACTAAATAAAGCATAATTCTTATGCAGAATAATTCAGACATTCTCCAAATAAAAAATCTTTCAAAATACTTTGGAGGCCTAGCTGCTGTTTCCAAATGTTCATTAAAAATTAAAAAAGGATCTATCACGGGAATTATTGGGCCAAATGGATCAGGAAAAACTACTTTGTTCAATTTAATTGCTGGAAATTTAAAAGCATCTGATGGACAAGTCATATTCAATAATAAAGATATAACGAATGTCCCTTCTTATGAATTATTTTCAAAAGGATTGTTAAGAACATTTCAAATTGCCCATGAATTTACCAATTTAACAGTATTAGAAAATTTAATGATGGTTCCAGGTGATCAATCAGGGGAAAAATTAATGACAGCGTTACTTAAACCAAGAATTGTAAAAAAGGAGGAAGAACTAATTAGAAATAAAGCATATGAGGTAATTGAATTTCTTAATCTTAAACACTTGGCAAATGAACTCGCGGGTAATCTCTCTGGAGGTCAAAAAAAATTATTAGAGTTGGGCAGAACTATGATGGTTGATGCCAAAATAGTATTGTTAGATGAAGTTGGAGCAGGTGTTAATAGAACACTTCTTAAAGATATAGGAACCGCAATATTGAGACTTAATAAAGAAAAAGGTTATACTTTTTGTATGATAGAGCATGATATGGATTTTATCAGCAGAATGTGTGATCCGGTTATTGTTATGGCTGAAGGATCTGTTTTATTTGAAGGAACCCCTGACGAAGTCAAAAGAAATGAAAAAGTTATTGAAAGTTATTTAGGTAGAGGAAGCAATAATAGAGATGGAAAAAACTGATGGCCTTTTTTGAGGGAAACAATATGACAGCAGGTTATGGCAAGGGACCTGATATAATTACTTCTTGTTCCATTAATGTTAACAAAGGTGAGATAGTTGCAATCTTAGGACCTAATGGTGCCGGTAAATCAACTGCGATGAAGGCAATGTTAGGACTACTAAACTTAAAGTCAGGCTCTATAGTTTTGAATGAAAAAGATATATCAAAATTAACACCTCAAGATAGAGTTAAAGAAGGAATTTCATTTGTTCCTCAAACAAGAAATGTATTTGCAGATTTAACTGTTAGAGAAAATTTAGAAATAGGGGCCTTCTTAAGAGATGATGATGTAAACAAGGTAATTGAAGAAATCTATGAACTATTTCCAGTTTTAAGTGAAAAAAAAATGCAAAAAGTAGGAGAATTATCTGGAGGACAAAGGCAACAAGTAGCACTAGGTAGGGCATTGATGATTAGACCTTCTGTTTTAATGTTAGATGAGCCAACAGCAGGTGTTTCTCCTATAGTTATGGATGAATTATTTGATCATATAATTAAAGTAAAAGAAACAAATGTTGCTGTTATAATGGTCGAGCAAAACGCAAAACAAGCTCTAAGTATTTCTGATAGAGGTTATGTGTTAGTTACTGGTGAAAATAAATTTGAAGGATCTGGAGATGAACTCTTAAATGATCCCGAGGTAAGAAGATCTTTTTTAGGAGCATAGATGGATTTTATAAATGCAATATTAGTACTTTTAAATTTTACAATCATACCTGCATTAACTTATGGATCTCAGCTAGCTTTAGGAGCTATTTTTGTAACTTTAATATATGGAATATTAAGATTTGCAAATTTTGCAACTGGAGACATGATGTCTTTTGGAACAATGTTTGCTGTTCTTCTTACTTATTACTTTCAATCATTAGGAATTAATCTTGGAATTTTTCCAACTGCTTTAATTACGATCCCTTTTGCAACTTTTATGATGATTCTGTATATGTTAACAATAGATAAATTTGTTTTCGAATATTATCGAATAAAAAAAAGCCCCCCAGTTCAACTAGCAATGGTAAGTGTGGGTGTAATGTTTGTAACCCAAGCAATCATAAGAATTATAATTGGACCTACAGATAGAACTTTTATGGATGGAGAAAAATTTATTTTAAAAGCATCAGAATTTAAAGATATGACTGGATTAAGCGAAGGATTAACCATCAAGTCTACCCAAGGTATCACCATCATTGTCACTTTAATTGCGGTATCTATAATGTTCTGGTTTTTAAATAAAACAAAAACTGGAACAAGCATGAGAGCTTATTCAGATAATGAGGACTTAGCATTATTATCTGGAATTGATCCAAAAAAAGTCGTTCTTATAACATGGATAATTGCAGGCATACTCGCAACAATAGGAGGAATTTTATATGGATTAGATAAAAGTTATAGACCATTTGTATATTTTAATAACATGCTTCCTATTTTTGCTGCAGCTATAGTAGGAGGTATTGGAAATCCTTATGGTGCATTTCTAGGAGGATATGTAATTGCTTTTGCTGAAATTTTCTTAACTTATGCTTATAAGAGATTTTTTACTTATATTCTTCCAGAGTCTTTAGAACCAAATTCTATGATACAACTTTTATCTACAGATTATAAATTTGCTGTCTCATTCTCGATATTGGTAATAGTATTATTGTTTAGACCGTCAGGAATATTTAAAGGAAAAACCCTATGAAGCAATATGCAAACGTTATAACTGCTTATTTAATTATGTTCACATTAATTATAATGGTAGGAGTTTTTCAATCTTGGTCAATAGCCTTAACGATTTTAAATTATTGTTTGATTTCAGCAGTCATGACTATAGGTGCAAATATTCAATGGGGATACGCTGGATTAATAAATTTTGGAATAATGGGCTATACAGCTCTAGGTGGTCTTGCAGTAGTTCTTTTTTCAGTTGCACCAGTCGATGAAGCTTGGAGTGTTGGTGGTTTAAATATGATGATTTGTGTTGTTATAATAATAAGTATTGTTATAGCAATTAGATATACTTTAAAAAAAATAGCACCTTCAAAAAAAAGAAATTATCTTATTGCATCTATAATAATAATTGGAATCTTATTATTAAGAATTATATCTGCTCCTGCTATAGAGGGAATTGAGTCTGTAGAACCAGCTAAAACAGGTTTCTTAGGTGGATTAGGTTTGCCAGTTTTAATTTCATGGATTGGAGGGGCTTTCTTAGCTGCTGGTCTAGCATTTGTAGTTGGAAAGGTAGCATTAGGTTTGAGAGCTGATTATTTGGCTATAGCTACATTATTAATTGCTGAAATAGTTGTTTCTATAATTAAACATGAGGATTGGTTAGCCAGAGGTGTTAAAAATGTAATTGGTTTAAAAAGACCAGCTCCATATGAAATTGATCTTCAGCGTACTCAGTGGTTTATTGATTTTGTAGAAAAATTTCACTCAGGAAAATTAGCGTTAATAAACTCTGCTGCAGAGAAACAAGAAATGCTTAACCAACTAGTTATTAGCGCATCCTCAGTTTATGTGAAACTATGTTTTACAGGTTTATTTTTATCTGTAGTAATAATTTTGCTGGTCCTAACACAAAAAGCTCTTTATTCGCCTTGGGGAAGAATGATGAGGGCTATAAGAGACAACGAGGAAGCAGCTGGAGCGATGGGAAAGAATGTTGTTAAACAACATTTGCTAATTTTCATTTTAGGTTCAGCTATTGTTGGAATAGCAGGTGCAATGATGGTAACTAATGATGGATTGTTTACCCCAGGTAGTTACAGACCAATGAGATATACTTTCGTAATATGGGTTATGGTAATCGTGGGAGGAACTGGAAATAACTTTGGAGCAATATTAGGTGGTTTTGTTGTTTGGTTTTTGTGGGTTGAAGCGGCACCAATTGCTCTGTTTTTTATAAATTTATTTACTTCACATTTACCTGAAACAAATGAAATTAGAGTTCATTTGATTAATAGTGCTTCATATTTCAGATTTTTAATGATTGGTATAGGCCTTTTAATAATAATGCGTTTTAGACCACAAGGGATTTTACCAGAAAAAATTATAAAGAATTAATGTTTTATATACTATTAGGAATTGGATTAGGTTTAATATTTTATTTATCTGATAAATATTTATTCTAAAAAAAAACCTCAGCGAGATTAATCGCTGAGGTTTTAAATAATATTAAATTATCTTTGTTTCTTTGTTTTAAATTTACCGCCTTTGATTTCTTTTTCTAAGAAAGAACCAAATGCTTCACCAACATCTGTAAATTCAACACCAGTTGCACCTTCATAGTTGATAGCTTTTCCTTTAGCTAATAAATCTAAAGCTTTCTTTAATTCACCAGGATATATTTTTTTACCAGGTGCATTAGCTACTGACATAACATTTTGTTGTACTGTAGCTCTGTCAGCTTTTCCACCTGCTTGCATAGCAAGAGTGATTAAAGCAGCAGCATCATACGATTCACCTGTGTAAGGACCTGATGAGTCGATACCAGCGCCACTTGCAACTTTAGCAAAAACACCGGCACCTTTTCCTGTTGATCCAGGTAATGAACCAAATGATTTATTTAAAGCTTTACCAAATTTATCTGTTAATGAGTCTCCGATCATACCATCTGATAAAATAAATACATCAAATGATCCAGCATCTAATGATCCTTGGATTATTTGTGCACCAGCTTGATCAAGATATCCTAAAACTGCAACAGCATCACCACCAGCAGAAGCCAGTGTTGCTACTTCAGCAGAATAGTCACCTTTACCTTCTTCGTGAGCAAGAACTGTTGTAACTTTTAAACCGTGTGCTTTAACAGCTGCTTCGTAAACATCTGCTAAACCTTTACCGTAGTCGTTATTAGTATATGTAATTGCAACACTTTTTACTTTTCTATCTTTAGTTATATCAGCCAATATTGCACCACCTCTTGCATCTGAAGGAGCAGTTCTAAAGAAATAACCATTGTCATTTAGATCTGTTAATCCAGGAGAAGTCGCAGAAGGAGATATCATTACTACACCATTAGGAACAGCAACATTAGTTGCTATAGCACCTGTAACACCAGAACAGTCTGCACCCATGATAGCTACTACGCCACCATCAATTAAACCTTGAGCTGCAGTTGTTGCTGCTGCCGAGTCAACACATGTTGAGTCTGCTCTTTCTACAGATATTTTTTTTCCACCAAGTAATGAACCTGAGTCTGAAGCTTCTTTAAAAGCTAGTTCAGCTGACGCAGCCATTGCGGGTGTAAGTGATTCAATTGGACCAGTGAAACCTAAAATAATACCCATTTTAATTCCATGTCCATCTGCATAAGAATTTGACACCATTGAAGATGCAAATAAAAATGCAGCAATTATTAATTTTCTCATATTTTCCCTTTAATTGTTAACAATTTATAAAAATAAAATTAAATATGATCCTAAAATAATATCAATAGGTAAATTTATTCGCTTTTCTGTAGAAAAATCACTGAACTTATTACTATAAAAGCTCCAATAAGGAACAATACTGTTGGAACTTCACCAAATACAATAAATGTTAGAACTATTCCAAAGATTGGAAAAAGGGAATAGTAGGGAAAAATTTGTCCAACTGTATAAAACTTATAAAGATAAAACATCGACATATGCGCAAATAAAGAAACAATTATTGCTTGATAAAAAATTAATGACCAAGATTCAATATTAATATTTTGAATGCTATTAATAGTATTTCCTTCAATCAAAAAAGAAATTAACATCAAAATAAAAAATCCAAATAACCCTGTAAAAGCATTTATTAAATAAATATTTAATTTTCTCAAATCTCTTGAATAAACTTGAGCTAACGCAAAAAAGAGAGCCATTAAAGATGCAAAGAATAATCCTAATAAATTATTTTTTAAATCTGGATCAAAAAAAACAATTACAATTCCAATAAACGCTGTAAATACAAATAACCATTTCTTTTTACTTATATTTTCTTTCAACATTATTGCACTCGCCAAAACTCCAAAAGGTATTGCCAATTGTGATCCAATAATAATTGGGGAAATAAAATTTGAATATTTTAAAGATAAATTCATAAAAACATAAACCATTACCCCCATAGATACTGAAAATAAAACTAAAGATTTTAAGTATTTTTTTTCTGGAATTTTAAACTTCCAAAAAGGAAGTAATAAAATTAATACTATTCCCATTCTCAATGAAGCCATTAATATTGGTGGAACTGAATTATTTAATGCTAATTTTGCAATTGGAAAAGCACTACCATGTGTTGCCATTATAAACAGTAGAATTATTATATGCTTTAAAGGCACTATCGCATTGAGAAAGGATCTAACGTCGGTTCATCAGACGTGTAATACCAAGTTGTTTTTACTCTTGTGTAATCTTTTATAGACTCTATTCCAGCTTCTTTACCATATCCACTATCTTTCATACCTCCAAATGGAGCAGATGGAGAAATCAATCTATAAGTATTTACAAAAGTTATTCCTGCTCTGATTGATTTAGAAACCCTCATACCTCTTGCAAAATCATTAGTATAAACCCCCGAGGAAAGACCGTATTGATTATCATTCATTTTATTAATTACCTCATCTTCTTTTTCAAATTGCATAACAGATAAAATTGGACCAAATAATTCATTTTCTGCTGTTGGTAAATTGTGATTATCGCACTCAATAATTGTTGGAGGAAAATAATAACCTTCATTTGAAAAAGAATGTCTTTTACCACCACATTTAATTTTTCCTCCTTGTTCTACCGTAAGTTTGATATTCTTTTCAATTATTTCTAGTTGTTTAAAATTACTTATTGGACCCATTTCGCTTTTTGGATCCATTGGTGCTCCTATTTTAATTTTTTCAGCTCTCTTTACTAGCTTATCTAAAAATTCATCATAAATTCCTTTTTGTAAATATAATCTTGAACCGGCGATACAACTCTGCCCACTTGCTCCAAAAATACCTGCAGTAATTCCATTAACTGCATTTTCTTGATTAGCATCATCAAATACAGCTACCGGACTTTTTCCTCCAAGTTCTAAACTTACTTCAGCTAAATTTTCAGCAGAATTTCTTATTATTTGTCGAGCTGTTTCCGGTCCACCTGTAAAAGCAATTTTTTCAACCAGATTATGTGTTGTTAAAGCTTTTCCACATGGATCACCAAAACCAGTAATAACATTTACAACACCTCTTGGTATTCCAGTTTCTTCAACTAATTTTGCAAACTCAAATAATACAGCAGGGGCTAGTTCAGATGATTTTATAACAACGGTATTTCCCATTGCTAAAGCAGGTGCAAGTTTAGTTACTGTTAATAACATCTGTGAGTTCCAAGGAATAATTGCAGCTATAACACCTATAGGAACTCTAGTAGTTATTGCTTGAATATTTGGTTTATCTATAGGTAAAACTGTTCCTTCAACTTTATCTGCCATTCCTGCGTAATAGTCATAATATTCCGCAATATATTTTGCTTGTTTTTTTGTTTCTCTAAATAATTTTCCAGTATCAATTGTTTCAATTTCTCCAAGTAACTCGGCGTTCTTTCTAAGTTTATCTGCTATTGCTCTTAAATACTTACCTCTTTCTCTTGGAAGCAACTTTGGCCATTCTCCTTCAAATGCTTTTTGTGCTGCTCTCACTGCTCTATCAACGTCATTTGCACTTGCCTCAGGAACCACTGCCCACGGTTTATTATTTTCTGGATTTAAAGTTTCAAAAGTTTTCTTAGTATCAGAGTCTACCCATTCCCCATCTATGTACATTTTATATTGTTTAAGCTTACTCATTTTTTATATGTTCCTTAATAGCGTTATTTACATCATCTGCACACTCAATACTACAGAGATGTTTTCCATTACCTACTACTTTAACTTTAGAATTAGTGATTTTTTTACTTAAATTTTTAGACATTTCAGGAGTTGACCCAATATCATTTTCTCCAGTCATAATTAATGTTTTGGCTCTTATATTTTCAAATATTTCATTATCTTGGTGATTAACGAAAAGTTCATAAATTTTTAAGAAATTTTCCATATTATTTTCCTCTAACATAGAACAAATTTTTTGATAAATATTTGGATTTTTATTTATATAATCATCTGTAAACCATCTCTTGAGAGCTTGTTTTGATAAAGATCTACTTTTTTTTGATAATTCAAATCTATCATTTACTATTTGTTGTTGTTCATTACTCCTTTGAAAAACTGAGCAAAGCAAAGTTAAAGACTCTAATCTATCATTATATTTGCAGGCAAAATTTCTTGCTATTAGTGAGCCAATTGAAAAACCAACTAAATGTATTTTTTCAAATTTTAATTCATCGATCAAACTTAGTAGTTGTAGGGAAAAATCGTCAAAACTTATTTGTGATTTTGTTAATGGTGTATTTCCGTGGCCTAAAATATCATAAACTAATACAGTATTGTTAAATGAGTTAATTTGTGGCTCCCAAATTTTATGATTAAGTCCTACACCGTGAATTAAAACTAATGGTATATTTACTTTTTTATTTAGAATATAAAAAGTATCCTTTGAATCTTTAGCATTGATCATTTAATTACTTAGTTTCGATACCCATTTCTTTCATGTCCTGGTACCTGTCACCTGTCCTTGCATGAGCTCTTCCACTAGAAGATCCGCCAATAGCAATTACTATTTCATTATCAAATGGAGCATCATGAATAGTAAATTCATGTGTTAGATAATAAGGCCTTAAACCAGAATCTGTTTTATGCATCATTGGTATAGAAATTTTCGATCCTGCAGGTCCTCTTGTATTAGTAAAACTTAAATAAGATGTTCCACCCACCGCATCTCTAAACTTATTTCCAAACCTTAAAGTATGAATAAATGCAGATGCATGTTCAATCTCTCCATTTAAACCAACAATTCCCGCTTTACCATAAGCTAGAATTTTTTCTGGTGAACCAATTTCTTTTATTAATTCAGGAACCAAAATATCACCGAGTTTTGGAGCTAAATCTAAAATTGTAGGTTTAAGATCTTGAACAAACCCTTGACCATCCCAAGGATTTTTAAAAACTGCCGCTACAGAAACTAACAGGACAGGTTCTTTTGCTTCTTTTCCACCTTCAATAAATGTTTTATCGATAAATTTTGTAAACTTTCTTAATTCTAATTTCATTTTTTTGATCTATGTTTAAAACTATCTCTTCTAAAACTGTATAGTGCTTTTGGATCTACATCAACATCAATGACTACAGGCTTATTTATTTTTAAAGCTTCTCTAACAGTTTGGTTTATTTCTGAAACTTTTTTAACCTTAAAACCTTTAGCACCATAGAGCTCCGCAACTTTATCAAAAGGTGGACTACTAATATCAGCACCTAAGTATCTTTTTCCATAAAAATCTTTTTGATAAGCTTTTTCAGCTCCCCAACTTTTATTATTCAGTACTATAGTTATTGTATTTATTTTATATTCAACAGCTGTACTCAATTCTGAGATTGTCATCCCAAAACCCCCATCTCCCATAAGGCTAATTACTTTTTTTTCAGGTTTTGCAATTTTTACACCTAAACCACATGCAAAAGAAAAACCAACTAAACCAAAGTCTAAAGGAGTAAACAAAGATGGAGGATCGTAATATTCAAGAGCATCTGTTGCTTGTAAACAAAGTGTACCTGCATCTAAAGTAATTGCAGAGTTTTTAGGAAGCACTTGTCTTAATTGTTTAAATAAGCTTTTGGGTTGAATAGGAAAATTTTTCTGTACAAATTTATCTCTTCTAAGCAAAAAATTTTTTCTTTCATTTAAATAGTTATTGGTCCATTTTTGTATATCAAAAGTAATATTTTGTTTTTTAATTTCTTTACATAATTGTTCAGCTATTGTTGCTGCATCTCCATAAATTCCTACTGTTACAGGAAAGTATCTTCCTATCATTCTCTTTTCCAATTCAATTTGTATGATCTTTGCTTTTTTATTTATGTTTTCATAAGAATAAAAAGTTGAATTAAATCCAAGTCTTGTTCCAAGAGCAATTATGACACTTGCCTCTTTAACTAATTTGGATGCAACCAAATTACCTCTAGGACCCATTTGTCCAGCATTTAGTTTATGATTAAATGGTATAGCATCTCCGTGACCAGCGGCAGTTACAATTGGAACGTTTAATAGTTCTGCTAATTTAACTACGTTTTTATATTTTGATGAATATTTAATTCCTCCACCAGCAATAATAACAGTCTTGCTTGAATTGTTGATAATTTGTATAGCTTTTTTTATATAATTAGATTTTGCTTTAGTTGAGTTTTGATTATCAAAAGATTGTACTTTTTCGTTTATTTTAAAATTTTCTTTTTTCGCTAAAATATTTCTTGGTAAATTAATACATACAGGACCTCTTCGAGGCGACATTGCCAAGTTAAAAGCATCACTAAAAGTTTTTGGAATATTTTTAGTATTTTTTACTGTCCAAGTTTTTTTTGTTACTGGTTTAAACAAAGATTGTTGGTCAAGACCTTGAAATGCATCTTCCATTTTATCTTTTGTTGAATAAGATCCTGCAATTGAAACAACGGGAGAAAAAGCAGCTTTTGCTTGCGCAAGTCCAGTAACTAAATTTGTAGCACCAGGACCATTTTGCCCGGCAAGTATTATACCAGGTTGATTAGATGCTCTAGCATATCCGTCAGCCATATGTGTTCCAGTTCTTTCATCGCGAACACCAATAAACTTTATATTTTTTTCGTGATAAAGAGCATCAAACATTTCCATTGTTGCAGACCCAATTAAACCAAAAACATGTTTGACTTTTTCTTTTTTTAAAGACTTAATTGCTGCTTGGCCGCCAGTCAGATTTTTTGACTTGATCACGAAACTTTTTTAACTTCAGTATTTAAATCGTCTTTGAAATGAGGCATTACTTTTTCTGTAAACATTTTTATACTTTTCATACAGTCTTCATGTTTAATACCTGGAAAATTTGACCATACTTGTAAGTTTTGTAAATTCAATTCTGATTTTAGTTCATGAATCTTCTCAATTACATACTCAGGTGTTCCAAATAGCATATTGCGTTTATGTAGGAAGTCGTAGCTTAAAAGATCTAGCTTTCCTTTAGTGATAGGTAATTCTTCACCAGGATCCATGTGATTTCCAAGCCCTCTCCAATGACAAACCCATCTCATATAATTAACCATATGTTCTCCAGCTTTTTCTTTTGCCTCTTCCATTGTATCTGCAACAAACATATCTCTAACTAGTGAAATACCTTCACCCATTGGAACATTTCTTTTTTCCGCTTCAGATTTTGCATTTTTAAATGCTTCAAATTTAATTTTAAGAGCTTTAACGGTAGGGATCCACATAATAATATTTAATCCTTGTGTTGCTGCCCATTCAATAGATCTTATTCCATCAACTACTTGATGAATAGCCGGGTAAGGTTTTTGATAAGGCTTTGGAAGTACACTTATATTTTCCATAACATTTGTTTGAAGATTAACTAAATCTTTATTTGGTGGACTCATATCATGCTGCCATACATAATCTGGTGCAGGATAAGTATAAAATTCACCTTTGTGATTAAAAAATTTTTCTTTCCAGGCCTTTTTTAAAATTGTAAGAGTTTCTTCAAATAACCTAAAGTTTTTTGCTTGGTCTTTCATGTCAGCTTCTTTATTTAAATTAATTGCTTCTCTTCCGTAAATTCCTCTTCCTATTCCAATTTCAACTCTACCTTTTGATAACTGATCAAGAAGAGCGATATCTTCAGCCATTCTAATTGGATTGTGAAAAGTAATTACATTACATGCTTGACCAATTCTAATTTTTTTAGTTCTTGCGGCAGCATCAACTCCCATCATCAAAGGGTTTGTAAGGGACTCCATTCCTTCGTGGTTAAAGTGATGTTCTGTATACCATATTGAGTTCCAATTATTTTGATCACAATATTCTGTAATTTCTCTAGTTTCGTCTAAAAGTTTATCGTAGGGCTTATGGGTCCAATTTGTGGTGTTACAAAAATATCCAAACTTCATAAAGTCTCCTTTAAATGTTAATTTAAAGACGACCGATCCCGCTTTCGTAAAACATTGAAGTCTAAACGACGAGTTATGTATCGCTTTATGAATCTATATTATTATTCTTATCGTTGATATTCAATAAATTTTTTAAGGGAGTTATTGAGAAATTTTTCATAAATCTCAGCATTATTTTGTTTACTATTTTTATTAGTTAATAAATCCTTATTCATTTTAAAGTCAAACGATGGTTCAAAAAAGAAAGGGACGGACATCCTTTCTTTTTTATTCCATAGAACTCTGTGATTTGTTGCTTTAAATTTACTTTTACTTAAAAACTCTAATGCTCTACCTGTATTTACAACTAGAGCATTTTTATTAAATGGAACATTATACCATTTCTTATTTTTTCTATTTTGGACTTGCAGACCTCCTCTTTTATCTTGATATAAAACTGTAAAAATTCCACTATCAACATGTGTTTCGCAACCAAGGGCCACACCGTCCTGTTTGGATATTTCAATTGGTTTGCTTTGATTTGGATAATAATTAAATCTCAAAGTGCTTAAGGTTTTAAGTCTTGAAAAAACCACCCTAGATAAAGATGGATCTTTTTTATAAATTTTAATTATACATTTAAACAAAATCTCACTTAAATTATAAACTCTATCAAAATAATCAGATAAAATTAAAGTTAATGAGGATGATTTTTTAGAAGAGTTTCTACCTAATGTGGTAGGTAAAAGTGTTATAGTTGAAGTAGTAGATAAAAAAGGAAATGTAAAAGGCTATATTACTGACAAAGAATTACAAAAATCTTTATAGTGAATTGATCAATTCTGGAGCAATTTTTTTAGATTTACCCATAAATCTTATAGCTTTTATTGAATCTAAATTAGATTTATCACCACCAACAACAACAAAACCAATCATTCCCATACCTTTATGGGGTGTGCACCAATAAGCATATATCCCTGGAATTGTGAATTTATATTCTGTGTCAATATTATATTTTGATTTGAACTTCTCAACACCTTCTGGAGTTCCACCCTTAATAAATTCAACATTGTGACCTTTGTCAGTAGCTTTCCAAAAAACTGTATCACCAACATTTATTTTTACCACTTTT
>CABYPZ010000020.1 GCA_902521005.1 uncultured Pelagibacteraceae bacterium
ACCTTCAAAGTTTAAAAAAATCTGTTTAAAATTGTAAATATTTTTCTTAATATCAAAATTAAAATTTAGACTTTTAATTTTTTGAAATTTTAAAATATTGAAATCTATGTTTTTTATTTCACCTTCAATTTGATAATTATCTTTAATTTTTCCATTTTCATTAAAATTTATATTTGCTTTAAATTTTAACTTCCCTTTTTTTACAAATTGATTTAATAAAATTATTTGTGGGGCACTCTCAAATAAACTATATAAATCTAGATATTTTTTTATTTCGTTATCATTTGTTATTATAGTTATTTTACTTAAGAGAAATTTATTTTGAAAATAAGAAGTAATTTTAATATTAGAGGTAATTTCCTGAAGTAAAATTTTTTTATCTTTATCTATAATTAAAACTGGGTCATTTGTTTTAATTTTTAATGAAAAATTTTTTAAATCTAAATGTAGTTTTACTTTTTTGAGATCAATACTAAGTCTATTATTTTGATTTTTAACTTCTTTTTTAATTAATGAATTAAATCTTGAAGTTTCTAAACCAAAAACTATTAAATAAACACAACAAATAATTATTAAAGATGATATTAGAACTAATAATTTTATAATTTTTTTAGTCATTTAGATTAAATAAAGAGCTTTCTAAAAAATCATCTATTTCGCCATCTAAAATTTTATCAGGATTTGAGCTTTCAAAATTTGTTCTATTATCTTTAACTAGTCTGTAAGGATGAAGGATGTAAGATCTAATTTGATGTCCCCAGCCTATATCAGATTTAGATTGTTCTGTACTTTTCAGTTCCTCTTCTTTTTTTTTTAATTTAAATTCATATAACCTTGCTTTTAGCATGTTCATGCAAGTTTCTTTATTTTTGTGCTGCGATCTGTCATTTTGGCATTGTACTACAATTTTAGTTGGTAAATGAGTAATTCTTACTGCGCTATCTGTTGTATTCACGTGTTGTCCACCTGCTCCACTAGATCTATAGGTATCAACTCTTAAATCTTTTTCTTGAATATCAACTTTTATACTCTCATCTATTACCGGATATACCCAGACACTCGCAAAACTAGTATGTCTTCTAGCACCAGAGTCGAATGGAGAAATTCTTACCAATCTATGAATACCTGACTCTGCTTTTAAAAAACCATAGGCATAATTTCCATCAATTTTAATAGTTGAAGATTTTATACCTGCTTCATCTCCCTTGTGTTCACTTATTAATTGGTAATTGTATTTTTTGCTAGAAGCCCATTTTAAATACATTCTTCTTAACATTTCAGCCCAATCCTGACTCTCTGTTCCTCCAGCTCCAGCATGTATTTCTAGATAGACATTTAAAGGGTCAGCTTCACTTGATAAAAAGCACTTAATTTCATTTTGTTTAACTTTTTTATTTAATTCCTTAAGATTAATTATTGATTCTTTTACTAATTCAATATTATTTTCCTCTTTTGCTAGATTATGAAACTCAAGGATTTCGTTACATTTTAGAAAAGAATATTTATATGAATTAATTAATTCATCATACATCTTCTTTTCTTTCAAGATTTTTTCTGAATTTGATTTATTTTCCCAAAAATCTGAATTTAATATTAATTTGTTTATTTCAACTAATTTCGATTCAATACCTTGCTTTTCAAAGAAACTCCTTAATTCTTTTATTGGCATTCTCAATGCTTAGTTTATATTTTAATATATCAGTTTCCATTAATAAAATTTTAAAATATTATTTTTTGTAGTTATAGAATTATCATTACCGTTTAATATATTTTTTTCAATTGTATTTTTTTTGAACGACTCAATTATAATTTCTCCAGATCCAAAATCAGCTTTTTTACCTGTTTTTCCGTCTATAACCATCATTTCTACATTTTTAGCAACTTTAAATGGTCTAACATTTTCCTTTTTAACAGCATTTTTAATAAATGATTTAAAAATTGGTAGAGCAGTCTTTGAACCAGTTTCATATTTTCCTAAAGTTTTTGGTTCATCAAAACCTACATATACACCTATTACTAAATTTGAAGTATAACCAATAAACCATGCGTCTGTGTTTTCATTAGTTGTACCTGTTTTTCCAGCAATATCTAAATTTAAATCCTTAAGTTTTTTTCCTGTGCCTCTTTTAATTACTCCCTCTAATATAGAAGTTATTTGATAGGCTGTTTGCTCAGAAAACACACGAGGAAAATCATCCTCTATTCTTGGAAGATTTTTACTTAAGTATGAAATATCTTTGCAATTTTTACATTCTCTTTTTTCAGAATTATAGATTGTAAATCCTTCACTGTCCTGAATTCTATCAACTAAAATAGGTTGTATTAATTTACCACCATTTACAAATGAACAATATGCAGATGTTAATTTTAGCAAAGTTGTTTCAGCGGAGCCAAGAGACATCGATATTAATTCTTCTGGATTTTCATAAATATTTAATTGTTCAGAAAATTTAGCTATTTTATCTACTCCTATTTCTTGTGCTATTCTGACAGTCATTAAATTTCTAGATTTTTCAACACCAGTTCTTAAAGTTGATAATCCATAAAATTTTTTACCATAGTTTTCTGGTTTCCATTTTTTAAGATCCACCCCTTGATTTAAAACGATTGGAGCATCTAAAATTAATGTTGACGGTGTATAATTATTTTCTAGAGCTAATGCATAAACAAATGGCTTAAACGCAGAACCAGGTTGTCTTAAAGCTTGGGAAGATCTATTAAATTCACTTTTTTTGAAACTAAATCCTCCTGACATTGCTAAAACCCTGCCAGTGTAAGGGTCCATTACAACAATACCTCCATTAGCTTTTGGAATTTGTTTAAGACTATATTTGTTATTGTTAAGATATTTAACATAAATAATATCACCTATTTTAAATAACTCATTTAACTCTTTCTTCGTCCATGAAATATTTTCGTATAGTATTTTTCCATTTTTTTTTTCTTTTGTTTGGATATCTACGGAAAATTTATTTATTTTTTTTATAATTGCTAGTTCCCAATTAATATTTTTTTCTAATTCATATTTTTTAAGATCTTTGTCCCAATTCTCAATATAACTAGTATTTTTTAATGGCCCTCTCCATCCTTTGCGTTTATCATAACTTATTAAACCTTGTCTTAAAGACTCTGATGCAACTGCTTGTAAATTTAAATCTAATGGAGTTTTAATTGTAAAACCTTGTTTATAAACTTTGTCAAAACCAAATTTATTAACTAATGATTTTCTTACATCTTCAACGTAATAATTCGCATCTTCTAAATATATTTTTTTTCTTTTGTTTAAGATAATATCTTTGCTAACTAATTTGTTGTAACCATCTTTGTCTATGTAGGAATTATCTAAAAGATTTTTAATAACCAAGTTTCGTCTAAATTTTGCTAATTCTTTGTTTTTAAATGGATTATACCTACTTGGTGCTTTAGGTAACATAGCTAAAATCGATGCTTCTGCATAATTTAATTTACTGATTGGTTTATTAAAATATTCTAAACTAGCTGAAGCAATCCCATAGGCTCCTTCACCTAGATAAATTTGATTTAAATATAACTCAAGAATTCTTTCCTTTGAAAGAACTCTTTCAATTCTAAATGCTAATATAGCTTCTTTAATCTTTCTGTTTAAACTTACCTCATTTGATAATAAAAAATTTTTAGCAACTTGTTGAGTAATTGTTGAAGCGCCCTCTAATCTTCTAGACGATAAGATATTTTCAATATTTTTAATTATCGCTCTCAATACTCCTTTTGCATCAACTCCAGGATGAGAATAAAAATTTTTATCTTCTGCAGAAAGGAATGCATTTATTACTATTTTTGGTATTGAATTGTATGGAATGAAGATTCTTTTTTCAGTTGAATAGTCATTAACAAGTTTGCCACTTCCAGAATATAATTTACTAGATACAGGTGGTTTGTAGTTTTTTAAAAACTTATAATCGGGAAGCTGATTTGAATATGTCCATAAAATAGATATGACTATTATGAAAGATAGTAGACTTATACTGAAAATAGTCAAAATAATCTTTTTTAATAAATTGCTCATTTTTGTATAATTTAGCTTCTGAATTTGTTAATGTTGTGGCACAGAATTTATGAAAACAAAAATCAAAAAATTATCATGGCAAAAAATTTATATATTGATGCATCGCATCCAAGCGAGACTAGAGTTGTACTTAAGAACAATGAAAATATTGAAGATTACGAGTACGAAAGCGTAAATAATACTCTAATAAAGAATAATATTTATCTTGGAAAAGTAAGTAGAATAGAACCATCCCTTCAAGCTGCTTTTGTAGATTTTGGAAGAGATAGGCACGGCTTTTTATCATTTAATGATATACAGTCTGATTATTATCAAATTCCTTCAAGTGATTTGGAATTATTAAAAGCTCAAGAGGAAAAAGCTAGGGAAGAACTAATTAAAGAAAGTGAAAAAAATGATCAACAAATTATAGATGGACCAGAAGAAAATTTAAATAAGATTGATCCAATAGAAAAATATGAAAGTTCAAATGATGTTGATGAGTTTAAAAATAAAAAAAAATATCCTGTAAAAAAATATAAAATTCAAGAAGTTATCAAACCTAACCAAGTAATCTTAGTACAAGTTTTAAAAGATGAAAGAGGCTTGAAAGGAGCTGCATTAAGCACATTTATATCTATTGCAGGTAAATATATAGTTTTAATGCCTAACACAGCTAAAGGTGGAGGAATATCTAGGAAAATTTTTAACCCTGCGGAAAGAAAAAAAATTAGGAATATTTTAAATGAAATTGTAATACCAAGTGACATGGGAATTATAGTTAGAACTGCTGGCTCAAACAAAACTAAAAATGAAATAGAAAATGATTTAGAAAATTTAGTTAAAGTATGGAATACAATTAAAGATAATGCTATGAATTCTATTGCTCCATCTATAATTCACCAAGAAAGTGATGTGATTAAGAGGTCTCTAAGAGATATGTATGATGAAGAAACTCAAAATATTTATGTTGAAGGAAATGAAGGGTATCAAAAAACAAAAAATTATATGAAATTGATGATGCCATCACAGGTAAAAAAAATAAAAAAATATAGAGATAAAATTGCTCTTTTTTCAAAAGAGAAAATAGAGTCAAAATTATTTCAAATATTTGAGACCGAAGTTAAACTGGAGTCAGGTGGATATCTTGTTATAAATCCAACAGAAGCTTTGGTTTCAATAGATGTAAACTCTGGAAAATCTATTAAACAAAAGAATGTTGAAAGTACAGCTTTAGATACAAACCTTGAAGCCGCTGATGAAATTTCTAGACAAATAAAAATTAGGGATTTGTCGGGTTTAATAATAATTGATTTCATTGATATGCTAAATTTTGGTAATAGAAGACAGGTTGAAAGAAAATTAAAAGATAATTGTAGATCTGACAGAGCAAGGATCCAAATTGGAAGAATTAGTAATTTTGGACTACTTGAAATGTCAAGACAAAGATTAAGAGAAAGTAGTATTAAGTGGGAGATCAACTTATCAAAAGAAACATTTGCTTTAAAACTACTTAAATTAATAGAGCTGAAATCTTTAGAAAATAAATCTAAAATAATTAAAATGTATGCTAATCAGAGAATTACTAGTTTTATTCAGGAAAGTTACATTGATGATTTAAAATATTTTCAGAATAAAAATCAAATTGAGATAAACATTTTTGATGATAATTTGCTTGGGTTTTCTGATTATAAATTAGAATTTTACTCAAGAACTAATAAAGTAATTGATAAAATTGAGAAAATTTCACAATTCAAGAAATATATACCTGAAAAAGAAAATAAAGATAAAAAATTTGTAAACAAAAAAAAAGATATTAAAAAGAAAAAGTTTTACAAAAAAAAATATTTTAAAAAAAAAATTAAATAACTCCTTTAGATGGAGATGATGGGTCTCCAAAAATATTGAACTTTATTCTTCCAGATAAATAAGATTTTCTTCCTGCAATAACTGCTAATTTCATAGCCTCAGCCATTTGTAATGGATTTTTTGCTTGAGCTATAGCAGTATTTACCAAAACTCCATCACAACCTAGTTCCATTGCGATTGATGCATCTGATGCCGTGCCAATTCCTGCATCAATTATTAATGGTAGTTTTGTTTGTTCCCTTATAATTTTAATATTTAATTTATTTTGAATGCCTAAACCAGAACCAATTGGTGCAGCTAATGGCATTATTGCTGAAGCACCAGCATTTTCTAATCTTTTGGCTATTAAAGGATCGTCATTACAATAGACCATTACTTTAAAACCTTCTTTTGTTAAAACTTCAGTAGATTTTAATGTTTCAATCATTTCGGGTAACAAGCTTTTCTTATCACCTAAAACCTCCAATTTTACTAAGTTCCATCCACCTATTTCTCTTGCTAGTCTTAAAGTCCTTAAAGCATCTCTAGAATTAAAACATCCTGCAGTATTTGGAAGATAAGTAATTTTTTTTGGGTCAATATAGTCCATTAAACGTGGTTTCTTCCTATCGCTTATATTCACTCTTCTAACAGCAACTGTTACTATTTCTGCGCCTGATATTTTTACAGCCTCAGCACATTGTTTCATTGTTTTATACTTTCCTGTGCCAACAATTAGTCTTGATTTGAATTTTTTATTAGCAATAATTATATGATCACTCTTTTTCATTACCCCCCTCCGATAAAATGGACAACTTCTATGATATCATTATTATTTAATTTTATTATATTCATTTTTTTCTTATCTATAATTTTTTTATTTAATTCTATTGCTACTTTGTTTAAAGGTAAATTTAGTCTTTTAACTAATTTTTTTAGCGATTCATTATTGTTAATCTGGATTTTTTTTCCATTTAATTGAATTTTTATTTTATTTTTAACCTTCATGTAATATAAGCTTACTGTGAATAATATAATTTTAATTAATGGTCCAAATCTTAATCTATTAGGCAAGAGAGAACAATCTCAATATGGTAGCATTAGTTTTGATGAACTTAAATCAAAATGCTTAGAGCATTCTAAAAAAATTGGAGTAAATATTGATTTTTTTCAATCTAATCTAGAAGGAGAAATTGTTGGAAAAATTCAAGAATCGATTAAATCATTTGATGGTATAATTATAAATGCTGCTGGATATACACATACGTCTGTTTCAATCAGGGATGCTTTAAATATTTTTAAAAAACCAAAGATTGAACTTCATATTTCAAATATTTATAAAAGAGAGGAATTTCGTCAAAAATCATTAATTTCAGATGTTGTAACTGGAATAATTTGTGGCCTAGGCTCAGATGGCTATATTTTAGCCATAAATGCAATGCAAGAATTGCTAAAATATGAAAATTGATAAAAAATTAATTAAAGAACTTACTGAATATTTAAATGAATTCAGTTTAACTGAAATTGAATATAGTGAAAAAGATTTCAAAATTAAAGTATCAAAAGCATCAAGTTTAATATCTTCAAGTGAAAAAACACCAAGTGTAAAAGTTTCAGCTGGTAAAAATAAAATAGAAAACGAAGTTGAATCTGGAAACAAAGTTACTTCACCGATAATTGGTACTGCTTATCTTGCTCCTGAACCGGGCGGGAAAAAATTTATAGAAATTGGAAAAAAAGTTAAAAAAGGTGATACACTAATGATAGTAGAAGCAATGAAGACTATGAATCATGTTCCATCTCCATATGATGGTGTAATTAAAGAAATATGTGTAAGCGATGGCCAGCCAGTAGAATTTGACCAAGTAATTGTCATTTTAAATTAATGTTCAAAAAAATATTAATAGCAAATAGAGGTGAAATTGCTGTAAGAATTATTAGAGCTTGTAAAGAGTGGGGTATTTCTACAGTTGCAATTCATTCAAATGTTGATCGTGAAAGTATGCATGTCAAATTAGCTGATGAAAGTATTTGTGTAGGTTCACACCAACCTGCAAATAGTTATTTAAATATACCAGCTATACTTTCAGCAATTGAATTAACTAATTCTGAAGCAGTCCATCCAGGTTATGGGTTTTTATCTGAAAATTTTAATTTTGCAAAAATTTTAGAAGATAATAAAATTAAATTTATTGGCCCCTCTTCAAATTTAATAAAAAAAATGGGAGACAAAATACAAGCTAAAATAATAGCTAAAGAAAATGGATTACCAATCATAGAAGGCTCAGAAGGTGGAATAAAAGATAAAAATGATGCTAAAGAATTATGTAAAAAAATTGGATATCCAATACTTATCAAAGCCTCAGGTGGTGGTGGTGGAAAAGGTATGAAAATAGTTAAAAATGAAAAAGAGTTTGATGATTTATTTGCAACTGCAAAATCTGAAGCACAAAAATACTTTGGTAATGATGAAGTATACATTGAAAAATTTTTTCAAAATCCTAGACATATAGAAGTTCAAGTTTTGTCAGGAAAAAATGGAACTGTTCATCTTCATGAAAGAGATTGTTCAGTTCAAAGAAGACATCAAAAACTGATAGAAGAAACTCCTAGCCCAGTATTAAATGATGAAATCAGAAAAGATCTATTTGAAAAAACTGTAAATATGGTGACTAAAATTGGATATGAAGGAGCTGGTACAGTAGAGTTTATTTATCAAGATGGAAAATTTTATTTTTTGGAGATGAATACAAGAGTTCAGGTAGAGCATCCAGTATCAGAGATGGTTACAGGAATAGATATTATTAAGGAACAAATATGGATAGCATATACTGGTGAAACTGCTTTAAAACAATCAGATGTTAATCCCAGAGGTCATGCTATCGAATGTAGAATAAATGCAGAAGATCCAAGTAAAAATTTTCAACCTTCTCCTGGAACTATAAGTATGTGTCATCAGCCGTCCGGATTTAGAACTAGAGTAGATGGATCCATCTACCAAGGGTATAATATTACACCTTACTATGATAGCATGGTATGCAAGTTGATATGTCATGGCAGAAATAGAACTGAAGCTATTCAAAGAATGAACAGATCACTTGAAGAGTTTGTAATAGAGGGGATTACAACAACAATACCCTTGCACAAAAAATTATTAAATCATAAAAAATTTATAGACTCAGATTTTAATGTTTCTTGGTTAGATAATGAAAAATTAGTTTAATAACATTTTGAAAGCCAAATATCATAAACAGGATGATCAAAAGGATTTACAGAAGGACTAGAAGAAAAAAACCATCCATTAAATACAAATACCTGATCGTTTTTTGACATATTTAGATCTCTTACTTGAATGTATGCTGTTATTTCTGGGTTATCATCAAACTCTGAATTTTTACATTTTAAAGTTTTAATTAATAAATTTTCAAATTTTAGCTCTTTTCCAACTTCAAGAATTAATTTACTGTTAATTGAACTCACTTTGTCCAACACTTTGATTTCAACAAATTTTGCTTCATTTATATTTGAAGGATATAAAGAATTGATAAATATAGTGTTTAAAAGAAATATATATATGTAAATTTTAATTACTCTTTCCACGACTTATATTTTTTTTTAATTTCATTGTTTTTTTTATCAGGTCGATATGCGTCTTTAGATCCTGTTGGATTTGATTGATGGGGTTTTTGCCAATCATATTTTTGAATTTTATGCATGTTTTCTATTTTATTCTTAGTAAAATGTATCCATGAATACCAATCGTTTGATATTTTAGTTGCTTCAACTTCACCATTGTAAATAACCCAGCGTCTTCCTTTTTTGCTCTGATAATATTTATTTCCATATTCATCTTTACCAGCAAATTTACCAAATATAATAGTATATATTCTTGTGCCCAGAGTTTGATGATTCCACCAAGTAAATATTTCTTTAAATACTGTCAACATATATTTTCAAATTTTTTTTCAATTTTAAATTGTAAAAATTAAATTAGACTAAAATAATATTTTGTATATACATTAATTAAATAAGACTCAAAAAATTTATAAATTTTATGGCAAAATATCTAGTAGAAACGTATTATAATTGTTCTTTTAAAGTTAGTCATTATTTAGAGGAAGTAAGTAATCAGGAGCTTCAAAATTTAGAAAAGAGAGATGATGGAAAATTTGAAATTCTAGATATAAAGCTTGATAAAAGAAAAACTAAGAGTTTAGATCAAAAAAACAAAATTCAAAAAGATGAAAATATTCAAAAACTTGACATAATTTCTGACAAAACTCAAAATAAAATAAATACTAGCCAATTTGCAAGTAAACCCAATAAAGATAATAATTCGAGACATGGAATGCCTGATAGAAGAAAAGGTTATATTCAAAAGGCTACGATTGGAAACCATAAGGTTTATCTTCATACTGGCGAATATGATGATGGAAAGATAGGTGAGATTTTTATTGATACAAGTAAAGAAGGTGAACTAGTAAAAGCATTAATGAATAACTTTGCTATAGCCGTTTCTTTAGGCTTGCAGTACGGTGTCCCATTAGATGAATTCGTTAGTGCTTATGTTGGAACAAAATTTGAACCTTCAGGTAAAGTATTTGGTAATGATAGAATTTTAAGTGCTTCATCTATTTTAGATTATATATTTAGGGAATTAGCTATATCTTACCAAAATAGAGAAGATCTTGCTCATACACCGTCTATTGGAAGTTCAGATAATAATAGTGATGATACAAATGATCCAATAAGCGAAGATCAAAGTCAATTTTTAAAAATAGTAAAAGATATTACAAGCAAAGGTTTTTTAAGAAATAATTATAAAGAAAAATTAGTAGACTTGTCTGATATAAGAATAAATCTTAAAGGTAAAAAATAACTATTTTTTTTTAATTTCTAAACCTAATTCTTTTAACTGAGTTTCTTCTACTTCTGAAGGTGCATTCATCATCAAATCTTGCGCATTTTGATTCATTGGAAACATGGTGACTTCTCTAATATTTTTTTCATCAGCTAAAAGCATAATTATCCTATCAATACCTGGTGCTATACCTCCGTGAGGTGGGGCTCCATAACTTAAAGCATTAATCATTCCACTAAATTTTACATCAACATCTTTTTTGTCATATCCAGCAATTTTAAATAGTTTATACATTAATTGGGGTACATGGTTTCTTATAGCACCTGAAGATAATTCTATTCCATTGCAAACTATATCGTATTGATAAGCTAAAATTTCTAAAGGATTTGAAAGATCTATATTGTCAATATCTCCTTGAGGCATTGAAAATGGGTTGTGGCTAAATTCTATTTTTCCAGTTTCTTCATCTTTTTCAAACATCGGATAATCAACGATCCAGCAAAAGGCAAAAGAATTTTCATCAATTAAATTCAAATCACTGCCTATTTTATCTCTTGCTAAAGACAATATTTTTTCAACCTCCTTTTTTGTTCCACATGCTAAAAAAATGCTATCTCCTACTTCTGCTGAAGTAATCTTCATGATTTCTTTTAATGAATCTTCAGAAAAAAATTTACCTACAGGTCCTTTTCCACCAATAATTTTATCTTTCTCAATAGTAAAATATGCTAATCCAGAGGCACCTTCAGTCTTAGCCCATTTATCTATATTATCAAAAAAACTTCTAGGCTGATTACTTGTTTGTTTAGTTACAATTCCTCTAACTATTGATCCCTTTTTCACAAGTTTTTTAAAGATATCAAATTTTACATCATCTCTACTGAAAATATCTGTTATTTCATAAATTTTAAGTGGATTTCTTAGATCTGGTTTATCAGATCCATACATCATTAAAGCATCATTATATTTAATTTTAGGAAATTTATCATAAAGCATTTTTTTAGAAGAAAAATATTTAAATAATTTAACCATTAATTTTTCAACTACATCAAAAACATTGCTTTGATCAACAAAAGACATTTCTATATCCAGTTGATAAAATTCTCCTGGGCTTCTGTCTGCTCTTGCATCCTCGTCTCTAAAACATGGAGCAATTTGAAAATATTTATCAAAACCCGAAACCATGATTAACTGCTTAAACTGTTGTGGAGCCTGAGGTAAAGCATAAAACTTGCCTGGATTTAATCTACTTGGAACTAAAAAATCTCTGGCACCCTCTGGGCTTGAAGAAGTCAAAATAGGTGTTTGAAATTCTAAAAATCCCATTTTTTGCATTTCATTCCTTATAAAAGAAATTACTTTGGATCTTAATATAATATTTTTATGTATTTTTTTTCTTCTTAAATCTAAAAATCTATATTTTAATCTAATCTCTTCAGAGTATTCTTGATCGGTAAAAACTGGTAAAGGTAATTCTTTAGTTGTACCTAAAATTTCATGAGTTTTAATTTTAACTTCAATTTCCCCAGTAGATAGGTCTTTGTTTACAGTCTCATCAGATCTTTGAAGTACTGTTCCATTTATTTTTAAAACTGATTCTAGAGGAATTTTCTCTAAATCTTTAAAACTTTTACTTTCTTTATCAATTACGCATTGAGTAATTCCATAGTTATCTCTTAAATCTAGAAAAAGGAGGTTTCCATGATCTCTTTTTTTATTTAACCATCCTGAGATAGAAATATCTGTATTTTTATTTTTAATATTTAATTCACCGCAAGTGTGTGTTCTATATTTGCTCACCTTTTTTCAATATTTCTTTAATTATTTTAAAATCAATTGGTTTTTTTTTTTTTAAGCTCAATTCATCAATCTTATATATAAATTGGGAAATTTTACTATAAGATCTATCTATTCTTTTGGCAATATAATCTATTAATTTATTGTCTATCTTTATTTGTCTATCAGAAAAATTTTTTAAAATTATTGCATTCATTAATTCATCATCAGGGTTTTCTATCTTGGCGAATAAACAATTTTTAGCTCTTGATACTAAATCTTTAAGTTGAAAATCCATTTCATTTATTGGATTAATTGAGTTTATAATCAAGAATTTATTCTCACTGTCTATTAAATTAAATATTGAATAAAGGAGTTTTTCATTAGTTTCATAATCGAATCCGTCAAGAACTATATTCTCATAAAGTTTTATTTTTTTAAATATTTCATCGTTTATATCTTTTTTATAAATCATTAATCCATCATTTTTACCTAAGAAAATTTTTGATAGATGCGT
>CABYPZ010000021.1 GCA_902521005.1 uncultured Pelagibacteraceae bacterium
TGCATAACGAGGTAATGAAAGTGGTAAGAATAATAAACAGTATAGATATACCATCAACTCCAACTTTATAATTAACAAAACCTATAAGCCATCTCCTTTCCTCAATAAATTGAAAATCGAAAGTATTGATATCAAAAGAATACCACAAATAAATTGATAAAATAAAATTTACTACTGAAATAAATAATGCAATGTACTTACTAGATATATTTTTATTATCTCTACTTTTAGAAAAAAATATAAATATCGCTCCAATAGAAGGTAATAAAATTAAAGATGATAAAATTGGAAAATTCATTAATATAATATTAAGAAGGTTAATAAAACTGAAAAACCAATAAGCATAATAAAGGCGTACTGATATATAAAGCCACTCTGGAATTTAACTGCTAAAAATGAAAATAACTTTACTAAACGTGAAATCCCGTCTGGTCCAAACTTATCAATTAAATTAATATCAATTTTCTTCCAAAAAAATATTCCTAACTTTTTACAAACTTTAACAAAAATAAAATCATATAATTCGTCAAAGTACCATTTATTTTGCAAAAATTTATATATTGGATAATTAGCATCTACAAATAATTTTAAAATAAAAGTTTTTTTAATAAATATATAATATGCAATCGGTATTGATAATGTTACAATTATTGGTGTCATAAACAAAAACCATGTAGGAGGATGTTCTTGGCTTAATGGTTCAGCAAAATATATAGAATCTTTCCAAAAATCTGCACTACTTGATGAACTGATAAAAATATCTTTAAATATTATTCCTGAAAAAATTGCACCTATACTTAGAATAATTAATGGTATTATCATTACCATTGACGACTCATGAATTGAATCTAATTTTATTTTTGTATTTTTGTAAGTTCCATGAAACGTTTTAAATAATAGTCTCCAAGAATATATTGACGTCATTAATGCTGTTAATACACCAACGCAAGCTGCTAAATAGCCAATTGGAGTATCTTTTAAGTATGCAAATTCCAAGATTGCATCTTTAGAATAAAATCCAGACAAAAATGGAAACCCGGTTAATGCTAGTGTACCTATAATCATTAAAATCCAGGTATATGGCATTTTTTTCCAAACTCCTCCCATTTCATCAATATTTTGCTGATTTTGAAAAGAATGAATAACAGATCCTGCACCTAAAAAAAGTAGAGCTTTAAAAAAAGCATGTGTAAATAAATGAAACATCGCAACATTGTATGCACCAACGCCGATTGCGAAAAACATGTATCCCAATTGACTGCATGTAGAATAAGCAATAATTTTTTTTATATCATTTTGAACTAGAGCTACTGTAGCAGCAAAAAAAGCTGTGGTCATTCCTACTATAGTAATAATGTTTAAAGCAAGTTCAGAAAACTCATATATAGGTGAACATCTGACTACTAAAAAAACACCAGCAGTAACCATAGTGGCTGCATGGATAAGTGCAGATACGGGTGTTGGACCTTCCATTGCATCTGGTAACCAGGTATGCAAAAAAATTTGTGCAGACTTTCCCATTGCACCTATAAATAAAAGTATACAAATTAGATTGATAGTATTAAATTTTATTCCAAGGAATGAAATCTCATTATTAGTAAAATTATTAACTTCGGAAAAAACACCTTCATAATTTACTGTTCCAAAAACATAAAAAATTAAAAAAATACCAAGCGCTAAACCAAAATCACCTATTCTATTAACTATAAAGGCTTTTATTGCAGCAGCATTTGCTGTTTCTTTTTTAAACCAAAATCCTATCAAAAGATATGAGCATAAACCTACTCCTTCCCAGCCAAAAAATAATTGCAAAAAATTATCAGAACTTACAAGTATCAACATTGAGAAAGTAAATAATGATAAATATGACATAAACCTAGTTTTGTGAGGATCGTGAGACATATAACCTATTGAATAAATATGCACTAAGGATGAGACAATCGTTATAACCACAAACATTAATGATGAAAGAGAGTCTATATATATTGACCAGCTAGCATTAAATGAACCAGAATTAATCCAAGTAAATAATAAAATATTATTTGAATAAGAGTTTATGATTACATTATAAAAAATTATACAAGAAAGAATGGCTGAGATAGAAACAAAAAAACTAGTTATTATTTCAGAATTTCTTACTCCAATAATTTTTCCAAAAAATCCAGATAAAATTGAACCCAATAACGGAAGGAAAACGATTAAATATCCTAATTGCATTTTTAACCTTTCAATTTGTCAATTTCTTCCACTCTAATTGTTCCAGAATTTCTAAAATAAACGACTATAATTGCCAAACCTATTGCTGCTTCTGCTGCTGCAACTGTAAGAATAAATAGTGTAAATATTTGACCAGATAGATCATTCAGATAGATTGAAAAAGAAACTAGATTTATATTAACTGCAAGCAAGATTAACTCAATACTCATTAAAATAACTATTATGTTTTTTCTATTTAAAAATATTCCCACCACACCAATAGTAAAGATTATAGCTGCTAATGTAAGATAATGACCAAGAGCAATTTCAAACATCTATTTTAACTCCTTTATTTTTCTCAACATCAATCAGCTCAACACCTTCAGAACGTTCCCTTGAAATTTGTTTGAAATAACTTTGTTTTTTAATACCAGATCTTTTTCTAAAGGTAAGTACAATTGCCCCAATCATTGCAACCAGTAATATCATGCCACTTAATTGGAATAAGTGAATATAATCAGTGTATAAGACCTCGCCTATAGAATGGGTATTAGTTTTTTCTGATATAAAATTTAAATTTAGTGAATCAGGGTTTAAATTAGGCTTAAATTTCCAACCTCCAATAACTATTATCAGCTCGAAAAAAATAATTATACTTACTATTATGCCCACTGGTATGTGCGAAGATCCCCTTTCAGCACCAAACCATTCGTTTTTTTGAAGAGAGACGTTTAACATCATAACTACAAATAAAAATAAAACTGCAACAGCTCCTACATATACAATTAACATTATCATCCCAACAAACTCTGCGCCTATCATAATAAATAAACAAGATATGCTTATAAAATCTAAGATTAAAAAAAAAACAGAATGTACAGTATTCTTTGATACGGTTACCATGATCGCAGATAAAATTGCAATTATTGAAAAAATGTAAAAGAAAATTGAATGAGCAATCATTATTTATCTATATGGTTTGTCAGCTTTAATATTTGCTTCTAGGATACTCTCCCATTTATCTCCATTATCAAGAAGCTTTTCTTTATTATAATATAATTCTTCTCTTGTGTGTGTTGCGAATTCAAAATTAGGCCCTTGAACTATAGCGTCTACTGGGCAAGATTCCTCACATAAACCACAATATATGCATTTTAACATATCAATATCATATCTGGTTGTCTTTCTACCGCCGTCTTCCCTTTCTGTAGACTCAATAGTTATAGCTTGTGCTGGACAAACAGCTTCACACAATTTACAGGCTATGCATCTCTCCTCACCATTTGGATATCTTCTAAGCGCGTGTTCTCCTCTAAATCTTGGACTGATTTTACCTTTTTCAAATGGATAGTTTAAAGTTTTTTTTGCTTTGAAACTTTCCTTAATTGCTATACCTAAACCAGTTATAAAATCAGTTAAAAATATTGTTTTTAAAATTCTCGAAATTTTCATTAATTGCTTCCTGGTAGTAAATTGAAATAGAGTAAAAAGGATGAAGTAAGCACTACCCATATTAAAGAAAATGGGAGAAAAATTTTCCATCCTAGTTTCATTAATTGATCATATCTATATCTTGGTACAATTGCTTTTACTAACGCAAATAAAATAAATAAAATTAAAATTTTCAATATTAACCATATAGGTTGAGGTATTAAATTAAATGGATATATTTCTATAGGCGATAACCATCCACCTAAAAATAAAATTGAACCTAGTGCACACATTAAAAGTATATTTGCATATTCTCCTAACCAAAACATTGCATACATCATTCCAGAATATTCAGTTTGATATCCCGCAACTAATTCTGCTTCTGCCTCTGGTAAATCGAATGGTGGTCTATTTGTCTCTGCTAGTGCAGATATAAAATATATTACAAACATTGGAAATAATGGGATTATAAACCACATATTTTTTTGAGCCATAACAATATCTGACAAGTTTAAAGATCCTACACACAATAAAACATTGATTATTATTACGCCTATTGAAACTTCATAAGATATCATTTGAGCGGCTGATCTTATTGCACCTAAAAAGGGATACTTTGAATTAGATGCCCAACCACCCATAATAATTCCGTAAACACCTAGAGATGAAACTGCAAATATATAAAGAATACCAACGTTTATATCTGCTAACACATAACTTTCACTAAAGGGTATGACTGCCCAAGCTATAAGGGCAAGTGTCATGGTAACTATAGGTGCAAGTATAAATATAATCTTATTAGAACTTGCTGGTATAATTATCTCCTTAAAAATGTATTTTAGAGCATCTGCCAAAGATTGAAATAAACCAAATGGACCAACTACATTGGGACCTCTTCTTTTTTGAACAAATGCCCAGACTCTTCTATCTAACCAAACAATCATTGCAACGGCAGTTAAAACAGGCAATAGAAGAAATAGTATTTTGTAAACTTCTAAAAATAAAATATTAAAACTTTCAAGCATTATCCCTCTGTTCCTGTTTTTTTTAAATTATTTCTTAAACTACGACACTCTGTCATAGTTTTTGAAGCTCTTGAAACTACATTAGAATAATAATAATCTAGATGATCAGTAATTATTTTTTCATTGTAAAAATTATTATGAACATCTGAAGATTTATTTTCTTTTTTTTTTTTTATAAAATCAAGCATATTTGAAACCATATTATCTTTTGTATTAAAAATTTTTTTTCTTTTTATATACTTAGAAAGATTGTTAAAAATTTCCCAATCTTCTTTAGCATCGCCTGGGGGATATGTTGCTTGGTATGCTTTTTGAATTTGACCTTCTAAATTCGTATAATGAGCATCTTGTTCAGTGTATGCAGCTCCTGGTAATATAACATCAGAAGATTCAGCACCTTTGTCTCCATGACTACCAATATATATTATAAATTCATTTTTTTTTTTAAATTTTAAATTATCTTTTCCAATTAAAAAAATTACCTCAAATTCATTATTTAAAGTTTTTTTTAGAACTTCATTTGAATTTATATCTCCAGAAACAATGTTTAAATCATACGAACCAACTGTTGAAGCATGTCTTGACAAAATATTTATAGGATTCCAATTTTCATTAATTTTATTTTGGGATAGTAAATATTTTTTCAATCCTTCAAGTAAAAAGTTTGATGATCTAAGTTTAAAAAAAGACTGACCAAAAATAAAAATTGGTTTTTTAGAATTTTCAATTTTTTTTGTAATTGAGCTTGTTCCATCTAAAATTTCTTTTAATTTAGACGTATTATTTTCAATTATTTCATAATCATAGGTTAAATCACCTGAGTTTCCAAAAGAATAAATTTCACATTTATTTTTTAAAAAAGCATTTCTTATTCTTGAGTTAAGAATTGTTGCCTCATATCTTGGATTTGTTCCAATTAATACAATTAAATCGCTTTCATCAATTCCATTTAATCTAGAATTAAATATATAATTTTTTCTATCATTAATATCAACATAGTAGGTATCGTCTCTAGATTCTAAATTATTTGATTTGATTATTTGATTAAAAAATTCCTTGGCCGTATAAGAGGTTTCCATATTTGTTAAATCACCAATAAAACCAGCTATCTTATCCGGACTAGTATTTTTTACCTTTTCTACAATTTTATCATAAGCTTCATCCCAAGATGATTTTTTAAATTTATTATCTTCTTTTATATAAGGTGTATCTAACCTTTGGTTTTTTAGTCCATCACATGAATATCTTGTTTTATCTGAAATCCATTCGCCATTTATATCTTCATTCACCCGTGGCAGAACTCTTTTCACTTCCCATCCATATGTATCTACACGTATATTAGACCCAACAGCATCCATTACATCTATACTTTCAGTTTTTTTTAACTCCCAAGGTCTTGCTTCAAATACATAGGGTTTTGATGTAAGGGCACCAACTGGACACAAATCAATTACATTTGCTGAGAGTTCTGACTCCATTGACTTTTCCAGGTATGTTGTAATTTGCATGTCTTCACCTCTTCCAATAGCTCCCAATTCAGGTACTCCGGCTACTTCTGTGGCAAATCTTATGCATCTAGTACAATGTATACATCTTGTCATTTGAGTTTTTATTAATGGACCCATATATTTTTCAGGCACAGATCTTTTGTTTTCTTTGTATCTAGATTTATCTACACCATAAAACATTGATTGATCTTGCAAATCACATTCTCCACCTTGATCACATACTGGACAATCTAATGGATGATTGGCAAGTAAAAATTCCATAACTCCCTTTCTTGCCTTCTCAACAAATTCAGTATTTGTTTTAATATTCATACCATTAGTAACTGGCATAGCACATGAAGCTACTGGTTTAGGAGATTTTTCTATTTCTACTAAACACATTCTACAATTCCCAGCTATAGATAATTTCTCATGATAGCAAAATCTAGGTATTTCAGCTCCAGCTTGTTCACAAGCTTGCAAAACTGTAAGCCCTTCTTCTACCTCAAGATCTATATCATTAACTTTTACTTTAAGCATTGTCCTTTTCTAATAAGTGTTGATCTACCAAATATGGAATATTTTTATTTGTATCTACTACTGGAGAAAAATTATTTCTTTTCTCTATCTCTTTTTTAAAATGTCTTAACAAACCTTGAACTGGCCATGCTGAACCTTCTCCAAATGCACATATTGTATGACCTTCGATTTGTTTGGTAACATCTAAAAGCATATCAACTTCATCTTTCGATGCTTCACCTTTTGCCATTCTTTCTAACATTCTCCACATCCATCCGGATCCTTCTCTACAAGGTGTGCATTGTCCACAACTTTCATGTTTATAAAATCTTGCTATTCTTGCCATACATTTGATTAAGTCTTGATCTTTATTAATCACAACTATTCCCGCAGTGCCAAGACCACTCTTATTTTCTATTAGTGAGTCAAAATCCATAGTAATTGTTTCACAAATTTTTTTGGGTAACAATGGCATAGAAGAACCACCCGGAATAACAGCTTTTAAATTTTCCCATCCTCCAACAACTCCACCCGCATGTTTTTCTATGAGATCTTTTAAGGGAATGCCCATTTCTTCTTCAACATTACAAGGGTTATTAACGTTACCAGAAATACAAAATATTTTAGTTCCAGTATTTTTTGGCTTACCAATGCTTGAAAACCACTTTGCACCTTTTCTTAAAATTGTTGGAACTACCGCAATTGTTTCTACATTATTAACAATTGTGGGACAGCCATATAAACCTACTAGTGCTGGAAAAGGGGGTTTTAATCTTGGTTGGCCTTTATTACCTTCTAAGCTTTCAAGTAAAGCTGTCTCTTCTCCACAAATATATGCCCCAGCACCATAATGAATATATATATCTAAATCCCAACCAGTATCAGAAGCGTTTTTTCCAATTAATTTTTTTTCGTAAGCTTCGTTAATTGCTTTTTGTAAAACTTTACCTTCATTGACATATTCACCTCTAATGTAAATATAACATTTATTTGCATTTACTGCATAAGATGCATAAAAACATCCTTCAATTAATTTTTGCGGTTCAAATCTTAAAATGTCTCTATCTTTGCATGTTCCTGGCTCAGATTCATCAGCGTTTATTACTAAATAATGTGGTCTTGAACCAACTTCCTTTGGAGCAAATGACCACTTTAAACCAGTTGGAAATCCTGCTCCACCACGTCCACGTAATTCAGATGATTTAACTTCTTCAATTATCCACTCTCTACCTTTTGAAAATATACCTTTTACATCTTGCCAATCTCCATTTTTAATAGAAGAATCAATATCTGCTCCTGTATCACTATATAAATTTTTAAATATTCTATCTTCGTCTTTAAGCATTTTTATTATCTATTAATGTTTTTCTATTATTTACTGGTTCAGAATTTTTTCTTCCCTTGTATGAGCCAGGTACCGGTTTTTCATTATTCATTATTTTATCTATTATTTTTTCAACATCTTTCGCATTTAAATCTTCATAATAATCTTCATTAATTTGTATCATTGGTGAGTTTACGCAGGCTCCTAAACACTCTACCTCTGTCCATGAACAAATATTATTCTTTGAAAGATGATTTTGATTTTCATTGATTTTTTTTTTACAGACATCGACTAAATCGTATGCTCCTCTTATCATACATGGTGTAGTTGTGCATACTTGTATATGGTATTTGCCTACAGGAGATAAATTATACATAGAATAAAATGTAGCTACCTCATAAACTTTCATATAAGGAATACTCAATAATTTACCAACATACTTCA
>CABYPZ010000022.1 GCA_902521005.1 uncultured Pelagibacteraceae bacterium
AGATAATGGATCTTTTCCAATAATTTTTGCTTTATATTCTTCATCCCCGTTTACTCTAACTAAAATGTCTTCTGCATTCTGTATTACGTGGTTATTTGTAATAACTATCCCTTTTTCATCAATTATAAAACCAGAACCTAAAGCATAAGCTTGTCTTTCTTGAGGTGTGCCAAAATCTTTGAACATATCTTCAAATGGAGAACCTGGAGGAAATTGAAAAGGAAATGAATTTGAATTGGTAGTAACAGTTTGAGATGTAGATATATTTACAACTGATGGCATTAATCTTTCAGCTAAATCAGCAAAAGAATTTGGAGCAGATCTTACAGTATTTAACAATACAAAATTGGTAAATACGAATAATATAATAAATTTTTTAAATTTTTTAAAAGTCATTTTTCATGTACCAAATTATTATAAATCCAATCAGTGCAAATATAAATCCACCACTTCGCATTTGTTTTTCATTAATATCTTTTAACTTCGATAAAATACTTTTCATTTTTGATGGAAATAAGGCGTAAAAAATACCTTCAATAAATAAGAATAGACCAAATGCTATGATCAGTTCTCTCATATAAAGATTTATTCTGACTTAGGTTTTATATTTCCAAAAAATTTGAAGAATTCACTATCAGGTGAAAGTATTAATGAAGTTTCACCACCAATCAGTGCTTTTTCGTAAGCTTGCATTGCTCTATAAAAAGCAAAAAATTCTGGATCTTTTCCAAATGCTTCAGCAAAAATTTTATTTCTCATACCATCGCCTTCACCTTTCATGATCTGAGATTCTTTCTCTGCTTCAGCTAATATAACTGTTACTTCTTTATCAGCTGTGGATGTAATAGTAATTGCCATTTCTGCACCTTTTGCTCTAAATTCTTTAGCTTCTCTTTCTCTTTCAGTTTGCATTCTTCTGTAAATTGCTTCACTGTTTGCAGGAGGAAGATCTGCTCTTTTAATTCTAACATCTACAATTTTGATACCAAATTTTTCTGCTTCATTATTTACTCCATCTTGAATTAATGACATTTGTTTAGTTCTATCTTCTGATAACAATGTTTGTAATCTTTGCGTTCCTAAAACACTTCTTATTCTAGAGTTTATAATTGTTGATAGTCTAGATCTTGCAACTCTTTCATTGCCAACTGAAATATAAAATTTAAGTGGATCTATAATTTGAAACCTTGCAAATGCATCTACGATTAATCTTTTTTGGTCAGATGCAATTACTTCTTCTGGGGGTGCATCTAAATTTAATATTCTTTTATCTAAAAAAACCACGTTTTGAATAAATGGAATTTTAAAATAAATACCAGGTTTAGAAATTATTCTTTTTGGATCACCGAACTGAAGAACGATCGCCTGATTAATTTCTTTAATTATAAATATAGAAAAGAAAGCTGTTGCAGCTAAAACAATAATTATTGGTAATAAAAATTTTCCTGGTTTCATTTAATTAACTTTCTTTTTAAGTTCTGGTAAAGGAAGATAAGGAACAACCCCTGATCCTGCATTTTTTTCAATTATTACTTTATCTATATCAGCTAAAACTTTTTCCATTGTTTCAAGATACATTCTTTCTTGAGTTACTTGTTTTGCCTTTGAGTACTCTGTGAATATAGATACAAATCTGCTTGCTTCACCCTCAGCTTTTGCAACTACTTCTTTTTTATAAGCCTCAGCAGCTTGTAAAATTTTTGCAGCTTCTCCTCGAGCTCTTGGTATTACGTCGTTTGCATATGCTTGTGCTTCGTTCTTAGATCTTTCCATATCAGCTCTTGCTGCTTGAACATCTCTAAAAGCATCTATCACTTGGTCAGGTGGGTCAGCCTTTTGGGTTTGAACTTGGGTAACCTGAATACCTGAATTGTATTCATCTAAAATATTTTGGATAATTTCTTGTGTATCTATCTCAATTTTTGATCTTCCTTCTGTCAAAATTGGTTGAATATTTGATCTTGCAATAACTTCTCTCATTGCAGTTTCTGCTGCTGCTTTTACTGTCCCCTCTGGATCTTGAATTTTAAATAAAAAATTTCCAGCATCTTTTATTACCCAAAATACAGAAAAGTCTATATTTACAATATTTTCATCACCTGTTAACATTAAACTTTCTTCTGGAACATCTGCTACACCACTTGATCCAAATCCACTGTCTCTTTCTGATCTAAAGCCAATATCCATTCTATTAACTTTTGTAACTTTTGGTGTCAGAACACTTTCTACTGGAAAAGGTATATGGTAATTTAAACCAGGTTGAGTTGTTTTAACAAATTTACCAAACCTTAACACTACTCCTTGTTCATCAGGTAACACTCTATATAATCCACTAAGTGCCCAAATAACTAATAAAATTATTAAACCTAAAATTATAGGTTTGCCGCCAGATGCAGAGCCTCCAGGGAAAAATCTTTTAATTTTATCTTGAAGTTTCCTAACTACTTCATCAATATTTGGAGGTGTTGGTCCACGTCTAAAACCATCTCCATTTCCACCTCCACCGGGAGGTGTTCCCCAAGGACTTTGATTTTTAAAATCACTCATATGACATTCTATATAGTGTCTTTATAAAGAAAAACAAGGTAAGTTGTTTTTTATGGATGACAAAAAAGTAGGACTAAATGAAGCGCAAAAACCAAAAAGGTTTCAAAAAAACCCTATTAAAGGAACAAAATTTACTATAGCTATATCAAGCGCAAAAGGTGGGGTTGGAAAATCGACTTTTGCTACAAACTTTGCATTAGCATTAAGTAAATTAGGATGCAAAGTTGGATTATTAGATGCAGATATTTATGGGCCATCCTTACCAAAGCTTTTCTCTATTAATAACAAGCCAGAGAGTGATGGTAAAAGTTTAATTCCAATTTTAAAATATGGAATTCAATGTATGTCTATAGGATTTTTAACAGATGAACAAACTCCTATGATATGGAGGGGTCCGATGGTAACAAGTGCTATAAAAACATTTACTCAAAAAGTTTTGTGGAAAGACTTAGATTTTATTATAGTTGATATGCCTCCAGGCACAGGAGATACTCAACTAACATTTTCTCAGGAAATTAGTTTAGATGGAGTTATAATTATATCAACACCTCAAGAAATAGCTCTTCAAGATGTAATTAGAGGTATACAAATGTTTGATAAACTAAAAGTTAAAATTATTGGTTTAATTGATAACATGAGTTATTTCAAAGGCGATGATGGAAAAAAATACCCAATTTTTGGGGAAGGAGGTGTGAAAAGAACAGCTAATGAATTTAATAAAGAATTTTTAGGAGAAATACCAATTAACCCGGATGTTGGAAGATTAGGTGATATGGGAACACCTATTGTAGAAAAAGATATTAATAATGAAATTTCAAAAATATATATTGAATTAGCAAAAAAAATTAAAGAGTCTTATCTTTAATTTCAAAAGCCTCCATTAATTCATTCCATTCTCTTTTTGAAAGTCCAGAACTTTCTAAATCAATAGCATCTCCACTTATTAATTTTTTCAAAACTTTCTTACCTTTGCTGGAAACTTCAGTTCCACCTACTCTATAGTCTAAAAACGCTTCATAAGTAATTGGGACCCATCTTTTTAATGTATCTAGCATGACATCAGCGTAGGCTCTTATTTCATATTGCGCGTGATGATCAGCTCTTAATCTTAAAAAATTCATTAAATTTAGTAAATCTGTTTTCCAATACCACTGTGTATATGTTCCTAAAGTAAGATTCATTCTAGCTAGTTCTCTAGCTAAACCATTCTGTGATTCATCTATTACAGAACCGTCATATCTCTCATTTAACATGTTTTCATAATTGTCATATGTTCTTTCAGCATCACCTTTAAGCAAATCTAAAACTTTTTTTGCTTGTTCACCTTGCAAAATATCTCCTCTGCCCTGTCTATTATTTTTTGATTGTGCTGCTAAATGATTAGGTTCTGGTAAGTAAAACTCCTTGTCTAATATCGAGTATCTTGCTGAATATTCATTTACATTTGCTGTTCTATGTCTAATCCATTGTCTAGCAATAAAAATAGGAAGTTTAACGTGATATTTAATCTCACACATTTCAAAAGGTGTGCTATGCCAATGCCTCATCAGATATTTTATTAAACCTGAGTCAGTGGAAACTTTTTTTGTTCCCTTTCCATAAGAAACTCTCGCAGCTTGAACTATTGAAGAGTCATCACCCATATAATCGATTACTCTTATGAAACCATGATCTAATACTGGGATTGCTTCATAAAGTATATTTTCTAATTCCGCAGCAACAACTCTTTTTGTTTTATTTTCTTGAGATTGTTGATTTTTGATATCTTTTATTTGTTGATCAGTTAGTTTCATTAGAATCTTTATTGGTTATTAATATATTATTACTTGTAGAAACTAAATAAATTTTTTTTAATTATAAATAATTTGTAAAACATTTTAAAAGTATCAACATAAAGATTTAATTTACTTTCATTCCTATGTATCCATGTAACTGGGAGTTCTTTTATTCCATAATTGAATTTTCTAGAGAGCAATACAACCTCGACGTCATGGACAAAACCTGTGTCTTTAATGTTATTAAACAAATATTTTGCTACTTTTTTCTTATATAATTTAAAACCACATTGAGTATCTTTTATGTCAATTTGGAATAGAATTCTTAGTAAAATTGAAAAAAAAATACCTAATATTTTTCTGTGAAATTTAAATTCTATTTCAGAATATTTTAAGTTCCTGGAACCAAAATAAACACTATTATTATCAATAGATTTTTTTTTAATCCACTTTTCAAGTTGTAAAAGTGAAACTGAAATATCAGTATCCAAAGTTAAAATCCAATCTTTTTTTGCAGCTAAAATTCCCTTTTTTAAAGCATTGCCCTTACCTGAATTAATTTTTATTTTAATAATTTTGTATTTAATTTTTTTTTTATTTTTAAAAAATTTTAATACTTTTTTTATTGAGTCATCTGAACTTCCATCGTCAACAAATATATATTCGACATTTCTAACTAGATTTCTTCTTTGAAATTTC
>CABYPZ010000023.1 GCA_902521005.1 uncultured Pelagibacteraceae bacterium
ATCTCCATAAACAATGGCCTGATCTATTATCCCAGAATTTATTAATTCATTTTCAATTTTTAATGGTGAAATATTATCTCCACCGGGTGTAATCAAAATATCTTTCTTTCTATCTGTGATTTTTAAATAATTATTATCAAAAACTCCTATATCTCCTGTATGAAGCCAACCATTTTTTAATACTTTATCTGTTTCTTCTTTGTTATTCCAATATCCAAGCATTACATTTTCACCTTTAACTAGGATTTCTCCATCCTCTGCAATTTTTACCTGATTTCCTTTAAATGGAGGTCCAACTGTTTCTACTCTAATGTCATTTATTGGATTACAGCTCACTACTGGAGATGTTTCTGTTAGACCATAACCTTGTAGCGTAGGTAAACCTATAGCATTTAGGAAAAACCCTACCTCTTTATCAAGAGCTCCTCCTCCTGAAACGAAAGTTTTAAGAGAGCCTCCAAATTGGGACTTTATTTTTTTCCTTACAATTTTATCTAAAATTTTATCCTGAATTTTTTCAATTAAATTGAGGGGTTCTTTTTTAATTTTTTTAAGTCCAAGATTTAGCATTTTTTGAACTAATATTTTTTTAAAACCTGTTGCTTTGCTAAAACTTGCATTTATTTTCTGATAAAGATTTTGATAAAATCTTGGGACAGCGGTCATAATTTCTGGACTGCAATCTTTCATGTTTTGAATTAACTTCTCAATACTCTCTGCATAAAATACTCTAGCTGAAACCGTAATTTGAACAAATTGAACTGTGTGTTCATAAGAATGAGATAATGGTAACCAGGTCAAAAATCTTGTTTGGTCTTTTTTTATTAATGGTTCTAAAATTTCAATTGCACCTTCACAATTATTTAAAATACCTCCATGGCTCAAAATAACTCCTTTTGGGTTTCCCTGAGTCCCAGAAGTATAAATTATACAAGCAGGATCATTTCTATTTATATTAGTTTTGAAATTATTATTTAAATTATTAAAATCGCGAAATAATTTATTTATATTTTGATACTCATTTTGATTTACATTTTCTAAATCATCAAAAGAAAATAATTTTTTAATAAATTTTTTACTTCTAATTATATTTTTTACTTTGTTAAATTGCTCTGTGTTTGAAACAAATAATACTGATGGAGAACAATCATTTATTATATACTCATAATCCCTTTCAGCATATGTTGTATATACAGGAACTGTTATTGACCCTGATAACATAATAGATAAATCAGAAATAAACCATTCAGGTCTATTTTCAGAAATTAGTAAACATCTATCTCCTTTACTTACATATTTTTTTAATTCATTGGACAATTTAGTTATTGACTGGCAAGTTTCGTGCCAACTATATTTTTTTTCTGGCTTCTTAAGTGAGGATAATAAAATTTTATTTTTATCTAATTGTTTTTCATATTGAATAAAGAATAATTCTAATAAATTATTTATATTACTTAGTTTCATATCTTTTTGGTGGGCAAAGAGAGACTCGAACTCTCACAGCATTGCTACTATTGGATTTTGAGTCCAACGCGTCTACCAGTTCCGCCATTCGCCCTATTTTGTTTATCATTATTTTGTTTATAAAATAATAGTATAAGAAGAATTATTGTATTAAAAGTAAATATGTTTAAAGAACTTTATTTAAAATCTATAAAACTAGCAGGACATAAAAAATCTAAATTATTTTTAGGGTTTTTTTCTTTTATTGAAAGTTTTATATTTCCAATACCACCCGATGTACTAATTATTCCAATGACTATAGCTAAAAAACAAGAATGGTTAAGAATTGCATTAATAGCTACAATTGGTTCTGTTCTTGGAGCTTGCTTGGGCTACTTTATTGGATATGTTTTCTTTAATGAAATAGGCATAAAAATATTTGAATTATATGGTGTAGATAATACATCTTTTTTGAAAGATAAAGTTTCCTCCGACGGTGGTGTTATTGCTTGGATTACACTTTTAGCTATAGCAGGTTTCACGCCAGTTCCATTTAAGTTACTTACTATTACTAGTGGTTTTGTTAATTTTAACATTATTTATTTTATAATGATCTCAATCGTTACAAGAGGTTCTAGATTTTTCATAATTGCATTTTTAATAGGGAACTTTGATCCAACAATGAAAAAAGTTATTGAAAAAAGATTATTAACTGTATCTATTTTAATTTCTTTAATTGTAATAATCATATCATATCTTGTCTATAAATTTCTAGTTAACTTCAGTAATTAAATGAATACAATTCTTTCTAAAAAAAAATTTTTTTTAGCTATAGCTTTTGTAAGTATTTTTACTTTGGTAAGTGCAGTTTATATTGAATTTGTTTTGGGAGCAAAGCCCTGTAAATTATGTGTATATCAAAGGTTCCCATATATTATTGCAATATTTATTTGTTATTTTGGTTACACAAATTTGAAACAAAATCTTTGGCTTTATCTTTTGTCTACAACATTTTTAATAAGTTTAGTGTTATCTGGTTATCACTTTGGAATAGAAAATAATTTTTTTCCAGAATTTTCAGGATGTTCTGCAAATAATCTTGACATTACTAATAAAGAAGATTTGCTCAAATCATTAAATAAAATAGTGCCTAATTGTAAGGATGTAACATTTAAAATTTTAGGTTTTTCTCTTGCGACTATTAATGTACTTATATCAGGATTAATTATAGTTATATCAATGGTGATACTTAAATATGAAAAAAACAGATAAAAAACTACTAGAACAATTTATAAGAGTTGATCATGCGGGCGAGAGGGGGGCTATTAAAATTTATGAAGGTCAATTATTAGCTCTAAAAACATTCATGAAAAATGATAAATTAAAAAATCAGATTGAGGAAATGAAAAAACATGAAAAAGAACATGCAGAATTTTTTGATAAAGAAATTAAAAAAAGGAATATAAAACCAACTAAATTTTTACCTTTATGGGATTTATTAGGTGTTGGTCTTGGTTTTGGATCAACTATTCTTGGAACTAAAGCTGCAATGCTTTGTACAGCCTCTGTTGAAGAGGTAATCGATGAACATTATCAAAATCAAATTAATAGAATTGAAGATGATGAAAAAGAATTAAAAAAAAAGATAGTTAAATTTAGAGAGGATGAACTTCATCATAAAGATATAGCATATGATAATGGTGCGACTAAAGAAGGATTTTATTCAATTTTAGATAAGGTAATTAAAACTAGCTCAAGAATAGCTATTACAATTTCTGAAAAGTATTAGTTAAGGTTCTAACTCAACATCCCAATACAAATAATCAATCCAACTCTTATGTAGGTAATTAGGTGGGAAATTTTTACCATTTTTGTGAAGATCTTCGGTAGTTGGCTGAAAAGGCTTCTGGTTTAATTTCATACCAGAAAATTTAAGCAATCTTCCACCTTTTTGAACATTACAAGATGAACACGCTGTAACAACATTATCCCAATCTGTTTTTCCTCCTTTTGATCGTGGTAATAAATGATCAAATGTTAATTCTTTGTCACTACCACAGTATTGACAAGAAAACTTATCTCTAAGGAAAACATTAAATCTTGTAAAATTAGGATTTGATTGAGGCTTAATATAACTTTTCAATGCTATTACACTTGGAAGCTTCATACTAAATGATGGACTTCGTATTACTCTATCGTATTGGCTAACAATACTTACACGATCTAAAAAAACAGATTTTATTGAATCTTGCCAACTCCATAATGAAAGAGGGTAATAACTTAGTGGTCTATAATCAGCATTCAAAACTAATGCTGGACATTTTTCTAGAGACATATTTTCAAGTTTACCTTCAATCATATAAATAGACTAACTTAAATATTATTATTAATCAATGTAACAAAAAATAAGTTAAAAAAATATTAATTATTTATGTTTTTTTTAATAAACTCTAAAGCAAGGCTCGATGCTTCAACTGGTATATTATGTTCGCAATTTTTTATTAATTTTGTATATACATCCACTTTTTCTCTTATCAAAAAATCCTTTGCATCCAGTAAAAAGCTGGAAGGTACAATTGAGTCTAATTCTCCATGTATTAAAAGTATTTTAGTTTTAGAGGTAATTCTTTCAGAAAGATTTTTTTTATCTATAATTTTTCCTGAAAATCCAACTATACATCCATAATTTTCGTCAGAAGTTAATCCGATATTTATAGACATCATGCATCCTTGGCTAAAACCAGCTACACATATTTGAGAGTTTTTTAAGTTATATTTTATTTTAACTTCATTTATAAACTTTTTTATTATTTTTTCTGCTTTTAAAGATTCCTCTAAAATATATTTAGAATCATCAATTGATAAATCAAACCACTGGTATCCACTTGGATTAATATTACATTTTTCATGACCGTTTGGACTTAAAAAAATTGTATTAGGCAAAAATCTTTTCCAATTAAGTGTCAACATGCTTATATCTTCACCATCACCGCCGTATCCATGAAGAAGAATAACTGCATTTTTAATTTTTTGATCCTCAGGTTCAATAATTTTTGTTTTTAAAGTTAATTCCATTTTTTAAAACTTAATCAAATTTTTGTAACCATTCAATCATTTGCTCATCTTCAAAATTAATAGATCCAATAACTCTTGCAAATTCCTCTCCATTTTTATTTATAAATATTGTTGTGGGGAGACCTCTTAAAAGAAATTTTTTAGCTAGATGAATGTCTTCATCATAATAAATTTCTAAATTGTCAATGTTTAGTTCTTTAAAAAATTTTTTTGATTTTTCTAAGTCCTCTCTTCCTACGTTAATTGGTATGACCTTTAAATTCTTAAATTTTTTATTTTTTTGTAAAGCATTCAAAGACGGCATTTCTTCTCTACATGGAGCGCACCAAGTAGCCCAGAAATTAATTAAAATTAAGGAATTTTTGAAGTTATTTAACGATACAGTTTCTTCTCTCATATTTTTAAAATTTATATTTTCAAGTTTTTTTTGACTTTTATGGATAAAAAGA
>CABYPZ010000024.1 GCA_902521005.1 uncultured Pelagibacteraceae bacterium
CATCCATAGATCCTAAGACTGCCGGTACGTCAGCTAACATATGGCCTTTAATTAAGTAATCCATTGCTTGCAAATGTGAAAAACCTGGTGCTCTTATTTTACACTTATATGGTTTGCTGGTTCCATCAGATATAAGATAAACTCCAAATTCACCTTTTGGAGCTTCCACAGCAACATATATTTCGTCTTCATCAACTCTATAGCCTTCCGTAAAAAGTTTAAAATGATGAATTAATGCTTCCATCGACTCCTTTAATTCTTTTTTTGGTGGTGGGCTAAGCTTTCCATCTAAAGATTTTATTGGTCCTTTTGGGAGTGAAGATAAACATTGATTTATAATTTTTACACTTTCCTTCATCTCTTCTATTCGACAAAGATATCTGTCATAACAGTCTCCATTTTTTCCAATTGGAATTTTAAAATCAAATTGATTATAACATTCATAAGGTTGAGATTTTCTTAAGTCCCATGGTACACCTGAACCTCTTAACATAACTCCTGAAAAAGAATAATCTAACGCATCCTCTTTGCTAACAATTCCAATATCTACATTCCTTTGCTTAAAAATTCTATTGTCAGTTAATAGATTTTCTAAATCATTTATTATTTTTGGAAAATTTTGACAAAACTCACCAATATCATCATCAAGTCCTCTTGGTAAATCTTGGTGAACACCTCCAGCTCTAAAATAATTAGCGTGTAATCTTGAACCAGAAACTCTTTCATAAAAAGTCATTAAAGTTTCTCTTTCTTCAAAACCCCAGAGAGATGGTGTCAAAGCTCCAACATCAAGTGCTTGAGTAGTAATATTTAATATATGACTTAAAATTCTTCCTATCTCACAAAAAATTACTCTTATATATTGTGCTCTTATGGGTACATCGATTTTTAGTATTTTTTCGATTGCTAAAGCAAATGCATGCTCTTGGTTCATGGGTGCAACATAATCTAATCTATCAAAATAAGGTATCGCTTGAACATATGTTTTATTTTCAATTAACTTTTCAGTACCACGATGAAGTAATCCGATATGTGGATCTGCTTTTTCAACAACTTCACCGTCTAATTCTAAAATTAATCTAAGTACACCATGAGCTGCTGGATGTTGAGGTCCAAAATTTAAACTTAATTTTTTTCTTTGTTTTGACATTATTCTTTAATTTTATCTTTAATGTATTCAGTACCTTTCCAAGGACTTTCGAAATCAAAATTTCTATAATTTTGTTCTAATTTAACATCCTCATAAATTACCTTCTTCTCTGTTTCACTGTATCTAACTTCTGTGTGGCCAGTTAGCGGAAAATCTTTTCTCAAGGGATGTCCTTCAAATCCATAATCCGTGAGGATCCTTCTTAAATCGGGATGATCCTTAAATTTTATTCCATACATATCAAATACTTCTCTTTCCATCCAATTCGCTGCAGGAAATATAGAAACTAATGTTGAAACTAAATCGTTTTCATTAATTGAAAAATCAACTTGAATTCTATGATTAAATTCATGACTTAGTAATAAATAAACTATTTTAAATCTTTTTTCTTTCTCTATGTAGTCAACAGCTGTTATGTCAATTAATTGTTTAAATTTTGTACTTTTATTTGTTTTCAAAAATAACATTACATCAATCAAATCAACATCACTTATATTTAAATAGATTTGATTATGCTTTATCTTTGAACCTTTGATTTTAGTAGAAAGTTCAGAATTTATTAATTTTTCTAAATCTTTTAAAGAGTCCATATATTTATCTTGTTAAAGATCCATGTTTTCTAATTTTTTTTTGTAATTGCATTATTCCATACAAAAGAGCTTCCGCTGATGGTGGGCACCCGGGGACATAAACATCTACAGGCACTATTCTATCACAACCTCTAACTACAGAGTAAGAATAATGATAATATCCACCTCCATTTGCACAACTGCCCATTGAAATTACATACCTTGGTTCTGGCATTTGATCGTAAACCTTTCTTAAAGCTGGAGCCATTTTATTTGTTAAAGTTCCAGCTACTATCATTACATCTGATTGTCTTGGTGATCCTCTTGGTGCTGCACCAAATCTTTCAAGATCATATCTTGGCATTGATGTCTGCATCATTTCAACCGCACAACAAGCTAATCCAAAAGTCATCCAATGTAGAGATCCTGTTCTTGCCCAATTAACCAAATTATCAAAGGATGTTGTGATAAAACCATTTTCGCTAAAATCTTTAGCTAATTGTTTAAACTCATCAGGTATTTCTTTTTCACGATTATTAAAAGTCATCTTATTCCCAATCTAAAGCTCCTTTTTTCCATTCATAAACAAATCCCACTGTAAGAATAAATAAAAATATCATCATCGAAACAAAGCCAAATAAGCCAATTTTTCCAAGTGATATAGCCCAAGGAAATAAAAAAGCAATTTCAAGATCAAATATAATAAAAAGTATTGCTACTAAATAAAATCTTACATCAAATTCCATTCTTGAGTCATTAAATGGTTCGAAACCACACTCGTAGGCAGATAATTTTTCTGGATCTGGATTCTTGGGTGAAAGTAAATAATTCAATATTATAAAAAAACAACTTAATCCTAAAGCAATAATTAGGAATAAAATAATTGGTAAATAATCTTTTAAAAAATCCGCAAGCATAATAGTTCCGTTAATTTATAAAATTATTGAATAAGAAAATTCTGAAAGGAGTCATATTATATTAGTTTTTATATTATATTAAAGCTATTTAAATAGCATTATTGTTAAGTTTGTGAGATAGATATATGTAATTTTAGATCAATTTGAAGTGTAATTTAGTCACGTTTTTTAAGGCCTCAATGTTCATTAATTTAAGTTTTTGAGAATTATTATCATTTTTGGCGGGAGTGAAGGGACTCGAACCCTCGACCTATCGCGTGACAGGCGATCGCTCTAACCAACTGAGCTACACCCCCCCGTTTTTGGTGGGCAGTAAAGGACTCGAACCTTTGACCCCCTCGGTGTAAACGAGATGCTCTACCAACTGAGCTAACCGCCCAAAAACATGGTACTAATACAACAAGGTGATGTTAATGTAAATTGTTATTTACTGAATACTTGCTTGAGATTTCTGATCTTTTTCTGATTTTGAAATATTTTCCACTTCTGTCCACTCGACTTTTTTCAGTTCATTTTTAAGTGCAATTTTTAATACCTCATCTACATTTTCGACAGGAGTTATTTTAATATCCTCTCTAACTTTTTTTGGTATATCTATTAAATCTTTTTCATTTTCTTTGGGTATGATAACTTGATTAATACCTGCTCTATGTGCAGCTAATAATTTTTCTTTCAATCCACCAATTGGTAAAACTTGACCTGTAATAGTTACTTCACCAGTCATTGCGATATTTTTATCAACTGGATTTTTGGTAATTGATGAAACAATTGATGTAACCATACCTATACCTGCTGATGGACCATCTTTTGGTGTTGCGCCCTCTGGAACATGAATATGAAAATCTTTTTTTTCAAAAGTTGGAGGTATAATACCATAGTCAAGACTTTTAGATCTTACAAAAGATTTTGCTGCTTTTACGGATTCTTGCATTACGTCACCAAGTTTACCGGTTATCTGCATTCTTCCTTTGCCTGGCATATTAACAGTTTCAATTTTTAAAATTTCTCCTCCAAACTCTGTCCATGCTAAACCTGTAACAATTCCTACTCTATCTTCAGCTTCAACTTCGCCGTATTTAAATTTTTTAACACCTAAGAAATCTGATAAATTACTTCTATTAACATTTAC
>CABYPZ010000025.1 GCA_902521005.1 uncultured Pelagibacteraceae bacterium
AAGGTTCTGAAATTTCTATATCACTTACTTTATATGAATTTGCTAAAACTTTTTCTGTGGAAAACTTAATAAAAATTATAAAGATTATTAGAAACAAAATATAAAATGAAAGTGTATTTATCTTATTTTTAAACATAAAATTTTTAATGAATTATAAAAGTCTAACATATCAAAAAAGTGGCGTTAATATCAAAGCTGCAGATATTTTTGTTAAATATATATCTTCAAAGTCAAAAAATAGAAAAAAAGGTGCAAATTTTCAAAATATAGGGGGTTTTGGTTCTATATCAGATATTCCAAATAATATAAGGAATCCCAAAATTGTTGCCTGTACTGATGGTGTTGGAACTAAAATTGAAATTTCTAATACACTAAACAAATATAATACAATTGGAATTGATCTTGTAGCAATGAGTGTAAATGATTTGATAGTACAAGGTGCAAAGCCTATTTTATTCTTAGACTATATATCTATCAACAAAATAGATTTAACAAAATTAAAGTCAATTATTAAAGGTATATTAAAAGGATGTAAACAATCAGGATGCCAGTTAGTTGGTGGTGAAACAGCAGAAATGCCAGGTACATATGAGAAAGGTAAATTTGATATTGCAGGTTTTGCAGTTGGTATTGTTGATGGAAAAAAAGTTTTAAGTAAAAATAAAATTAAAGTAAATGATTTAGTGATAGCAATTCCTTCTAGTGGACTTCATTCTAATGGGTATTCTCTTATTAGATACTTGATTAAAAAAAAAAAAATTAATATTAAAAGAAATAATTTTTTAAAAAAAGAGTTGTTAAAACCAACCAAAATTTATGTGAAAGAATTGCTTAAATTAATTAATAGAAATTTAATTAATGGATGTGCAAATATCACTGGTGGCGGTATATCAGATAATGTTAAAAGAATAGTGCCAAATAATTTAATTGCAGAAATCAATTTGAATAAAATTAAAACTCTTAAAATTTTTAAATGGTTAAAAAAAAACGGTATATCGGATAAAGAAATGCTTCAAACCTTCAATTGTGGTGTTGGTTTTTGTTTAATAGTAAATCCTAAAAATTATAAAAAAATTGTGAAGTATTTCTCAAGAGGATTTAAACCATATATAATAGGAAAAATTACAAGAGGTAAAGATAAAGTAAAATTAAATGGCTCTATCAACTGGATCTAAAAAAATAAAAACAGCTGTTTTTATTTCAGGAACAGGTAGCAATTTAAAATCACTCATAAAATTTTCAAAACTTAAAAAATCACCAATATCGATTAATTTAATAGTTTCTAATAACCCAAAATCTAAAGGATTACAGTTTGGAAAAAGATTTCAAATTAAAAGTAAAATATTTAATTTTGAAAAAAAATCTATTGCTGAAAAAAAAATTATTTTAGAGCTAAAAAAAAATAAGATAAATTTTATTTGTCTCGCAGGTTTTATGAAAATATTATCCAAAAACTTTATCAAAAGTTTTAAGGGAAAAATATTAAATATTCACCCTTCCCTACTTCCTAGATTTAAAGGTTTAAATACCCATGAAAGAGTAATTAAAAATAATGAGACTTATTCAGGTTGTACGGTACATTTTGTAAATTCTAAATTAGATTCTGGAAAAATTATTCTTCAGAAAAAAGTAAAAATTAATAAAAATGACACCCCTAGAACGTTATCAAAAAAAATTTTGATCCAGGAACACAAATTATATCCTAAAGCTATATTAAAAATATTTAATCTTTGAAGAAAAAATCTATTTCAATTTTAGCATTTTCAATGCTATCAGACCCATGAACTGAGTTTTTATCAATTGAAATTCCATATTTTTTTCTGATAGTACCCTCTTTTGCCTCTTTTGGATTGGTTGCACCCATTAATTCTCTATTTGCTAGCACAGCATTTTCTCTTTCAAGTACCATTACTACGATTGGTCCAGATGAAAGATACGAGCAAAGATCTTTATAAAATGGTTTTGTCTCATGAACTTTATAAAATTTTTCTGCCTCAGATTTTTCTATCTGAATTTTTTTTTCTTTTGCAATTGAAAAACCTTTATTTTTGAACATTTCTTTAATTTCATTATCTAAATTTCTCTCAACCGCATCTGGTTTAATAATTGATAAAGTTTTTTCTAAATTATTCATAGTTCTCCTCAATTAAATTATTCAATAATCTTACTCCATAACCTGTAGCTCCACTTGAATTCAATGCTCCACCATATTTTGAAAAGGCCATTCCAGCTATATCTAAGTGGGCCCAAGGAGTTTTTTTAATTACAAATCTTTGTAAAAATTGAGCAGCAGTTGTAGATCCAGCACCTCCTACATAGTTTATATTTTGCATGTCAGCATTTTTTGAATTTATTAATTTATCAAAGTTTTTATGAAGAGGCATTCTCCAAAGTTTTTCGTCAACTTTTTCACCAGCATCAATTAATTGTTTAGATAATTTATCATTGTTTGAAAACAGTCCACCATATTCTGAGCCCAAAGAAACTATAATGGCACCTGTTAAAGTTGCTAAGTCAATTATAAATTGAGGTTTAAATTTGTATTCAGTAAAGGTTAAAGCATCAGCCAAAACTAATCTTCCCTCTGCATCTGTATTTAAAATTTCTATTGTCTTACCACTATAAGATTTAACTATGTCTCCAGGTCTTTGAGCATTTCCACTCACCATATTTTCTACAAGTCCTACTACACCTACTGCATTAATTTTCGAATTTCTTAATGCAAGAGTTTTCATTAAACCTACTACAGCTGCTGAACCTGCCATATCATAAGTCATATCTTCCATAAATTTTGCAGGTTTAAGTGAATAGCCACCAGTATCAAAGCAGACTCCTTTTCCAACAAAGGCTAAAGGTTTAGAGTTATTTTTTGATCCTTTCCATTCTATAGTCACTAAATAAGAACCTCTTATACTTCCTTGCCCCACTCCTAGCAATGCATTGCATCCCATCTTCTTTAACTTATTTTGATCATATACGGTAACTTTTAATCCAAATTTTCTAAGTTTAATAATTCTCTTGGCATATTCATCTGGATGTAAAACATTTCCAGGTTCAGACACCAAGTCTCTTGTAAAATTAACACCATCAAGAATAGCTTTTAATCTATTTCTCAATTTAACGTCAGCTTGATTTTTTAATTTTATTACATTTAAAATTATATCCTTATGAATTTTTTTCGTTTTATACAAGTTAAACTCATAAGATTTCAGTTCAATACCATGAATGAATTCCTCTAATTTAATTTTGTTTTTAGA
>CABYPZ010000026.1 GCA_902521005.1 uncultured Pelagibacteraceae bacterium
AACTATTAACCTTATAAACTAAACCATCTATATCATAATCAATATCAAATCTTTTATTTTCAAATTCTAAATGATTCTTATATAAATTTTCTGTACCAGAAATTATTTTATTATGATCACTTATTTTAAAGCCCCAATTTTTTAAAGATCGAATAAAATCAGATTGATTTAAAAAAGTATTTTGATTAAAAAATCCAAAACTGTAAGCAATAAACTTCAGTGGAATTTTTTTTGTTTCATCAGGATTCTTTTGTCTTAATGTTCCAGATGCTGCATTTCTAGGATTCGCAAAATTATCTTTAATTTTTTCAAAATCACTATTTAAAATGAATACTTCACCCCTTATATCAATGTCATCAGGAAAATGTTTTGATGTAATTTTGTGAGGTATATCCTTAATTGTTTTCAGATTTTCAGTTATTAATTCACCCTGGTCTCCATCACCTCTGGAAACACCTGTAACTAGAATTCCATTTTTATAGGTAAGTGACGCTGATATACCATCTATCTTTGGTTCAACACTATATTCAATTGGAATTTTTTTATTTAAATCTAAATAATTGATTATTTTTTTCTCAAAATTAATTAAGTCCTCTTTTGTGAACACATTTGATAAGGATAACATTTTTTCTCGATGTTTAGATTTTAAAAAATTCTTTGAAGGTCTAAAACCAACCATTTTTGATGGGGAGTCTTTATTTTCTAAATATGGATATTTGGTTTCTAATTTAATAATCTCTTTTTTGAGCTGATCGTACTTTGCATCAGAAATTTTTGGATTATTTTTGTCAAAATATAACTTATTATGTAATTTTATTTCTTTAATCTTATCGTTATATTTCTTCTTTATCTCATTATTATTCATTATCTTTTGCGAGTATAGATGAAATTCTTTTCAGAATAGATTTATTATTTTTTTTCTTTTTTTTATCACTAATTTTTTCATAATTTTTATTAAATACTCTATATGAATTTTGATACCATTCTCCAGATTGATAATTGTAACCAAGTAGAATTGCATATTTTTTAGATTCCTCTAATAAACCTATTCTATAATGTACCTCAACAAGTCTATGCAGTGCTTCTTCGGCATATATAGATCTGTCATAATCTTTTATAACCTTTTTAAATCTATTTATAGCTGGTATCCATTTTTCTTTTTTTAGATAAAACCTTCCAATATGCATCTCTTTTGCTGCTAAGATTTCCTCAATTAATTCAAGTTTGAATGATGCATCCATCGCATATTCACTCTCTGGATATTCAGTAATTATAAATTGGAAATTTTGTTTTGCCTCTAAAATTGGTCCTAAATCTTTTTTTTCATCAACAATTTGATTATAAAATGACATGGCTTTAAGGTAATGAGCATAGTCCTTCCTTTTGCTATTTGGATAAGTTTTAAGAAATCTGTCAACTTCATCTATTGCATCATTATAAAAGGAGTAATCATAATATGCGTATGCAGACATTAAAGCTGAACGAGGCGCCCATTTAGATTGGGGAAATAATAATTCAGCTTCATTAAATTTTTTTACAGCTATTAGGGATTGACCTAAGTTAAGCTGTTTCATGCCTTCTTCATATGCTTCTATCATTTGAAGATCGACACTAACCTCTTTAATTTGTTCTACTTCAATTTTTTTACTACAAGACACAGGGGTCAAAAAAAGTAAAATTATTGATAATTTAAGAATAAAATTCATTTTTAAATTCTTAACAGAATTTAAAAAAAAGTATAATCTTTATGCTATAGATTTTAGCGCAGATTTATTAATAAAACTATGTGGTAAACTTTTTTCTTTTAGTTCAAAAATTGAGAAATTACTTTTATCTTTAAAAACTTCTCTTAATAGAACATTTGTTAAACTATGACCACCTTGTGAACATTGAATAGATCCAATCAGCTTATATCCAGCAAGATAAATATCACCTATACAATCAAGAATTTTATGATTAACAAATTCTAAGTTATTTCTTAATCCATTTTTATTTAAAATTTTATTCCCTTTAACTACTATCGCGTTGTCCAAACTTCCTCCTAATGCAAGCCCAGCACTTTTTAATTTTTCTATATCTTCATATAAACAAAAAGTTCTAGAACTCAATACTTCGTCTAAATTATCCTGGTAAACACTAACTTTATTTTTTTGAACCCCAATCAGTGGATTTTTATATTTAATTTCAAATTCTATATCTAAGCTTATATTTGATTTTTCAATTTTAATGTATTTGTTTTCTTTTTCAACTGAAACTGTTTTTTCAATTTTTATAAATTTGATTGGCGCGTCACTAACTACAAAACCTGCAGTAATTATTTTCTCTACGAAATTTTTTGCAGACCCATCCATAATTGGAACTTCCTGTGAATTTAATTCTACAATTGCATTGTCTAAACCCAAAACATACATCGCCGACATTAAATGTTCAATTGTCGACACTTTTACTCCATGCTCATTAGCAATGGTTGTACAAAGGTTTGCGTTCACTACGTTAAACAAATTCGGAACGATAACGTTGTTATTTGGTAAATCAATTCTTTTAAAAGTAATTCCAGAATTTGGTGACGAAGGTTTAATTGTCATATCAACTTTTTTTCCTGAATGAAGTCCAACACCACTAAATTTTATTGGTTGCTTTAGAGTTTTTTGCTTTAGAATTGACATAGAATTTTATACAAAAACTAAGAGGTGATTAGAAAACAACAAATATT
>CABYPZ010000027.1 GCA_902521005.1 uncultured Pelagibacteraceae bacterium
GCTGTAAGCTTACATTTATTAAAGTTTAATAATAAAAAGTTAGCACTAACACTATTTGTGTTGATATTAAATCTCTCTACTTCTTTTTTAACTTTTTTCACCCAGAAGTAATTGTGCTTTACTGATTTACTTATAAATTTACTATCGCTTAAAGCTTTCATTGCACACAACTGCGCAAACTTATTTACATTAAATGGGGGTTTAATAATATTAAGTGCATTAATAATTTTTTTATCCCCATATCCCCAACCAACTCTTAAAGATGCTAATCCATATATTTTTGAAAATGTTCTTAAAATAAAAACATTTTTTTTATTTTTAAAGATATCTAATCCTGATGAATAATTTTTATCTAACATATATTCATCATAAGCGTCATCTATAACTAGAAGTATATTTTTTCGAAGCTTTTTTCTTAATAATATAAGATCTTTTTTATAAATGTAGGTCCCTGTAGGATTATTTGGATTTGCCAAAAAAACAATTTTTGTTTTTTTAGTTATTTTTTTTATAATTTCATTTATAGAAATTTTATAATTTTTTTCTTTTGCAAATAATACTTTCGCACCTACAATATTTGCATAAATTCTGTACATTAAAAAACTATATTGGGGGACCACTACCTCATCTTTTGGTTTGAGAAATAATTGACAAATTAATTGGATGATCTCATCTGAACCAGATCCACAAATAATTTTATCTTTATTGCATTTGAACTTTAAAGATATTTTTTTTCTTAAATCTGTAGATTTTCCATCTGGGTATTTAGATAAGTTTAATTTATTATTATTTATAATTTTTCTAACTTTTGGGGACACTCCTAATGCTGACTCATTAGCAGATAATTTAATAGCCTTCATATTTTTAGCGAGTTGGGACCTCCCAGGCCTATAAGCTATGGTTTTTATTTTCCTAAAACTTAGAGATGTCATAAATTTTTTTATTTTTTTTACTTTATAAATAAAAAATTAATTATTTACATAAAATAAGTGAGTTTATTTAAAATTGACATAAATAATTGTATCCTGTAAACAATATTTGCGCTGATTTAACTGAATTGCGAGCGCTATAAAAAAACCGCTAAAAAAGTTTTTTTACCTCACAATTCATAAATTGATAAAATATGAACAAATTAGATAAGGTAAATACAATAGTAATAGAAAAAACTTTAAAATTAGATTGTGGTAAATCTATATCAAATTTTCCAATTGCTTACGAAACATATGGAAAACTAAATGAAAACAAAGACAATGGTATTTTAGTCTTCCATGCACTAACAGGGGATCAGTTTGCTTCTGGTATCAATCCAGTAACAAAAAAAGAGGGATGGTGGAGTTATGCTGTTGGTCCAGGTAAGGCAATTGATACAAATAAATATTTTGTGATATGTGCAAATGTTTTGGGAGGTTGTATGGGGTCCTATGGGCCAAGTGATATTAATCCTGAAAATAAAAAAATATTTGGAACAGATTTTCCCGTTATTACTATAAATGATATGGTCAATGCACAGTACGAATTATTAGATCATCTAAACATTGAAAAATTATTTTCAGTTATTGGTGGATCTATGGGTGGAATGCAAGTTTTACAATTTATCTCGAACTTTCCAGATAAATCTCATACAGCAATACCAATAGCTTGTACTGCAAGTCATTCAGCACAAAATATAGCTCTTAATGAGTTAGGAAGGCAATCAATAATGGCAGATAGTGATTGGCAAAATGGCTTTTATGAAGAAAAAAATAAATCTCCTGCAAAAGGATTATCTGTTGCTAGGATGGCAGCACATATTACGTATTTATCAAAAAAAGGGTTGCAGGAAAAATTTGGAAGGAAACTTCAAGAAAGAGATGACCTTAAATTTAGCTTTGATGCAGATTTTCAAATTGAAAGCTATTTAAGATATCAAGGATCTGTGTTTGTTGATAGATTTGATGCTAATAGCTATTTATACATCACTAGAGCTATGGACTATTTTGACTTAACCAAACAATTTGGTGGTAACCTGTCAAAAGCATTTCAAAAATCTAATACAAAATTTTTTATAATTTCTTTTACATCAGATTGGTTATATCCAACTGCAGAGAATAGAGAAATTGTAATCGCTCTTAATTCACTGGGTAAAGATGTTGGTTTTGTTGAAATAAAATCAGATAAAGGTCATGATTCTTTTTTATTAGATGTGCCTGATTTTTTAAGTGCAGTAAAAAATTTTTTAAATACTTCTTATGGGAAAATAAATGAAAAAAGAATTTAATATAATTGCAAAACTTATTGAAACTAATTCAAAAGTTTTAGATGTTGGGTGTGGAGATGGTGAATTAATGGATTATATTTATAATAACATCACTAAGGATATTAGAGGTATAGAAATCTCAAAAAAAAATGTTCAGAAATGTATTGAAAGAGGTCTTACTGTTATTGAGGGAGATGCTGAAAAAGATTTAAAACAATTTCCCAACAGTTCTTTTGAGTACGTCATTTTAAGTCAAACACTACAAGCTTTTTTAGATCCTGAAAATGTAATTAATGAATTACTCAGAGTTGGGAAGAAAGCTATAGTAACAATACCAAATTTTGGTTTTTGGAAAGTTAGATTACACCTACTATTTAAAGGAACTATGCCTATTACTAAAAACTTACCTAATGAATG
>CABYPZ010000028.1 GCA_902521005.1 uncultured Pelagibacteraceae bacterium
TATCTTTAATTAGAAATTCATCACTTAAATTGAATCTATGATTTATTCCACCACCTAATTTGACAGCATATTTTTGAATTACTCTCAAATTGGGGATTGTTTTTCTGGTACAACAAATTTTAGTTTTTTTTCCTACTCTTTTTATAAATTCATTTGTTTTTGTTGCAATACCCGAAATATGAGACACAAAGTTTAGAGCTACTCTTTCACCAATAAGAATATTTTTAAGATCTCCCTCAATAGTTGCAACAACTGTTTTTTTATTGATTTTTGAACCTTCTTTTTTTTTTATTTTAAATTTAATTTTTTTATCTATTAACTTAAAAGTTTGTTTTACAAACTCTAAACCGCCAACTATTCCTTTCTGATTACATATCATTTTAACTTTTGCTATTTCATGGTTATTTAATAGGTTTGAAGTTATATCTCCAGAAGGGTATAGATCTTCGTTGAGGGCAAGTTTACAAGCAGAATTTATAAAGTTTTTACTTAATTTAATTTTAGACACAGAGTTTTTATCTGCCTATTTCTGTCATTCTTTCAACTGATTTTCTTGCTTTTTCAATAGTTTCAGTGTCCATCTTTATTTCATTTGTTTCGTTCTCTAAACAATCTAAAATTTTGGGCAATGTAATTCTCTTCATGTGAGGGCATAAATTGCAAGGTCTAATAAATTCTACATTTGGATTGTCTACCTGCACATTATCGCTCATTGAGCATTCAGTAACCATCATAACCTTCTTGGGTTGATTGTCTTTAACATATTTAATCATTCCACTAGTAGATCCAGTGAAATCGCTTGCATTAATAACCTCAGGCGGACATTCTGGATGAGCTATAACTTTAATACCTGGATTATTTTTTCTAATTTCATTTATTTCCACATCATTAAATTTTTCATGAACCTCACATGTTCCTTTCCAAGAAATTATTTCTACATCTGTTTGAGATGCAACGTATTTTGCCAAATAATCATCAGGTAAGAATATTACTTTTTTAACATTTAGTGAGTTTACAATTTTAACAGCGTTTGCAGAAGTACAACAAACATCTGTTTCTGCTTTTACGTCTGCTGATGTATTAATGTATGATACTACTGGAACACCTGGATTTTTTTTCTTAAGTTCTCTCACATCTGCACCTGTAATAGATGAAGACAATGAACATCCAGCCATCATATCTGGTAATAAAACTTTTTTTTCTGGGTTCATTAGTTTTGCAGTTTCAGCCATGAAATGCACACCACACATAATTATTTTGTCTGCTTTAGTTTTTGATGCTTCGATAGCTAAAGCAAGAGAGTCTGCTGAAAAATCTGAAACACCATGATATATTTCAGGTGTTTGATAATTGTGTGCAAGTATGACAGCATTTTTTTCTTTTTTTAATTTGTTTATTTTATAAATGTATGGAGCATGTATGGACCATTCTATCTCTGGAATAGCCTTAGATATTTTTTTAAATATTGGATCAGTAACTCTTTTAATTTCAGATGTCATTTGCATATAATAAATTTACCAACTTGAAACATGTTTGTCATTCAATTAATCTGAGACATATGCGGCCATGCTGAAACTGGTAGACAGGCTTGGTTGAGGGCCAAGTGGAGAAATCTCCATGAGAGTTCGAGTCTCTCTGGCCGCACCAAATTTCAGGTAATTTTGTGCCTTTAAAAAAATTTACTTAATCCTAATCTTAAGCAATCCAATAAAATTTCTTAATATTATACCAGGTAAACTCGTTAATTTATAACCCGCTTCTCCTGTTTGTCTGCTGAAATGTTCGATTGGAACTTCCTTAAAGGAAATTTTTTTTTTGATACAAACTCCCACAAATCCCCACCAAAATCCTTCTTTCATTTTAGATAGTTCTTCAAATGGTAAACTCATATATAATTTTTTTTTACCCAAAACAAACGGACAACTAGGGTCCTTTAGTTTTGAGTTAAAAATTATGTCATGATAAATTTTAAAAAGTTGGCTATATAAAAGTCTATTAAAAGGATCTTTTCTTGGATTTCTATAACCAAATAGAAATTCTTCATTAAAAGGTAAATTGTTTAAATTCTCAATCAATGAAGATACCTTTATTTGATTATCACTATCTGTACATAATATATATTCACCATTTGATCCTTTAATCCCATCCAAAACAGCCTTTGTATATCCACGTCTCTCGTCTTGGGATAGATTAACAATTGGATAATTCTTCTCTAGATCCTTGATTATTTGTTTTGTTCTATCCTTACTACCATCTTCCACTATCACAAATTCAAATTGATTATCTAATTTTTCTTTAAGTTTTTTGTGCCAATCACTTATAAGTTTTTCTAAATTATCTTCTTCGTTATAAACGGGAAATACTAT
>CABYPZ010000029.1 GCA_902521005.1 uncultured Pelagibacteraceae bacterium
AGGGAAGAAGAGTTAAAGTAATTGAAAGAGATCCAACTTATAAAAATGCCTCTTTCCCCTTGTCGCTTGGAGGATTTAGAAGACAATTTTTTCAGAAAGAAAATATTTTACTTGGTAAATTTGCAAAAGATTTTATTTTTCAATTGCCAGATATACTTAAAACAGAAAAAAACCCACATCCTACCGCAAGCATGGTACCCAATGGTTATTTGCTTATGTTTGGACCTGAGCATGCTGAAGAACAATATAGGGCTTTAAAAAATCATAAAGCTTGCGAAGCAGGAACCAAAAATATTAAAGGATCTGAACTTACTAATATATTTCCTTATATAAATAATGAAGGCATAGAAACAGCTACCTTTACAGATAATAAGACGGAAGGTTGGATAGATCCATTTTTATTTCATACAGCTTTAAAAAGCAAAGCTGCTGAGCTTGGAGCAACCTTTGTACAAGGTGAAGTTAAGAATTTGTCAGAAATTAAGGCCAAAACAATTGTATCTGCTGCTGGATGCTGGACCAAAGAATTGTTAGATGATATTCCTGTGGTGCCCCAAAAACATACTGTATTTAGAGTAAAATGCCCAAAGCATATACCTGAAATGCCACTCACTGGAGATCTGACTACTGGAGTATATTGGCGACCTGAGGGAAAAGAATATTTAGCAGGCTCTCCAATATCAGTATTTGATGCCGAAGATTTAGAACCAGCTTGGAACGATTTTGAAGAACTAGTTTGGCCAGCACTTGCAAAAAGAATTCCTGATTTTGAAGAACTAAAACTTACTGGAGGCTGGGCAGGTTACTATGATTGTAATAAACTAGATAATAATGCAGTAGTAGGAAAACATCCAAAATATGAAAATGTATATATGGCCTCAGGATTTACTGGCAGAGGATTGATGCAAGCACCCGGTATAGGAAGAGCACTAACAGAACTAATTACAACTGGATCTTATCAGACAATAGATATTAGTGCATTTGCAGTTGAGAGAGTTTTGAATAATGAAGTAAAACATGAACCTTATGTTTTATAGTTTTTTTACGTAAAACCCCATCACGCCATTGAATATAGAAACACCCAAAATTAATAATTGTCCTTTGAAGGAATAAAAATCAAAACTAGGGTAAAAACTTATCGCCACACTAAAAAATATATATGTGGCGATAAATGGTTTATAAAATTTTCTTAATGAAACTTTATTTTTTTTTATATTTTGCTGCCTCTTCTGATCCACTTGTAGCTGATCCCTTACTATAAGAGTGCGCTCCCATACCAGCTAATTGTCCATTTTGAACAATAAGGTACTGGTTTCTAATTTCTTTTCCTTCAAAGAAACACTCTAAAATTTCTCTTACACCATCAGCATATCTAGCTTGAGCTGATAATGATGTACCAGAGGTATGAGGTGTCATTCCATGGTTAGGCATGCTTCTCCAAACATGGTCATTAGGAGCTGGTTGTGGGAACCATACATCTCCCGCATATCCACTTAATTGACCACTTTTTAAAGCTTTTGCAATTGCATCTTTATTGCAAATTTTTCCTCTAGCAGTATTTACAATATATGCACCTTTCTTCATCTTACTTATCATTGCATCATCGAAAAGATTTTCAGTTTCAGGGTGAAGTGGGCAGTTAATTGTAACCACATCACATACTTTAACCATTGACTCCACAGATTCATGAAAAGTAAGGTTCAATTCTTTCTCAACACTTTCTGGCAATTTATGTCTATCAAAATAATGTAAATGAACATCAAAAGGTTTCATTTTTCTTAAAGCATCTAAACCTATACGACCTGCAGCAACTGTTCCAATATGCATACCTTCAACATCATAGGATCTTTGAACTGCATCAGCAATATTCCATCCACCTTCATTAACAATTCTATGTTGATTATGGTAATCTCTGACCATAGAAACAATCATCATTACAATATGTTCAGCTACTGATCTTGAGTTACAAAAGGTTACTTCAACTACATCAATTTTATTATCCATAGCTGCTTGTAAATCCACATGATCTGAACCAATACCTGCAGTAATTGCCATCTTAAGATTTTTTGCTTTAGCAATTCTCTCTTTAGTTAAATAGTATGGAAAAAATGGTTGCGATATAACTATATCAGCATCTACAATATGTTTATCAGCTTCACATCCATCACCATCTTTACTATTTGTAACAATTAATTCATGTCCGTTACTTTCTAAAAATTTTCTTAATCCTAGTTCTCCCGAAACACAGCCCAGAAGTTCTCCAGGTGTAAAATCTCTACCTTTTGGACTTGGCAA
>CABYPZ010000030.1 GCA_902521005.1 uncultured Pelagibacteraceae bacterium
GAAGTTAAAAAAACAAAATAGTGCAAAAAAAGTAATAGGAATTGAAGAAATAACCGATTACTTAAATAATAAATGCGATTTAAGAGCAGCAAAAGACTTAATATCAATTAAAACAAGGCAATATATAAAGCGACAATTCACTTGGGCCAGAGGTCAAATGGCAAATTGGACCTATATTGATAAAAATATCACTAGCTCAAATTTAAAAAAAATTCTTAGATAGTCATAGTTAAACTTGACCAATCAGCACAACTTCAGCTAGATTGAGAAATGTCTAAAATATATTCAGGTGCAGAAATAGTATTTAAATGTCTTGAAGATCAAGGTGTTGAAAATGTATTTGGATATCCTGGTGGTGCAGTTCTTCCTATCTACGATGAACTTAAAAATCATCAATCTGTAAAACATATTTTAGTAAGACACGAACAAGGTGCCGGTCATGCTGCTGAGGGATATGCAAGGTCTACAGGAAAACCAGGTGTAGTTTTAGTTACCTCTGGTCCCGGTGCAACAAATGTTGTTACTGCTTTAACCGATGCTTACATGGATTCGGTACCGCTAGTCTGTATATCTGGACAAGTCCCAACCCATCTAATAGGAACTGATGCTTTTCAAGAATGTGATACTACAGGAATTACAAGACCATGCACTAAACATAATTGGTTAGTAAAAGATGTTAAAGATTTAGCCAAAACTATTCATAAAGCTTTTGAGGTCGCTACTAGTGGAAGACCAGGCCCTGTATTAGTTGATATTCCAAAAGATATTCAGTTTCAAAAAACTAAATATCAAAAATATAAGAAACAAAAAAAATTAAATGGAAAAAGTAAAAACCTTTTTTCACAAAAAGAAATTGATGAACTAATTAAATTAATGTCAAATTCATCTAAACCAGTTTTTTATACTGGTGGAGGAGTAATAAACTCAGGCCCACAAGCCAGTGCATTATTGAGAGAGCTTGTAAGTATTACTGGTTTTCCAATCACTACGACATTACAAGGATTGGGTTCTTATCCAGGGGACGATAACCAATTTTTGGGTATGTTAGGAATGCATGGAACCTATGAAGCTAATAATGCAATGTATGAATGTGATTTAATGATTAACATTGGTGCAAGATTTGATGATAGAATTACTGGAAAATTAGATGAGTTTTCACCCAAGTCAAAAAAGGTTCATATTGATATTGACCCATCTTCGATAAATAAAAATGTGAAGGTCAATCTACCAATTGTAGGTGATGTAACCGATGTTATTAAAGCAACAATTAAAACTATTTCAAAGAAAAAACTTAATTTTTCAAAATCTAACAAACAAAAGATTTCAAAGTGGTGGGAAAAGATTCAAAAATGGAGATCTATTAAATCTTTGGATTATATTAACAGTGAAGAAAGCATTAAACCTCAGTATGCGATAGAGAGGTTGTATGAGCTAACAAAAAATAAGGAAACATTTATCACTACTGAAGTTGGACAACATCAAATGTGGGCAGCTCAACATTATAAATTTAACAAACCTAATAGATGGATGACTTCTGGGGGGTTGGGAACAATGGGGTACGGTTTACCTGCAGCAGTCGGAGTTCAGGTTGCCCATCCAAATAAATTAGTTATTGATATTGCGGGTGAGGCATCAGTATTAATGACTATGCAGGAAATGTCTACTGCTGTTCAGTACAGTTTACCTATAAAAATCTTCATTTTAAATAATGAATATATGGGAATGGTAAGACAGTGGCAGGAACTGTTACATGATAAAAATTACTCTGAAAGTTATACAGCTGCCCTTCCTGATTTTGTAAAATTGGCAGAGGCATATGGATGTGTTGGTATTAGAGCCAAAACACCTGAGGAGTTAGATGATAAAATCATAGAAATGCTTAATACAGATAGACCTGTAATTTTTGATTGTTTGGTTGATAAAGAAGAAAATTGTTTTCCAATGATACCTTCAGGTAAGCCACACAATCAAATGCTTTTAGGTCCAAAAGATCAAAAAAACAATAAAATCTCAGGCAAGGGTAAAACTTTAGTTTAATGGCAAAATCTAAATCTGCATATAGTATTCCTGGAAAAAAACAAAAATTAGATACCCATATAATAGTAGTTTGGGTTGATAACGAAGCAGGAGTTTTGGCAAGAGTAGTTGGTCTATTTTCTGGAAGAGGATATAATATTGAGTCTT
>CABYPZ010000031.1 GCA_902521005.1 uncultured Pelagibacteraceae bacterium
TCCTAAAGTCATAGCGTTAACAAGTATATTTCCATTATAAGATTCATCGAATGATGTTTGGCCTCCAATTGTCGGTATCCCCATGCAGTTACCATATCCTCCTATACCCTTAACAACGCCTCTTAATAAATTTTTTGTTTTAGGGTGATCAGGTGATCCAAAATGAATAGAATTTAAATTTGCTATTGGTCTTGCCCCCATTGTAAAAACATCTCTCATTATTCCCCCAACACCTGTGGCTGCACCCTGATAAGGTTCAATAAAAGATGGATGATTATGGCTCTCGATTTTAAATACTATTGCATCATCATCATCAATATCAATTACTCCAGCATTTTCTCCAGGCCCTTGAATAACTTTTTTCCCTTTTGTATTTAGTTTTTTTAGGTGGATTCTTGATGATTTATAAGAACAATGCTCATTCCACATAGCGGAGAAAACACCAAGTTCAGTAATGTTTGGTTTTCTTTTTAGCAAATCACATATCTTTTCAAATTCCTCTTTTTTTAATCCATGATCAATAGCTATTTGTTCGTTTACTTCCATTATCTTAGGTTTTCAATTAAATTTTTAAAAAAGAAAGTTCCATCTTCGCTTGATAAACTTCTATCAATGACTCTTTCTGGATGTGGCATCATTCCTAAAATATTTTTATTTTTATTAAATATTCCTGCGATATTTTTTATTGATCCATTAGGATTAAAATTTTCAGAGACATCACCATTTTTACTACAATATTTTACAGCAATTTGATTATTATCATCTAAAGATTTTAGCTCATCATCTGTACAAAAATAATTACCATCATTGTGAGCAATATGTAGCTCAAGGATATTTTTTTTAATTTTTTTAAAATATTTACTCTCATTTTCATTTAATTTTACAAAAACATTTTTACAAATAAAGTTTAAATACTTGTTTGTTAATAGAGCACCAGGAAGAAGTCCTGTTTCAATCAATATTTGAAAACCATTACAAATACCCAATACTAAACCTCCAGAATTTGCGAAATCAATGACTGATTTTATAATTTTAGACTTAGCTGCTATACTTCCACATCTAAGATAGTCACCGTATGAAAATCCACCTGGCAATACTATTAAATCACTTTTTGGTATATTAGCATCATTGTGCCAAACCATCTGGTTTTTAAAACCAAATTTTTTTAATGCAACATCCATGTCTCTATCACAGTTAGAGCCTGGAAAAATAATTACAGATGATTTCATTAATTAATTATAAAATTTTATAATTTTCAATTACCAAATTTGCCAGAAGTTTTTTGCACATATCCTCAACTTTTTCTTTGGCTTTTTCTTCATCAGTCTCATTTACCTCAATATCAAAATATTTGCCCTGTCTTACACTTTTTACTTGTGAAAAGTTCATACCATTAAGAGTTTGCTGTATTGCCTTTCCTTGAGGGTCCAAAACTCCATCTTTAAGAGTAATGATTACTTTTATTTTCATTTATTTTTCTTTATTTTTACTGCGGTAGGTTTTGGAAATTTTATTGGTCTTATATTTGTTTGTTCGTGGAGTATACCAAGCCTTTTTGCTACTTCTTGATAAGCCTCAACCAAATCTCCCAAGTCTTTTCTAAATCTATCTTTATCTAATTTTTTGTCTGTTTCTTGATCCCATAATCTGCAAGAGTCAGGGCTTATTTCATCTGCCAGAATTATTTTCCCATCAGATTTTGCTTTTCCAAATTCAACTTTAAAATCGACTAGTTTAATTCCTACACCCCTAAACATTCCTTGCAAAAAATCATTTATTCTAAAACACTGTTCATTAATTAAATCTAGCTCAATATTCGATAACCAATTAAAATTTAAGATATGTTCCCTAGAAACTATTGGATCGCCTAACTCATCGTTTTTAAGACAATATTCAATCAAAGGATAGTCCAAAACTGTACCCTCTTCTATACCCACTCTTTTTGTCAAAGAACCAGTTGCAATATTTCTTATAACAAATTCAATTGGAATAATATCTACTAATTCTACAAGCTGTTCTCTCATGTTAAGTCTTTTGATTAAATGAGTTTTGATTCCTATTTCTGAAAGAGAGGAGAGTATATGTTCTGAAATTCTGTTATTTAGAATTCCTTTTCCTTCTATTCTAGCTTTCTTTTGATTGTTAAA
>CABYPZ010000032.1 GCA_902521005.1 uncultured Pelagibacteraceae bacterium
TGTATAAACAATTGGCAAAAAAAAAATAATATCAATAATTTTAAAATTTCTGAGGCTGAAAATATCCCATTCCCTGATAATCATTTCAATAATGTAGTTTGTTTAGCTACTTTTGATGCGACATATCAAGATAAAGCATTAAAAGAATTTTTTAGAGTTTTAAAACCAGAGGGAAATCTATATTTAACAGGAAAAAATTCTATATATCATAGTAACGATGAAGCAGCTATTGCAGCAGAAATAGGAGCTAGAAAAAAAGGACATCCTAATTATTTTACCGATACAGCAAACATGATTGATCAAGTTTTAAGTTGTAAAAATATTTTAATTAATTCTTATTTTTTTGAGAGGCGAGGAGATTTTTCTAAATTTAATTATAAAAATTCTATACCAAAATATTTTTACGAATATTTTTTAATATTTAAAAAAAAGGAACTTAAAAATAATTTTAAACCTTTCTCAAGTAAGTTTTCTGATACATATAATAAAAGTTTGAAAGTAAATAAAAGTTTATAAAAATGTTTATTTCCAGCAAAATATGTTTTCTTGAATTAGAAAAGACTGGAATAAGTTCAATAAAGAAATTTCTCAAAAACCATATTCAAGAAGGAAAGATAACGCGTCCACATGATTATGTTACGGATGAAATATTAAATAAAAAATTATTTTTTCTAGGATCAATAAGAAACCCTCTTGATTGGTACATATCTAGATGGAGCTATGGATGCATGATGAGAAGTGATGATTCTTTATTTAGAAATTTTGTAAAAAAAAGATTTAACATTTCTAGAATTAACAACATTGATGGACAATACTTTAAAAAAATAAAATATTTAAAAAATCAACTTTTTAAAAACAATACGAATTTAGAAAGCTTGTATTCTGATCCTTACAACAAAGATAATTTTAAAAAGTGGTTAAAAGAATTGCTTACGAATAAGAAAAATAGTCCATTAGCGGAACATTATTTCTTCTCCTCTTTATACTGTAATTTTGGCTATATGACATTTAGATATTTAATTATGTTTACTCAACCTAATTATAGGAAAAAAATATATTCAGAAATAAAAAATTATCAAAATATAATTGATTTTGATAAAAATTATAATTTCATAAATAAATTTGTGAAGGTTGAAAATTTAAAATATGATTTAGAAGTCCTTATAAAAGAACTAGGAATAGATAAGACAAAAGAAATTGAAATTGTAAATCCTTCAAAGAGAAAAAAAGATTTAGATTATTATTATGACGATGAAACTTTAGAAATCGTTAAAAAACAGGATAAATTTATCTTTGACAAGTTCAATTATTAAGAAGCTTTAGTTTCTCTCCTTAACTGTTCGATTTTAATCTTCTTTTCAATGTTACTATTTTTATTATACAGCAAACTAAATGTTATTTTTTTATTAATTGATATATAAATATATTGTGCATTTCGTACTTCAAAATTGTCAGCTACAGCACTAATTGGCCTTTTTTTTGGATTTAAATTTTTAATTATTATTTTTGATTTTTCACCAATAATTTTTCCTTTCCATCTTCTGGGTCTGAAGGGGCTTATGGGAGAGATCGATAATTTTTTTGAATTTAAATTCAATATTGGTCCGTGTACTGACAAATTGTATGCTGTACTCCCAGCTGGAGTTGAAACTAAAACACCGTCAGCTATAAGTTTTTTTATTATTTGCTTTGAACCAGAACTAATTGTGATGGATGCAGCTTGTCTACTTTGTCTCAAAATAGAAACTTCATTTATTGCAATTGATTTTTTTATTTTACCTAAATTATTAACAACTTTCATTTGGAGGGGATTGATTGATATAACTTTAGATTTTGTAAAATTTTTAATAGTTTGTATCTTTGAAAATTTATTCATTAAAAAGCCATAATCACCAGAATTAATTCCATAAAATGGTTTTTTATATTTATAAAATTTTTTAAGTGTTTGTAACATGAAACCATCTCCACCAATTACGATTATAAAATTTGATTTTTTTAGAGTTGAGATATTATTTTCTTTTTCAATAGATTTTTTTATT
>CABYPZ010000033.1 GCA_902521005.1 uncultured Pelagibacteraceae bacterium
TGTCTGCGTGCAATTTTGTTGGTCTATTAAATGAAAATCAAAAAGAATGGAAAGAATTTAAAAAAGAAAAATTAAATATTACAGATGATGAAATAAACCAAAAAATTTTAGAACGTAATATTGCTAGAAAAAACAAAGATTTTAAAAAAGCTGATGAAATCAGAGATGAATTAGAAGACAAAGGAGTTTTAATTGAAGATAAAGATGATAAAACCCACTGGAAATTTAAATGACCAACGATAAAATATATATATTTGATACAACTTTAAGAGATGGCGCACAAACCCAAGGTGTAGATTTTTCTATTGATGATAAGATAAAAATTGCTCATGCATTAGATGATTTAGGTGTTGATTATATTGAAGGTGGATGGCCAGGAGCAAATCCGACAGATACTGAATTTTTTCAAAAGAATACAAATTTAAAAAATTCAATCATGACAGCTTTTGGAATGACAAAAAAAGTAGGAAGAAGCGCTGATAATGATCCAGGTTTATCATCAATTTTGAATAGCAATACCCGTGCGGTTTGTCTTGTAGGTAAAACTTGGGATTTCCATGTGGATGTTGCCCTAGGTATTTCAAAAGAAGAAAATTTAGAAAATATTTCAGAAAGTACAAAACTTTTTGTTAAGGAGAACAAAGAATTTATGTTTGATGCTGAACATTTTTTTGATGGGTTTAAAAATAACAAAGAATATACACTTTCGTGTATTAAAGCAGCATATGATAATGGTGCAAGATGGATAGTTCTTTGTGATACTAATGGTGGGACTTTACCAAATGAAGTGTCAGAAATTGTTAAAGAAGTTACTAAAAGTGTTCCTGGAAAAAACCTTGGTATTCATGCTCATAATGATACTGGTAATGCGGTAGCTAATTCTTTAGCAGCGGTAATTTCAGGTGTAAGGCAGGTTCAGGGAACTATAAATGGTTTAGGAGAGAGATGTGGAAATGCGAACTTAATGTCTATTATTCCTACGTTTCATTTAAAAGAGATTTTTAAAAATAATTATAATACCAATATAAAAGAGGAAAACATTAATAAACTTACTCAATGTTCAAGATTATTAGATGAAATTTTAAATAGAAAACCCAACAAACATTTACCGTATGTTGGTGCTGCAGCCTTTTCACACAAAGGAGGACTACATGTTTCAGCTGTTCAAAAAGATCCCAAAACATACGAACATATAAAACCAGAGCTAGTTGGAAATGTAAGAAATATTGTTGTTTCCGATCAGTCAGGAAAATCAAATATAGTTTCTAGGCTTGAAGCAATTGGTATTAATTTTAAACAAGATGACCCTAAAATAAAAAAACTTTTAGAAGAAGTTAAAGATAGAGAATTTATTGGTTATAGTTATGACGGTGCTGATGCTTCTTTTGAATTGTTAGCAAGAAGGATTATGGGCGAAATTCCAAGGTTTATATCTATAAATGAATACGACGTTAGTGTTAAAAAAAATAAATCAGGAAATATAATTTCTTCGGCTAGAGCTCAGCTAGAGGTAGATAAAAAAATAATTCTTTGTGAAGGTGAGGGTAATGGACCAGTTCATGCACTAGATAATGCAATCAGGAATAATGTTGATAAACTTGCAAAATACTCTCAATATTTGAAAGATTTAAAGTTAGTGGATTATAAAGTAAGAATATTAAATACAGGTACAGAAGCAGTAACAAGAGTATCTATAGAGAGTACAGACTCCAAAGGAAAAAATTGGTTTACGATTGGTGTGTCTCCAAATATTATAGATGCTTCATTTAAAGCTCTTATAGATAGTTTAGACTATAAACTGTTCAAAGATAATGCACCTGCTAGCCTTTAATGTTTAAAAATATTCAATTTATTTTACATAAACCTCAGTTATCTGAAAATATAGGTGCATGCGCTAGAGCTATGAAAAATTTCAATTTTTCTAATTTAATAGTTGTTAATCCTAAACCTACTTATCCAAATGATAAAATTATTGCTACATCTGTAGGCGCAAAAGATATAATAAAAAAAAGCAA